>CAZBBT010000258.1:0-1530 GCA_964490065.1 uncultured Mesorhizobium sp. | reverse complement strand
GCCCCTTGGGGGGGTATCGGGGGGCCGCCGGGGCGGTTTGGGGGCCAGAGCCAAACTTTCACAGTTAAGCGCCGCCCCTCCTGCCCTGCCGGGCATCTCTCCCCGTGAACGGGGAGAGAGCAAGCAGCTCTACCCGCCCGCGCGAACTTTTCACCGGCATACGGAGACAAATCCTTCATGTCCGGCCTGTCCATCAATGCCATCACAAAGCGCTTCGGCGATTTCGCCGCCGTCGACGATGTCACCCTCGCCGTCCCGCACGGCACGTTCGTCTGCCTGCTCGGGCCGTCCGGCTGCGGCAAGACCACGCTGCTCAGGATGATCGCCGGGCTGGAGGAACCGAGCGCCGGCGCCATTGTGCTCGACGGCGACGACATCACCGCGCTGCCGACGCACAAGCGCAACCTCGGCATGGTATTCCAGTCGCTGGCGCTGTTCCCGCATCTGAGCGTCGGCGACAATATCGCCTATGCGCTGCGCATCCGCGGCGCCTCGAAGGAGGAGCAGAAGAAGCGCGTCGACGAACTGCTTGCGATGATCCACTTGCCCGGCTTCGCCGACAGGCCGGTGACGAAACTTTCCGGCGGCCAGCGCCAGCGCGTGGCGATCGCGCGTGCGCTGGCGCTGTCGCCGAAGCTGTTCCTGCTCGACGAACCGCTGTCGGCGCTCGACGCCAAGCTGCGCGAGGCCATGCAGGTGGAACTCAGGCAATTGCAGCAGCGGCTTGGCATCACCACCATCGTCGTCACCCACGACCAGCGCGAGGCCATGACCATGGCCGACCTCGTCGTCGTCATGGGCAAGGGGCGTATCTTGCAGGCGGCGGCGCCGATCGACATCTACCGCAAGCCGGCCGATGCCTTCGTCGCCGACTTCATCGGCATCACCAATCTGCTGCCGGTCGAGACAGACGGCGCAGGCCGTGCCACCGTGCTCGGCGCGGCGGTTCCGGATATGGCTCTGCCCTCCGGCTTGGTGAAAGCATCGGTCTCGATCCGGCCGGAAGACGTGCGGCTGACCGCACCCGGCAAGGGCACGCTCGACGGAACGGTGAATTTCGTGCGCGACCTCGGCGGCACGATCGAGACTTTTGTCCAGGCCGGCAACGCCACCATTACCGCGGTGGCCACGCCGCGCGAGCGGCCGGACGTTCAGGTCGGGCAGACGGTCGGGGTGCTTCTGCCCGCCGAAAGCTGCGTGGTGGTGAAGTCATGAGGCGCGAGCCGCCCCGGACAGTTGCAGACTACGCGCCGCTGGCCTTCCCGGCGCTGATGCTCGTCTTCTTCTTCGTCGTGCCGTTCTCGATCATGATCGCGGTGTCGTTCTTCAAGCGCGATCCGGCCGGCTTCTACAAGCCGGATTTCGTGTTCGACAACTATGTCCGCTTCCTTTCCGCCTTCTTCGGCGAAGTGCTCGGCTTCTCGCTGATGCTGGCGGTGACGGTTGCTGTCTGCTGCATCGTCATCGCCTTCCCTTTCACCTACCTGCTGACCAAACGTCCGCGAAAGGTGCAGACGCTCTGGCTGGTGG
>CAZBBT010000257.1:0-3469 GCA_964490065.1 uncultured Mesorhizobium sp. | reverse complement strand
AAGGTGATCGCGCGGCGCATCGCGATGGAGCTTGCCGACGGCTGGGCCGTCAACATCGGCTTCGGCATCTCCGCCAACGTGCCGCGCATCCTTCTGGAGGAAGGCCAGCACGGCAAGGTCACCTGGGTCATCGAACAGGGCGCGGTCGGCGGCGTGCCGCTGCTCGACTTCAAGTTCGGCTGCGCCTCCAACGCCGAGGCGATCATGCCCTCGCCGCACCAGTTCACCTATTTCCAGGCCGGCGGCTTCGACGCCTCGCTGCTCTCCTTCCTGCAGATCGACCGCAACGGCTCCGTCAACGTCTCGAAGCTTTCCGTCCGCCCGCATGTGACGGCCGGCTGCGGCGGCTTCGTCGACATCACAGCTAGAGCGAGGAAGATCGTCTTTTCCGGCTTCTTCAATGCCGGCGCCAGGCTTTCGGTTGTCGACGGCGCCGTCCGCATCGACAAGGAGGGCAAGGTCAAGAAGGTGGTCGGCGAGGTCGAGCATGTCTCCTTTTCCGGCCGCCGCGCCGTAGCCCAAGGGCAGGACGTCACCTATGTCACCGAGCGCTGCGTCGTGAAGCTGACGCCGGACGGCTTGCTGGTGACGGAGATCGCCCCCGGCATCGATCTCGACCGCGATGTGCTTGCCCAGGCTGAGATCCCGCTGGCGGTGGCGAGTGACCTCAAGGTCACGCCGGCGGCACTCTATCATGATGCGCCGATCGGGTTGACGCTGAATGGCGGCGCTTCGTTGGGAGGCAATCATGGTTAGGGCTATACTGCCTCTTGTAAATGAGGCCCGCCATGCCTGACCTTGTCACCTTCGAGCAGGACGGTGCGATCGGCATCGTCACCCTCCGCCGCGCCGAAAAATTCAACGCGCTCGACATCCCGATGTTGCGGGCGTTGGAGACGGCTCTCGATCAGGCGGAAGCCGCGTCCGATGTCCGCGTCGTACTGGTCCGCGGTGAGGGCAAGGGTTTCTGCGCCGGCGGCGATATCGAGGCGTGGGCAGCCATGAGCGCGGCCGACTTCCAACATCAGTGGGTGCGCTACGGCCACCGCGTCTTCGACCGCCTCGCGCGCCTGCGCCAGCCGACCATTGCGGTGTTGTCGGGCCACGCGCTGGGCGGCGGGTTGGAACTGGCCGCTGCCTGCGACCTGCGCGTCGCCGAGCGCCAGATAAAACTCGGATTTCCCGAAACCTCCATCGGCGTGGTGCCCGGCTGGTCCGGCACGCAGCGCGCGGTGCGCCGCTTCGGCGCCCAGGCCGTGCGGCGCATGGCGCTGGGTGGCGAGGTGTTCACCGCGCCGGAAGCGCTGGCGCTCGGCGTCGTCGACCGTGTCGTGGAGACGGGCGAAGCCTTTGCCGAGGCAAAAGCCTGGGCTGAAAAAATCGCCGCACGCGGACCGCTCGCCACCGAGGCGACCAAGCTGATGATCGCTGTCGCCGACGGCGAAGAAACAGCCTCTTCAAGCGAAGCCTTAGCGAGTGGATTCATCGCTTTAACGACGGACCTGAAAGCCGGAACCGAAGCATTTCGCGGCAAAAGAACCCCTGAATTTTCAAGATCCTAGAGTCACGGACGGAATCAAGAAATCAGATGAACGCACCGCTCCAAATCGCCATGCCGAAGGAGGCCTCGGCTCCGCCGAAAGCCTATAAGCTGCTGATCGGCGGCAGGCATGTCGATTCCCGCGACGGACGCTTCCTTGAGCGCCGCTCGCCCGGCCATGGCTTCGTCGTGTCGCGCTATGCCCAGGCTGGCGAAGCCGATGTCGAGGCCGCTGTGCAGACCGCGCAAAAGGCATTCGGGAGCGGCCCCTGGCCGCGCATGAAGGGAGCCGAACGCGCCGCGATCCTGCTGAAGACCGCCGACCTGATCGAGACGCGGCTGGAAGAGATCGCCCGTCTCGACGCGCTGGAATCGGGCAAGCCGATCGCCCAGGCGCGCAGCGAGATTTCCGGCGCCGCAGACATCTGGCGCTATGCCGCCGCCCTTGCCCGCACGCTCCACGGCGAGTCCTACGCCAATCTCGGCGACGCGATGCTGGGTGTCGTGGTGCGCGAACCGGTCGGCGTCGTCTCCATCATCACGCCGTGGAATTTCCCGTTCCTCATCGTCAGCCAGAAGCTGCCTTTCGCGCTCGCGGCCGGCTGCACGGCGGTCGTGAAGCCGAGCGAGATGACCTCGGCCTCGACCTTCCTGCTCGGCGACTTGCTGCTCGAAGCCGGCCTGCCGGAAGGCGTCGTCAACGTGCTGGCAGGCCTGGGCGCCGACGTCGGCGCGCCGATGGTGTCCCATCCGCTGGTCGAGATGGTGTCGTTCACCGGCTCGACGCGCGTCGGCAAGCTCACCATGGCGACTGCCGCGCAGTCGCTGAAAAAGGTGTCGATGGAACTCGGCGGCAAGAACGGCCAGATCGTCTTTCCCGATGCCGACCTCGATGCAGCGGCGGACGCTGCCGTGTTCGGCGGTTTCTTCAACGCCGGCGAATGCTGCAATGCCGGCTCGCGCCTGATCGTCCACAAGGACATCGCCGAAGACTTTCTTTCCGCGGTGCAGGCACTCGCCACGAAGGTCCGCGTCGGCGACCCGCTGAACGACGAGACGAAGGTCGGCGCCATGATCTCGACCGATCATCTGGCGAAGGTCTCGGGCTATGTCCGGGCGGCGGCGAGAGAAGGCGCAACCATCGCCGCCGGCGGCTGCGGCCTGCCCAGCAGCGCCGGCCAGTATCTCGACCCGACCATCGTTTCCGGCGTTCGCCCGGACATGGCCGTCGCCCGCGAGGAAGTGTTCGGGCCGGTGCTTTCCGTGCTGACCTTTGAATCGATTGAAAAGGCGTTGCACATCGCCAACGACACGCCCTATGGTCTGTCTGCCGGCGTATGGAGCAGGGACATCGACACCTGCATGACGGTGGCACGGGGGGTGCGTTCTGGAACGGTCTGGGTGAACACCTTCATGGAAGGATATCCCGAGCTGCCTTTCGGTGGGTACAAGCAGTCCGGACTAGGCCGCGAACTCGGCAAGCGCGCCGTGGAGGACTACACCGAGGAAAAGACGATCCAGTTTCATCGAGGCCAGCGCACCGCCTGGTGGGCCGGCTGAGTTGGGAAGGTCCCGGCGGATGTCCGCCGGTCGGTAACTGCAACAAGGGAGGTAGTTCATGTTGCGCAAACTGCTTATCGGAACGATGCTCGCTTCCAGCCTCGTCGGCGGCTATGCCGTATCGAGCTATGCGGCGGGTGGCTCCGTCGAAGTGCTGCACTGGTGGACGTCCGGCGGCGAAGCCGCGGCGCTCGACGTGCTGAAGAAGAACCTGGAAAGCCAGGGCGTCACCTGGAAGGACATGCCGGTGGCCGGCGGCGGTGGCGAGCAGGCGATGACCGCGCTGCGCGCCCGCGTCACCGCCGGCGACCCGCCGACCGCCGTGCAGGCGCTCGGCTTCGACATCACCGACTGGGCCAAGCAGGGCGT
>CAZBBT010000256.1:0-3509 GCA_964490065.1 uncultured Mesorhizobium sp. | reverse complement strand
TCCTTCAGCACCGGAACACCGCAACCGTCTCATATGTCCTGAACCCGGACACCGGGTTTCCATTCCGCCTTGAAATGGCTATGAAGCCCTGCAAACAGCCTGTTGTGCGCCGATTCCCTCGCGCCGTCCTTTCTCACGGAATCCCTGATGCGTCTGTCGCGCTACTTCCTGCCTATCCTTAAAGAAAATCCGCGCGAAGCCGAGATCGTCTCCCATCGCCTGATGCTGCGTGCGGGCATGATCCGCCAGCAGGCGGCGGGGTCGTTTTCCTGGTTGCCGCTCGGCAAGCGGGTGTTGGACAAGGTCTGCAAGATCATCCGCGAGGAGCAGAACCGCGCCGGCGCGCTGGAGATCATCATGCCGACCATCCAGTCGGCGGATCTGTGGCGCGAGAGCGGCCGTTATGACGACTACGGCAAGGAGATGCTGCGCATCAAGGACCGACATGAGCGCGACATGCTCTATGGTCCGACCAACGAGGAGATGGTGACGGAAATCTTCCGCGCCTACGTCAAGTCCTACAAGGACCTGCCGCTCAACCTCTACCATATCCAGTGGAAATTCCGCGATGAGGTGAGGCCGCGTTTTGGTGTCATGCGTTCCCGCGAATTCCTGATGAAGGACGCCTACTCCTTCGACCTCGATTTCGAGGGGGCGAAAGCGGCATACAACCGCATGTTCGTCTCCTATCTCCGGACCTTTACCCGCATGGGCCTGCAAGCGATCCCGATGCGCGCCGATACCGGCCCGATCGGCGGCGATCTTTCCCATGAATTCATTATCCTGGCCGACACCGGCGAGAGCCAGGTCTTCTGCGACCGCGAATATCTTTCGATGAATGTGCCCGGCGAAGACATCGATTTCGGCAATGACAGCGAGATAGCCGGCCTCGTCAAGGATTGGACGACGCCCTACGCGGCGACCGACGAGATGCACGACGAGACGGCCTGGGCCGAGGTGCCGGAGGCCGAGCGGCTGTCGGCGCGCGGCATCGAGGTCGGCCATATCTTCCATTTCGGCGAGAAGTATTCCAGGCCGATGGGCGCCAAGGTGACCGGCCCCGACGGCAAGGATCATTTTGTCTCGGGTGGTTCCTACGGCATCGGGCCTTCACGGCTGGTAGCGGCCATCATCGAGGCCAGCCATGACGAGAACGGCATCATCTGGCCGGAAGCCGTGGCGCCGTTCCATGTCGCGCTCATCAACATGAAGCCGGGTGACGCCGGCTGCGATGCGCTGTGCGAGAAATTGCAGGCGGCCTATGAGAAGGCCGGCCGTGAGGTGCTTTATGACGACACCGACAACAGGGCCGGCGCGAAATTCGCCACCGCCGACCTGATCGGCCTGCCCTGGCAAGTGATCGTCGGGCCGCGCGGCGTCGCCGACGGCACGGTCGAGGTGAAGAACCGCAAGACCGGCCAGCGCGAGGTGAAGAAGGTCGACGACCTTCTGGCAACGGTGGAGAAGGCCGCGTGAGCAACACCGCGGCCGTCGTTGCCAAGCCCGAAAAGGCAGCCAACGTAGGCGCCGGCGCTTTCTCCGGTTTCGAACGCATGGTCGCCTGGCGCTATCTGCGCTCGCGGCGCAAGGAGACGGTGATTTCGGTCATCGCCTCGATTTCCTTTCTGGGCATCATGCTGGGCGTGGCCACGCTCATTGTCGTGATGGCGGTAATGAACGGTTTTCGCGCCGAACTGCTCACCCGCATCCTCGGCATCAACGGCCATGTCATCATCACGCCCGTCGACATGCCTCTGGAGGACTATGCCGCGATTGCCGACCGCATCAACAAGGTGCAGGGCGTCAAATACGCCGTGCCGCTGATCGACGGCCAGGTTCTGGCGCAGGGCAATGTCGGTTCCGGCACCGGCGCGCTGGTGCGCGGCATCCGTGGCGAAGACCTCGGTAAGATCACGCTGGTCGCCAACAACATCAGGCAGGGTTCGCTGGTCGGCTTCGACAAGGCCGAAGGCGTCGCCATCGGAACCCGAATGGCGGAAAACCTCGGCCTCGTGCTGGGCGACTCCATCACGCTGATCTCGCCCGACGGCGACGCGACGCCGTTTGGGACCACGCCACGGATGAAGGCTTATCCGATCACGGCCATCTTCGAGGTCGGTATGTCGGAATACGATTCCTCGATCATTTACATGCCGTTCTCCGAAGCGCAGCTCTATTTCAACCAGGAAGGCAAGGCCCAGAGCATCGAGATCTACGTTGACAACCCCGACAATGTCGACGCGCTGAAGCCGAAGATAGAGGAAGCCGCGCAACGGCAGGTGTTTCTCACAGACTGGCGCCAGCGCAACCAAACCTTCTTCTCGGCGCTCGAGGTCGAGCGCAACGTCATGTTCATGATCCTGACGCTGATCGTGCTGGTGGCGGCGCTCAACATCATCTCGGGCCTCGTCATGCTGGTGAAGGACAAGGGGCACGATATCGCCATCCTGCGCACCATGGGCGCGACGCGCGGGGCGATCCTGCGCATCTTCCTGATGACGGGCGCCGCCATCGGCGTCGCCGGCACGATCGCCGGCGTTATCCTGGGCATGATCGTGTGCCTCAACATCGAGCGCATCCGCGAATTCTTCTCCTGGCTTTCGGGCACGGTACTGTTCAACCCTGAACTCTATTTCCTCAGCCAGTTGCCAGCCCGCATGGATCTGCGCGAGACACTGTCCGTCATCCTCATGGCGCTGGCGCTGTCGTTCCTGGCGACGCTGTTTCCGGCCTGGCGCGCGGCGAGGCTCGAGCCGGTCGAGGCGTTGAGATACGAATGAAGGGCGACATCATCATCGAACTGAAGGATGTCGCGCGCCATTACGTGCAGGGGCCTCGCAAGCTCACCATCCTCAATGGTGCGGATTTTTCGCTGCGGCGCGGTGAGATTGTGGCGCTGGTGGCGCCCTCCGGCACGGGCAAGTCGACGTTGCTGCATACCGCGGGGCTGCTGGAACGACCGGACGCCGGCGACGTGATCCTGGCCGGACGGGCCTGCGGCCGGCTTTCGGACGACGAGCGCACGGCCATCCGCCGCAACGATGTCGGCTTCGTCTATCAATTCCACCACCTGCTGCCGGAATTCTCGGCGCTGGAGAACATCATGATGCCGCAGCTCATAAAGGGGCTGCCGAGGAAGGAGGCAGCCGAGCGGGCGGCGCAGCTTCTCGACTACATGCAGATCGGCAAGCGCGCGCAGCACCGGCCGTCGGAGCTTTCGGGCGGCGAGCAGCAGCGCGTGGCGATTGCGCGCGCGGTGGCCAATGCGCCGCTCGTGCTGTTCGCCGACGAGCCGACCGGCAACCTCGATCCCAGCACCGCCTCCTACGTGTTCGACGCGCTGGAAGCGCTTGTGCGGCAATCCGGGCTGGCAGCCCTGATCGCCACGCACAACCACGAACTTGCGAGCCGCATGGACCGGCGCGTGACGCTGTCCGACGGCAAGGTCGTGCCGCTCTAGGCTGAATCGACATTCAGCGCATCCATATCAGAGCTGCGGCGAGCTGCAG
>CAZBBT010000255.1:0-3516 GCA_964490065.1 uncultured Mesorhizobium sp. | reverse complement strand
GACAAGGACTGGGACCATGCGGCGCGGCGCGTGATGAGCCCGCCCTTCCGCAACAGGCTGCACCAGGATTCGCTTTGGGCCGGGTTGCAGGCCGGCTCGCTTCAGGTGGTGGCGACCGACCACTGCGCTTTCACCACCAAGCAGAAGCGCACCGGCGTCGGCGATTTCACCAAGATCCCCAACGGCACCGGCGGGCTGGAGGACCGGATGCCGGTATTGTGGACCACCGGCGTCAACACCGGGCGGCTGACCAAGGAGGAGTTCGTCGCGGTCACCTCCACCAACATCGCCAAGATATTGAACATGTATCCGAAAAAGGGCGCCATCGTCGAAGGCGCCGACGCCGACATCGTGGTGTGGGACCCGAAGCGGAAGAAGAAGATTTCCGCCAAGGGCCAGCAGTCGGTCATCGACTATAACGTCTTCGAGGGCTTCGAAGTGACGGGCACGCCGCGCTTCGTCTTCACGCGCGGAGAGCTTGCGATCGACGACGGCAAGGTCGAAACCAGGCCGGGCCACGGCGAGTTCGTCGCCCGCGAGCCCTACCAGGCGGTCAACCGGGCGCTCTCGACCTGGAAGGAGATCACCGCGCCGCGCAAGGTGGAAAGGACTGGCATCCCGGCGACAGGTGTCTGACACGCAACCGAATTACGCCTGACCCCAGCCGCAGCAGGAGCCAGCTTGAAGCCAGCAGCAGAAACGGTCATCGAAGCAAAGGGTCTCGGCCTCACCTTCCAGACCAATGACGGGCCGGTCCAGGCGCTGTCGAATGTCGACCTCACCATCGGCAAGGGAGAGTTCGTTTCCTTCATCGGCCCTTCCGGATGTGGCAAGACGACCCTTTTGCGGGTCATCGCCGATCTTGAGAAGCCGACGGCCGGCACGATGTCGGTCAACGGCATGACGCCCCAACAGGCCCGCGAGGCCCGCGCCTACGGCTACGTGTTCCAGGCTGCCGCCCTGT
Organism: uncultured Mesorhizobium sp.; assembly: GCA_964490065.1. Lineage (GTDB taxonomy): Bacteria > Pseudomonadota > Alphaproteobacteria > Rhizobiales > Rhizobiaceae > Mesorhizobium. The sequence goes on along the minus strand of CAZBBT010000255.1, from coordinate 2,552 downwards.
TTCCGTGGCGTACCATCCAGAAAAACGTGGCGTTGCCGCTGGAGGTGATCGGCCTGTCCAGGGCCGAGCAGGCCGAGCGGGTGAAGCGTACCCTCGACATGGTCAATCTGACCGGTTTCGAGAAGAAATATCCCTGGCAGTTGTCCGGCGGCATGCAGCAGCGCGCCTCGATCGCGCGGGCGCTCGCCTTCGATGCGGACCTGCTTCTGATGGACGAGCCGTTCGGCGCGCTGGACGAGATCGTGCGTGACCATCTCAACGAACAGCTTCTGAAACTGTGGGCGCGCACGACCAAGACGATCTGCTTCGTTACCCACTCCATTCCCGAGGCGGTGTATCTCTCCACCCGCATCGTGGTGATGTCGCCGCGACCGGGGCGGGTGAGCGACGTGATCGAGTCGACGCTGCCGAAGGAGCGTCCGCTCGACATCCGCGAAACGCCGGAATTCTTGGCCATTGCCGCCCGCGTGCGCGATGGCCTGAGGGCAGGGCATAGCTATGAGGATTGAGCTCGACATAGTCCCCCTCCCGCTTGTGGGGAGGGGTTAGGGGTGGGGGAGCGCGTCGTGTCGACATTTATCGATCCGCGCGTCATTCCGCCCGCTCGTCGGCTGCTGCGCACCATGACCGGCGGCGAACGCAAGCTGTGGGCCGAACTGCGGGAGTTCCGTCGCTGGTACGGCATCCATGTCCGCAAGCAGGCGCCGATCGGCATCTACGTCGTCGATTTCGTGGTCCACGAGCATAAGCTTGTGATCGAGGTCGATGGCGAGCATCACTTCGAGCCGGAGCGGCAGCGTCTAGATCGGGAACGGGACGAATGGCTTGCCAGACAGGGCTATCGAGTGCTGCGGCTCAGCACTGGTGAACTGTCGGACTCATTCGACGGCTGCATCGAGGAGATTTTGCGCGCGCTGGGTTTGATGGAAGAGCGGCAGCGCACCCCGACCCCTAACCCCTCCCCACAAGGGGGAGGGGGATTTGGGTAGCGCCATGGACTCTCTCCGCTCCAAGATCATCCCCGTCACCACGATCCTCGCCGGCACCGTGGTGTTGTGGTACGTCTTCGCCGTCGTCCTCAACGCGCCGTTCCAGCGCGATCTGGACAAGCGGGCCGACGTCACGCGAACCACGATGGATTTCATCGAGGCGACGCTGTCGCAGAAGAAGCCGACCTTGCCGGCGCCGCATCAGGTGGCGTCAAACTTCTTCAAGAATACGTTCCAGGTGAAGGTCACCAGCGCGCGCAGCCTTGTCTATCACTCCTGGGTGACGCTCTCTTCCACGCTGGTCGGTTTCGCCTTCGGCACGGCGCTCGGCATCCTGATCGCCGTCGGTATCGTGCATGTCACGACGCTCGACCGCAGCCTGATGCCGTGGATCATCGCCTCGCAGACCATTCCCATCCTCGCCATCGCCCCCATGGTCGTGGTGGTGCTGGCCGCCGTCGGCATCACCGGGCTGATCCCGAAGGCGCTGATCTCGACCTATCTGTCCTTCTTCCCCGTCACGGTCGGCATGGTGAAGGGCCTGCGCTCGCCCGAACTGATGCATCTGGACCTGATGCACACCTATAATGCCAGCCGCTGGCAGACTTTCTGGAAGCTGCGCGTGCCGGCCTCGGTGCCTTTCCTGTTCGCCTCCATGAAGGTGGCGGTGGCGGCCAGCCTCGTCGGCGCCATCGTCGGCGAATTGCCGACCGGCGCGGTCGCCGGCATCGGCGCCAAGCTGCTCGCGGGCTCCTATTACAGCCAGACGATCGATATCTGGGCCGCGCTGGTGGCGGGATCGGTGGTCGCCGCACTGCTGGTCGTGCTTGTCGGGATGGCGGGCCGGATCGTCGAGCGCGCCATGGGCGGGAGGCCGGCATGATCCGTCTCCAGCCTTCGTGGCAGACAGCGCTGGCGGCCCTGCTCTGTCTCGGCGCCATGGCGGCGGGCGCGATGACGCAGCCGGAAGCGGATGCGCTGGCCGCCTATCCCTATCCCGGCACGAAGGGCCTGATCCTCGGCCTGCCGCTGGTCGCTGCGCTCGTGTCGATGCTGCGCATGCCGCGGCCGGCGAAGGCGGCGGTGCTGTTCGTCGGCGCGCATCTTCCGGCATGGCTGCTCATAAGCGGCATCGGCGGCTTCGAGGGAACGGCGCTGACGCCGTATTATCTCGTCCTTGGCGCGACGTGGCTGCTCGGCTGGCGCTGCGTGGCGGAACTTTCCGGACTGCGGCCTGCCTCGCGCGCGGGCGACAACCTGCTCAAGCTGATCGTGCCGGCGATCTTCGGGGCATGGATCCTGATCCTGTGGGAAGCGGTCACGCGCGGCGCCGGCATTCCCTTCATCCTTCTGCCGCCGCCGAGCGCCATCGGGGCACGGCTGGTCAATTCGATCCCAACGCTGGCGGCGGACGTCAACCAGACGATCTTCAAGGCGGTCCTGATCGGCTATGCGGCGGGCTGTGGGGCAGGCTTTGCCGTGGCGATCCTGGCCGACCGCTTCGTTTTCCTGCGACGCGGGCTGATCCCGATCGGCAACATGGTCTCGGCGCTGCCGATCATC
>CAZBBT010000254.1:0-3573 GCA_964490065.1 uncultured Mesorhizobium sp. | reverse complement strand
GCGATCAAGAAGACGCCGATCGTCGTCAACGACACGCGCGGCTTCTACGTCAACCGCTGCGTGCTGCGCTACATGTCGGAAGCCTACAAGATGCTGATCGAAGGTGTGCCGGCTCCGATGATCGAGAACGCCGCCAAGGCAGCCGGCATGCCGGTCGGCCCGCTGGCGCTGACCGACGAGACGGCCATCGACCTCGCGCAGAAGATCATGAAGCAGACCATTCGCGACCTCGGCGAAAAGGCCGTCGACCCGAAGCAGATGGATCTGATCAATATTCTCGTCGACAAGTTCGACCGCAAGGGCCGCAAGAACGGCAAGGGGTTCTATGACTATCCCGCCAAGCCGGCGAAAAAGAAGCTGTGGCCGGGGCTCAAGGACCTCTATCCGCAGAAGAAGCCGGAAGACGTCGATTTCGAGGAACTGAAGCAGCGGCTTCTCGCCGTCATCGCGCTGGAGACGGCGCGCGTGATGGAGGAGAAGATCGTCACCGATCCGCGCGAGGCCGATGTCGGCTCGATCCTCGCCTTCGGCTTCGCGCCCTACACCGGCGGTACACTGTCCTACATCGACGGCATCGGCGCGAAGGAATTCGTGGCGACGGCCAAGCGGTTGCAGAAGAAGTACGGCGCCGAGTTCAAGGCGCCGAAGCTGCTCGCCGACATGGCCGAGAAAGGCGACAGTTTCTACCGTCGTTTCGATCCCTACGCGAAGGGCGAGGACAGGAAAGCAGCGTAGGGCACAGTCGCCAAACCCTTCCGCGGATTCCGCGCTTGCGCTATGCTGCCGGACGAGAGGAATGACGATGACCAAGCTCGAACGCGCGATCAAGGAAGCCGAGCAACTCCCCGACGAAATGCGGGAGAAACTCGGCGACGACCTGCTGCACTACATCCACAAATATCTTGCGCTGCGGGATGATCTGGAAGAAGGCCTGCGCGAACTCGAAGCTGGACAAGGAATGGACGGCCGAGAGGTTTTTGCCAGATTGAAGGCGAAGCATGGCGCTTAGGCTCGTCATCGCGCCACGGGCGGAGCGCGATCTCGATGAAATCTTTGCTTTCGTTGCCGCAGACAATGAAGCGGCGGCTGCAAAAATTCTCCAACAGATCGAGCACAAGGCGTTCCACCTTCTGGAACGTCCCTTTATGGGACGCCGGTCTACTTCCCAAAATGGCCGGGGCTGCGAAAAATGACGTCCGTACCTTACGTCATTTTCTATCGTACCTCGGACAAGGAAATCGAGGTCGTTCGCGTGCTTCACGCGTCGCGCGATCTGGATACGCTCCTCGCTGCCGATTGAGTGCGTCAATTGAATTTTTCGCGCTTTTCGCAGGCGTACTGTGGACAATCCCCTGACGCAACCTTACAACAAACAGGTATTTTTTCCTGTTCGAGGAGAGCATGATGCTCTCGCACGACCGCGTATGGGCGGCCATCGACGCGCTCGCCGAGCGTTATTCGCTATCGGCCTCCGGCCTTGCCAAGCGGGCCGGGCTGGACTCGACCGCCTTCAACAAGTCGAAGCGGCAGTCGGCGGACGGGCGGCCGCGCTGGCCATCGACCGAATCGCTCGCCAAGATCATGGAAGCGACCGGCGCTTCGCTCGACGAATTCATGGCGCTGGTCGATGGCCGCGTCGGCACGCATCCGGCCGGCCGGCTCGAAGGTCGTCTCCCGGTGCAGCCATCCTCGGTGCCGCTGCTCGGCTTCGCCCAGGCCGGCGCCGGTGGTTTCTTCGAGGATGCCGGTTTTCCCGAAGGCCAGGGCCTCGACCTGATCGAACTGCCGGCGTCCGGACGCGACAATGCCTATGCGCTCAAGGTGCAGGGCGATTCCATGCTGCCGCTCTATCGCGACGGCGACGTGCTGAGCGTCGAGCCGGAGGTCGCGCTGCACAAGGGCGACCGCGTCGTCGTCAAGACCGGCGGCGGCGAAGTCATGGCCAAGATACTCGGCCGCCGCACCGCCGCGACCATTCTGCTGATCTCGCTCAATCCAGACCATCCCGAGCGCGAACTCGCCGCCGGCGACGTCGAATGGATGGCGCGCATCGTCTGGGCGAGCCAGTAGCTGATGCGGGCTGCCCACACGGCGCTGGGCGTCGTGCTGCTCGGCAGCGCGACCCTCCTCGTGGCAGTCGGCAACAGGATTGTCTCGCGTCCCGCTCATGATGTTTCGGTCGCCCCGTCGGTGGACGCTCCGGCACAGCCGGATGCCGTGGAACCGGGTACTGCGAAACTCAAGCCGGCCTCTGGGCCGACCACTGGGCTAACCCTTGGTCCGACCGACGATCCGGCGCGCTGGCATGCCAGGGCGATCGATCCCGAACTGATCGCGCCGCCGGCGGTTGCGGCGGACGAACTCGAGCGGGTAGAGCCGCGCCCGCCGCTCAGCGAACTGGCCCTGGCCGGGCCGCCGAAGCCAAAGCCGAAGCTGCCGAAGGTCCGGGACGGCACGACATTGTTCGAACCCCTGGCGTCGGCCGCCGGGCGGATAGAAGCCAAGGGCTACGTCATCACGATTGCAGGCACCGATATTGTCGGCGTCGACGAGATCTGCACCGACTCGGCCGGGAAGTCATGGAATTGCGGCATCGCCGCCCGCAGCGCTTTTCGCGCTTTCCTGGGGCGGCGCGCCGTCGTCTGCGCGCTGCCGCCGCAAGGCGGCCCGCAAGCGGCCACGGTATCCTGTCGTCGCGGCGCGCAGGATATCGGCGCATGGCTGGTCACCAACGGCTGGGCCAGGGCACGCGCCGACGGACCTTACAGGCAAGCCGGCGAAACGGCCGAGGAGAAGGGCAAGGGCATCTTCGGACCGGCCCCCGACCTCTCCGACCTGCCGCCGCCCCCACCGCCGGTCGAGATCACGACGCCGGCCGCGCCTTCGATCCTCGATCTATCCGGAACGGCCGCTACGCCGCCAGTTGACCAGCCAGAGCCTGCGCGATGAGCGCACGTGTTTCATCGACGCCGTAAAGCGCGGCGAAGGAACCGAAGCGCGGGCCGCGTTCCTGGCCGATCAGCACCTGGTAGATCATCTGGAAGAAGGCCACCGAGACGCCCGGACCGCCCTCGGGCGCCTGCTTCGAATGGTCCTGATAGCGTTCGATCCTGCGCGCGACGTTGAGCGCGGCGTTCTGGATCGCCTCGCCGCTGGCGCCCGCCGGCAGCGCGGCGAGCGCATAGGCGAGTGCCGCGAGGGCCGCGCGCTCCACCTCGTCCGGCGCGCGATAGACTTTCGACGGCTTCACGAAATCGTCGAAGTAGCGGATCGCGTAGACCGCCAGACGGTCGAGTTCGGGATGCGTCGCCGCCGTCACGCCCGGCGCATAGCGCGAGATGAAGCCCCACAGCACGTCCTTGTTCTGGGCATTCGAGGCGCTCACCAGGTTGAGCAGCAGCGCGAAGGAAACCGGCAGTTCGATGTTCGGCGGATTGCCGTTGTGGATGTGCCAGACGGGATTGCCGAGCCGTTCCTTCCATTCCTGCCGCGGATAGGCGGACAGGAAGGCGTAATATTCGTCCACCGCTTTCGGGATGACGTCGAAATAAAGCTTCTTCGCCTGCCGCGGCC
>CAZBBT010000253.1:0-3591 GCA_964490065.1 uncultured Mesorhizobium sp. | reverse complement strand
GGCGCGCCGCTGCTGGAAACCTTCGTGTTCGATTTCTCCGGCGATCTCTATGGCGAGATCTGTTCCGTGTCTTTCTTCGGCTGGCTGCGCGGCGAGGAGAAATTCGACGGACTGGAGCCGCTTGTCGCGCAGATGAAGCGCGACGAGGAAGAGGCGCGGGCGCTGCTTTCCGGCGTGCGCCCGCTGTCTGAGCTGGATGGAAAAGTAGCTTTCTAGGCCGGCTTTTTCAGAGCCAGCCCGAAGGCGATGAACGTCCAGCCCTGGAACACCAGGTCGATGGCCAGGAACAGGCCGAGCACCCACAGGCTGTTGACCGGCCACTGCATGGCGATGACCAGCCCGGCCAGCGCGGTGACGACGCCGGCGGTGACGATCCAGCCCGAACCTTTTTCCGACCAGTGCTGGTAGCCGATCCAGGCTCGGAGCGCGCCGGAAGCGACAAGCGCCACCGCCAGCATGAAGGTGAGCACCGCCGAGGCGAGCAGGGGATTGTAGAAGGCGAAGAAGCCGGCGAAGGCATAGAGCAGGCCGGACAGCAGCCAGTAGAAGAAACGGCCCCATGTCTTGACGCCGAAGGCATGGATGATCTCGATGATGCCAGCCATCAGCATCAGCCAGCCGACAAGATAGACGGACGCCACGGTGGCGATGAAGAGATTGCCGAAGGCGATGCCGCCGAAGATCAGGAGAAGCACGCCGAGCGCGACGAACCATCCCCATTTGTCGCGCGTCGAACCGATGGCATTTTTCAGGGCGTCGTTTTGGGTATCGTCTTGCAAGGTCATTGTCGCAATCTCCACCGCTGGAAAGTCGGACCGGAAAGCGAAAGCTAGCGCCGGTTGTGTTCCGCGTCTACTGGCGGGCCATATCCGTCCGCGAGCCGATGCGCTTCACGGCGAAAGGCAGGCTTAATTCAAATTTTACTGGATTCCGGCCATGGCTTCCGGTCAACGGTAGGTTGTGCGTATGGTGCCTGTGATGACTCGGTTCGGCATATCGGTTGCGGCTTCGGCCCTGCTTGTCCTGGCGCCGGTTTCGGCGCGTGCCGGCGACGGGCTGTTCGGCTGGATACACGGCGACTGGTACCTGACCGTTGGCGCCACCGGCCTGGTCGCGCCCAATTTCGAGGGCGGCAAGGAATATCTCTTTTCGGCGCAGCCCATCATTTCGCTCGGCAAGGTCGGGCCGGAAGCGCGGTTCGTCTCGCGCAACGACAACATCTCCTTCAGCCTCTATGACAGCGGCAGCCTGCGCGCCGGTCTGACCGGCAAGATCCTTTGGGGACGCGACAACGACATCGATGAACTCGATGGTCTCGACCCGGTGCGCTGGGGCGGCGAGATCGGCGGTTTCGCCGAATTCTACCCGACCGACTGGCTGCGCGTGCGCGGCGAGGTGCGCCAGGGTATCCGCTCCCACCACGGCGTCGTTGCCGACGTCGCCGCCGATGCCTTTTACGACGTGACGCCGGCCGTGCGCATCTCCGGCGGCCCACGCCTGTCCTTCGCCTCTTCTGACTATTTCGACGCCTATTATGGCGTCGACGCCACGGAAGCGGCTGCCTCGGGCCTGAGCGAATACCATCCCGGCGGCGGGCTGAAGTCGGTCGGCGTCGGCGGCGCCGTCACCTGGAAGACCACCGACAGGGTGACGACCAGTCTCTTCGGCGAATATTCGCGGCTGATGGGACCGGCTGCCGATTCGAGCCTGGTGAAGGAGCGCGGCTCGTCCGACCAGTTCACGGTCGGCGTATCCGCCAGCTACCGGTTCGATTTCTCGATGTGACGGGCTTTATTCCGGACCGCTCATCCGATAGAAGCGCGCGCATGACATGTCCTCGCGCGATCGCGATACGAATTACCGGCCCGGTGTTCCGGGCGGCCTGATAAAGGCCGCCGGAGCCGCCGGGATTTTTCGCGCGTCCAAAAGACCCTCGCGCTTTTTCCGAAACATGATAGGTGAACGCCCGGGCTTCGCGGCCCATGGGCAATATGTGGCAGACCGATGACCGACACAGCCGAGACGATCGATTATTCCAGGACGCTTTATCTGCCGCGGACGGATTTCCCGATGCGCGCCGGCCTGCCCGAGAAGGAACCGCTGCTGGTCAAGCGCTGGCAGGACATGGACCTCTACCGGCGCCTGCGCGAGACATCGGCCGGCCGCCCGAAATACGTGCTGCATGACGGCCCGCCTTACGCCAACGGCAACATCCATATCGGCCACGCGCTGAACAAGATCCTCAAGGACGTCATCACCCGCTCGTTCCAGATGCGCGGCTACGACAGCAACTACGTGCCCGGTTGGGACTGCCACGGCCTGCCGATCGAATGGAAGATCGAGGAGGAGAATTATCGTTCCAAGGGCAAGTCGAAGCCGGACCTGTCCGATCCGGCGGCGATGATCGAGTTCCGCCGCGAGTGCCGCGCCTATGCAGAGCATTGGATCAAGGTGCAGGGCGCCGAGTTCCAGCGGCTCGGCGTCGTCGGCGACTTCAAGAACCCCTATTTGACGATGAGCTACCACGCCGAGGCGCGCATCGCCGGCGAGTTGCTGAAATTCGCGATGAGCGGGCAGCTCTATCGTGGCTCCAAGCCGGTGATGTGGAGCGTGGTCGAGCGCACCGCGCTGGCCGAGGCCGAGATTGAGTATCACGACTACGAGTCTGACACGATCTGGGTGAAGTTTCCGGTTGATCGCGCCGTTTATACTGAAGCTTTTTGGGTCGACGGTTCTGCGGACGATCTTCAATTGGCTTACGATACTGTTGCCGCAAAGCAGCAAGCCATCCGAGAAGCCTCGGTTGTAATATGGACGACCACGCCATGGACGATGCCGGGAAATCGTGCCGTCGCTTACTCGCCTCGTATCTCTTACGGTCTGTACGAAGTCACTTCGGCTGAAAACGATTTCGGCCCGCAGCCTGGTGAAAAGTTAATCTTTGCAGACGCTCTGGCGGAAAGCTCGTTTGAAAAGGCCAAGCTTAAATACCAACGTCATTTTACCATACCGGTGCGCGCATTTGAGAGCATGACGCTTTCTCATCCTCTCAACGGCCTCGGCGGCGGATACGAATTCTCCGTCCCCATGCTCCCCGGCGATCACGTCACCGACGATGCGGGCACCGGCTTCGTCCATACGGCGCCCGGCCATGGCCGCGAGGATTTTGACGCCTGGATGGACCATGCCCGCGAATTGCAGGGCAGGGGGATCGACACGTCGATCCCGTTCACCGTCGACGACGGCGGCTACTTCACCAAAGACGCGCCGGGCTTCGGCCCGGACCGCGAGGGCGGACCGGCGCGCGTCATCGACGACAACGGCAGGAAGGGCGACGCCAACAAGGCGGTGATCGACGCGCTGATCGCGCGCAACATGCTGTTCGCGCGCGGCCGGCTGAAGCATTCCTATCCGCATTCGTGGCGTTCGAAGAAGCCGATCATCTTCCGCAACACGCCGCAGTGGTTCGTCTATATGGACAAGGAACTGGGCGGGTTTGGGATCTCCCCCCTCGAGGGGGAGATGGCCGGCAGGCCAGAGGGGGTAACCTCGGAAGGCACCGCCAATGAGGCGTCGAGCACGGCCGCGGCG
>CAZBBT010000252.1:0-3611 GCA_964490065.1 uncultured Mesorhizobium sp. | reverse complement strand
GCTCGACCTCGCCGCCGAAGTCGGCGTGGCCGGGGGTGTCGACGATGTTGATGCGGGTGCCGTGCCAGTCGACCGAGGTCGCCTTGGCCAGGATGGTGATGCCGCGCTCCTTCTCCAGGTCGTTCGAATCCATGGCGCGCTCGGCGACGCGCTGGTTCTCGCGGAAGGCGCCGGACTGTTTGAGAAGCTGGTCGACCAGCGTGGTCTTGCCATGGTCGACATGCGCGATGATCGCGATGTTGCGGATATCCATATGATGTCACTCGGAAGCGTTCGCGCGGCTGGCTCGAGTACCGTTTCCCGGTGGCGGTCCGGGCGGGACCATGGGAACGGATCGAAGCGCCGCCTTTTTCGGTTGCGCGGCTCATACAGGTTTTTTCGCAGTTGCGAAAGGGGAGCCGTGCACCCAGATAAGGATACGATTTATTAAACCGTTTCTGCCAATCTTTCGTTAACCAATCGTGGAACGATCTGGACCGCGGGGCATTCGGGGACCATGGACATCTTTGTGGGCAAGGCCGCGCGCGGCCGGATCGGCTTCAGTCTCTCCCTCACCGTCATCGCCGTCATGCTGGCGGTCGGTGGCGCCCGTTCCGCGGCGACCCATGGCGACCAGCCGCGGGTCGCCGCCACCGAGGCCGAGCAGCTCTTCCCGGACGCGCCCTACGGCGTCGACCCGATGGTGACCGGGCCGGTCAGCGCCTCGTTCGAGACGCGGCAGGCCGAAGTCGGCTGCAAGGATGCCGTCTGGCCCGACATCCCCGCCGCCTGCTACCCGCGCTGAGCGGATTTCCGTCCGTTCCCGCAGAATTTTCCAGTCCCGCGTTCCACTTGGACGTGACGGCGCGGCTTCCTTGAATATTGCCGACGAATATCATTTCGCTAACCGGTTGTTATCCTTAACCGCCACTTAACCACTATGGTTAACAATACTCCCGATACGCCGAACTGGGCGGCGGCTTGGGGAGTTGATGAACCATGAAACCTGTGATGCGCATTGCACTGGCGCTATCCGCGACTGGCCTGTCGCCCGCGGCGGCGCTGGCGGCCGACTACGATCCGCCGATCTATGTCGACGAGGCGCCGGAATATGTGCCGGTCGAAGTCGGCTCCGGCTGGTACCTGCGCGGCGATGTGAGCTATGCCGTTAACAAGCCGTTCAAGGATTCCGATTTCGGCGCGCTCCCGGTCGGCCTGAACGAGGAATTCAGCGATCGTTTCATGCCGGTGTCGGCCAGCATCGGCATGGGCTATCACATCAACGACTATCTCAGGGCCGAATTGAACGTCGGCCTCATGCCCTTTTCCGAATCGAGCCTGTCTTCCCGGTTCGATCCCGATCCGGCGGATCCGTTCGATGGATGGGATGCGGAAGCTTCTACGGAAAACCGCATGTATAGCGGGATGGTCGCCGGCTATGTCGATCTCGGCACCTATGCGGGCTTCACCCCCTATGTCGGCGCCGGTGCCGGCCTCGTCTACAATCATTACAAATATTCGTTCCGACAGACCTTCAACGATGGCGCGACGCCGGATGTCGACTTCACCGATTCCGATCGAAAATATGCGTTCGCCTATACGCTGGGTGCGGGCATCGCCTACAATATTTCGCGGAACGTCGCGCTTGACGTGGGCTATCAGTATTTCTCTTCGCCCGATGCGGAATGGGTCTCGATCACCGGACCCGACACCTATGAAAAGAAAGAGGGCATCGACTATCACCAGGTCAAGGTCGGCCTGCGCTACGATCTCTGGTAGCGGCAATACGAGCGCCATGCCGATCGCGGCGGGCTCGGCCCGCCGCTTTCCGTTTCGGGCACGGCAATTCGCCGCATGCGGCGGGTATCCCCGCTGCGACGGAAACTTTCCCCTTGACGCCGTGAGCGCCTGAGAATATCGCCGTCCGTGGGCCACCCCTCCCCAACGAGGGGCTTACTATCTGGAAGGATAGACCACGATGACGACGCTTCCAAAGCCGGACTTGCGTCCGGCAAATCCCCATTTTTCCTCAGGTCCCTGCGCGAAACGCCCCGGCTGGTCGGTCGAGGCGCTGAAAGGCGCTGCATTGGGCCGTTCCCACCGCGCCAGGATCGGCAAGGCCAAGCTGGAACAGGCGATCAGCCTCACCCGCGACGTGCTTCAGGTGCCGGCGGACTACCGCATCGGCATCGTGCCGGCATCCGACACGGGCGCGGTCGAGATGGCGCTCTGGTCGCTGCTCGGCGAACGCGGCGTCGACATGGTCGCCTGGGAGAGTTTTGGGGTCGGCTGGATCACTGACGTGGTCAAGCAGTTGAGGCTGCCGGACGTGCGCAGGATCGAAGCCGGCTACGGCGAACTGCCAAATCTTTCGACCATCGACTTCGACCGCGACGTGGTCTTCACCTGGAACGGCACGACCTCCGGCGTGCGTGTGCCGAACGGCGATTTCATTCCCGCGGACCGCACCGGCCTGACCATCTGCGACGCCACCTCGGCGGCCTTCGCGCAGAAACTCGATTTCGCAAAACTCGATGTCGTCACCTTCTCCTGGCAGAAGGTGCTGGGTGGCGAAGGCGCGCATGGCATGCTGATCCTGTCGCCCCGCGCCGTGGCGCGGCTGGAAAGCTATAAGCCGGCCTGGCCGCTGCCGAAGATCTTCCGCCTTACCTCGAACGGCAAGCTGATCGAAGGCATCTTCAAGGGCGAGACGATCAACACGCCGTCGATGCTCTGCGTCGAGGACTATCTCGACACGCTGCAATGGGCGAAGGGCATGGGCGGGCTCGACGCGCTGATCGCCCGCGCCGACGCGAACGCCGCCGCCGTCGACCGGTTCGTGCGAGGATCGCCATGGCTCGGCCATCTCGCCGTCGATCCGGCGACGCGGTCCAACACATCGGTGTGCCTGTCCATCGTCGATCCCGACGTGACAGCGCTCGACGCCGACGGCCAGGCGGCTTTCGCCAAGGGGTTGGTCTCGGCGCTCGACAGAGAAGGCGTCGCCCATGACATCGGCCATTACCGCGACGCGCCGCCCGGCCTGCGCATCTGGTGCGGCGCCACCGTCGAGACCTCCGATCTGGAAGCGCTGATGCCGTGGCTCGACTGGGCCTTCGCAAGCCAGAAGGCGACGCTGAAGGCGGCTGCGTAAATTTCGCGCGTCAGCGCTGCCCCTCACCCTTACCTCTCCCCGTGAACAATAAGGAGAGGGGGATCGCCAAGGTCGCAGGCAGCTCGCCTCTCCCCGTTCTTCACGGGGAGAGGATGCCGGCAGGCAGGTGAGGGGCGGCGCCCAACTTCTCCCATTCAAGGACAAATCCTATGCCCCGCGTACTCGTTTCCGACAAACTCTCCCCCACCGCCGTGCAGATATTCAAGGATCGCGGCGTCGAGGTCGATTATCTGCCCGACCTCGGCAAGGACAAGGAGGCCCTGCTGGCGAAGATCGCCGGCTATGACGGCCTCGCCATCCGCTCCGCCACCAAGGTCACCGAGAAACTGCTCGCCGCTGCTACCAGGCTGAAAGTGATCGGCCGCGCCGGCATCGGCGTCGATAATGTCGATATTCCGGCCGCCTCGCGGCGCGGCATCATCGTCATGAACACGCCCTTCGGCAATTCCATCACCAC
>CAZBBT010000251.1:0-3635 GCA_964490065.1 uncultured Mesorhizobium sp. | reverse complement strand
CCGCGCCGCGCTCCCAGGTGCGGATGACCATGGTGTCGCGCGAGGTCACCTCGGCGATGCTGATGTTGGCGCGCTCCGGGAAGATCGGATGGTTTTCGAGCAGCGGGCCGAAGCGGTCGAGTTCGTAGGACCAGACGTCACGATCGACCCAGAAGATGGCGTGCGGGTTGCCCATCGACACCACGGAGGGCGAATGCAGCACCGGATCGTCGATCGGGCCGATCTGAAGTTCGATCATGCGCGTGTCGCGGAACTCCTCGGCCAGCGGAATATCCTGCCAGCCGAAGCGCGGACGGCCCATATCAACGGAGATCAACCCGCCCTCGTGCTCGACGGCGTTGAGGATGCCGGCCACGGTTTCGAAGGTGAAGGTCTTCTGTCCCGTCTCCGCAGCCAGCGCCTGTACCACGCAGCGCGTGCCGTTGCCGCATGCCTGTGCGGAAGAACCGTCGGAATTCAATATGTCGATGAAATAGGCCGTGCCCGTCGTCTTCGCGTCATGGATCGCCATAATCTGGTCGAAACGGGTCATCGGGTCGGCGTTCAAGGCAATTGCCGCCGCGGCAGTCACCCGGTCCGCACGCCCGCGCATGTCGGCAACGATGATTTCGTTGCCGGCACCGTTCATTCTGGCGAAGGGGGCAGCCGCTGCCATCGCACCCGCAATTTCCGTGTCCGTTGCGCGCTATATGGCGGAAACGGCCGGGAATTACCAGTGCGATGGCTGGTTTAGAGCCCTTACGTCACCGCGAAGACGCCAAGGACGACCAGCAGGAAGATGACGAGCACGATGCCGATCAGGATGCGCGCGCCGGTGGCGGCCGCACCCGCCAGAGCCGGCATGCCGAGCAGGCTGGCGGCAGCCGCGACGATAAGCAGGATGATGATCCATTTGATCATGGAAAGCCCCTCGAAGGCTGAGACGGTTTCGACGTGGCTCAACGCGCGGTGGCGCGTGTCGGTTCCGGACTTACGAGCGGTCGATCGATGCGATCGACCCGGAGAGGTTGCGGCAAAAATGCCACAAAAGCGAAGGCAAAACCCTATTTTAACCATATCGGGTTGAAATTCTGCCACCTTCGCCATTTTGGTGAGAGGCGCAGAAACGGACGGCCATGCCATGACGGGCTCCAGGCCGCGGAGGTTCAAAATGATGGTTTCGAGACTTGGCCTTCTGGCCGTTTCCCTGGCGGCGCTTGCCATGGCCGGCTGTTCGAGCACACGCTTCTCCTCGATGGATTCGGCACAGCCGGCGCCTCTGCAGGCAGCGCCCTCGGGAACCGTTTCTTCCAGCCAGTTGCCGCCGCCGGCGCAACCGGGCACCACCGACCCATCGCAATTCCCGACCGCGCCGCAGAACACGCAGGTCGCCGCGCTGCCACCCTCGGGCGGGCCGCCGGCCGGCGCTGCGGACCTGACGGCGTCCAGCGTCGCCGGCGTTTGGAACGTCAGCGTATCCGGCCAGAGCTGCAAGGTGGCGACACCGCAGACCAAGTTCGGCCAAGGCTACCGCGCAGGACCGCTGCATTGCCCCGCCCCGATCGACGGCATCAAATCGTGGAACGTCTCCGGCAAGCAGCTCACCCTCTACGACCAGAACGGCGGCACGCTGGCTCGCCTCTATTCGTCGGGTGGTGAAAAATTCGACGGGCAGACTTCCTCCGGCCAGCCGATTTCGCTTACAAGGTAGGCTCTTCCGGACTTTTCCGCAGCAGCCTTCCCTCACGGCGACCTGAATGCACCTACGCGACGGCCTTGAAACCCATGTGACCGTTCGGCAGCGCTACGACCATCTGGTCGAGACCGGCGCGGTCGTCCGCGACGCCGCGCAGGAACAGGTCGCCCTGCTGCTCGACCGTCTGATCGACGAGATTTCGGCCAAGCGGCTGGCCCGGAAATCGAGTGCGCTTGGTTGGCTGTTCGCCAAGAAGCGCGAGACCCGTGAGGCGGTGAAGGGTCTCTATATCCATGGTGGCGTCGGTCGCGGCAAGACCATGCTGATGGACATGTTCTTCGAACTGGTGCCGGTGCGGCGCAAGCGCCGTGTCCACTTCAACGACTTCATGGCCGACGTGCACGACCGCATCCAGAAACATCGCGCCGCCCGCAAGCAAGGCACGGTCAAGGAAGACGATCCGATCCCGCCCGTGGCGCGCCAGCTCGCCGCCGAAGCCTGGGTGCTGTGCTTCGACGAGTTCTCGGTCACCGACATCGCCGACGCCATGATCCTGTCGCGCCTGTTCTCGGCATTGTTCGCCAATGGCGTGGTGCTGGTGGCGACCTCCAACGTGTCGCCCGAGGATCTCTACAAGGATGGGCTGAACCGCCAGCTTTTCCTGCCCTTCATCGGCCTGCTGGAACGCAATGCCGAGGTGGCGACACTCGATACCGACAAGGACTACCGGCAGGAAAAGCTCGCCCGGCTGCCTGTCTACCTCACGCCGGACGACGCTGCCGCGGAACGGACGATGGACGAGGCTTGGGCGACGATTTCGCAGGGCAGCGAAAGACAGGAAACGATCGCCCTCAAGGGCCGCAAGGTCATCGTCCCACGCGCCTCCGGCCAAGCGGCCCGCTTCTCCTTCGCCGAACTCTGCGATGCGCCGCTCGGCGCGCGCGACTATTTGGCAATCGTGGATCGCTATCACACGGTTCTGATCGACCATGTGCCGGTGCTGGACCAGACGCGGCGCAACCCGGCCAAGCGCTTCATCCTGCTGATCGACACGCTCTACGACAAAAAGGTCCGCGTGGTGATCAGTGCCGAAGCCCGGCCGGAAAAGCTCTATGCCGGCCGCAAGGGCGTGACCGAGGCCTTCGAGTTCGACCGTACCGCCTCGCGGCTGATCGAGATGCAGAGCCGGGACTGGCTGGAGGCATGGGAGGAGCGGCACAAGGTTGCCGAACAAGCCCTCGCGGGCTGATCTCCGAGACCTTACGGCTCCCCGCGCATTATCACAGCCGGTAGAGATACATGACAAACGGTTCTGCCTCGTCATGCGGTTCCTCGCGCGATTCATAGAGCGCCCGCGCGGCTGCATTGTCCGGTTCGGTGCCCACCCAGGCCTCCTGGCAACCCTGCTCGCGGCCGAGGGCAAACATCGCATCCAGCATTTTCCCGGCTATGCCGCGTCGCTGGAAAGCCGGCGCCACACCGACCTCGTCGACATAGAGTTCGGTCGGCTTGTCGGGATGGCGATGGATGACGGCCGCACACTGGCCGACCACGATGCCTTCCGCGATTGCGACGATCGTCAAATGGCCCGGCTCGCGCAGGCAGGCTGCGACGCGGTCGGAAACGACGGGTTCGTCGAACACCTCGTCCGCGACGTTCATCAAAACCGCGTCATCGCCCGGAAACAGTCTTCTGATCTCGATATCCATACTATAGAGTCCTTTGACGATAGGGTTAAATTTTGACGTAAACGTCAATCAAAAACAATATAACCGATTGAAATCATTCACCTCGAAATAATCGGTTGAATTTTCAGCACCTCGGCGGTATGGGGTGCGGCGAAATCGCGCGGTTCCCGCGTCATCCCGACCCTCTCCTCCGGCGCCGTCCGGCGTCGCCACAGCTAAAGGGAAACTTTTCCGACATGGCACGCAACAAGATAGCGCTTATCGGCTCGGGC
>CAZBBT010000250.1:0-3643 GCA_964490065.1 uncultured Mesorhizobium sp. | reverse complement strand
CCTTGGCGTGGGCGAGGCGGAGAAAATCCATGCGCTCGGGCGTATCGGCCATCATCACGCCGCCGGTGAGGTGCAGCGAGCAGGATTGGCCGGAGAGTCCCTCCAGTTCCTTGTAGAGCTGCACCGTATAGGCCTGCAGCTTGGCTACGTTCGGATCACCGTTCAGCGTATGGAAGCCGCCCGCGGCATGCCAGGAGGAGCCGGATGTCAGTTCCGAGCGCTCGATCAGCATGACGTCGGTCCAGCCGGCACGCGCCAGGTGGTAGAGCACCGAACAGCCAACGACGCCGCCGCCGATGACAACCGCTTTTGCAGGGGATTTCATGGGGTTGTTCTCATATCTCAGGATTCAAATCAGACCGCGCCTCGACCACATGATTAAAAGTCACGTGCTCTACGGCAGCAGGCTGGTGAGGATGTGCAAGGACAAAACGAAGATCGGCGGCCACCACGTTTTCAGCAAGCCGGCCATCGAGAGCCGCCAGAATGGTGTCGCAGACGGACGATCGGTGCTTCAGGACGTCGTGATTCCAGAAGCGCAGGATGGAGTAGCCGGCCGAGTGCATGAATGCATCGCGGCGGCGGTCATAGGCACTGTCGGCGTGCTGGGAGCCGTCGATTTCGACGATAAGCTTCTTCTTGCGGCAGCAGAAATCCGCGAAGTAAGGGCCGATCGGCAGTTGGCGTGTAAAATGATAGCCGCCTAGTTGGCGACTCCTGAGTTCCTGCCAAAGTTGTCCTTCGGCACTGTTCTCGACCCACCTTAGGGCTCGTGCTCGCTCTGTCGTCCCTGATTTTCGGCGGCTGCGGGACGGCTCGGGCGCGCTCCCTCCCTCCGCCTCGCTTCGCTCGGCACCTCCCCCCCGCGTTGCGGGGTGGAGGATGGGCGCCAGTTTTGCGGACGGCTTATCCTCCACCCCGCGAAGCGGGGGGGAGGTGTCACGGGCGTCAGCCCGTGACGGAGGGGGGGGCTTCTTTACCACCGCAGCCCCCTCAAAAATCCGTCGGGGCGCCGCCCTCGGCGATGCGACGCTCGACGAAGGCGTTCAGCTCCTCGCGGATGGCGGGATCCATGTAAGGCTCCTCGTAGCTCGCCAGCCGCTCCTTCCAGACGCGGTTCGCCTTCTCGACGGCAGTCGGCGAGCCGGCTTCGGCCCAGGTTTCGAAATTGCGCCAGTCGGACAAAACGGGCGAATAGAAAGCCGTCTTGTAGCGGCCTTGCGTGTGCGGCGTGCCGAAGAAGTGACCGCCGGGCCCGACGTCGCGGATGGCATCGATCGCCAGCGCGTCCTCGGAAAGGTCGAGCGGCGTCAGGAACTCCTGCGCCATCTGCAACAGGTCGACATCGAGGATGAATTTCTCGTAGGAGGCTCGCAGCCCTCCTTCCAGCCAGCCGGCACCGTGCATGAGGAAGTTGCCGCCGCCCTGGATCGCACCCCATAGGGAAAAGACGCTTTCATAAGCAGCCTGCGCGTCCACCGCGTTGGCGGCGCAGGTGTTCGACGTGCGGTAGGGAATCTTGTAGCGCCGCGCGAGTTGGCCGCCGACCAGTTGCGCCTTCATGTATTCCGGCGTGCCGAAAGCCGGCGCACCCGACTTCATGTCGACATTGGAGGTGAAGCCGCCATAGCCGACCGGCGCGCCCTTCTTCACCATCTGGGTAAAGGCGATGCCTGCCAGCGCCTCGGCGTTCTGCTGCACCAGCGCGCCGGCGATCGTGACCGGAGCCATGGCGCCGGAAAGCGTGAACGGCGTCACGATCACCACCTGGCCGACCGAGGCCATCTGGATGATGCCCTCCATCATCGGAATGTCGAGCTTCAGCGGCGAGTTGGTGTTGATAATGGTGAAGACGGAGGGCTCATGCTCCAACTGCTCGCGTGAAATGCCGCGGGCGATGCGCGCGATCTCGATGCCGTCGAGATTGCGTTCCCTGCCCAGTGAGTAGATGTGAAAAACCTTGTCGGTGAGCGTCGCCAGATCGCGGACACATTCCAGATGGCGGACCGATGGATGGATGTCGATGGGCTCGACCGGATAGCCGCCGGTGGCGTGGATGACCGAGTGCATCTGCGCCAGCCTGAGGAAGTTGCGGTAGTCGGCCTGGTTGCCGGGACGACGGCCGCGGTCGAGATCGGAACAGTTCGGCGCCGACGCGACCTGGCCGAAGAACACGTTGTCGCCGCCGAAGCGGACATCGTGCGCCGGGTTGCGGGCATGGATGGTGAATTCGGAGGGGCAGTTCGCGATCAGCTCGAGGATCATGTCGCCGTCGAAGCGCACGCGCTCGGAACCCTCGCGCACGTCGGCCCCGTGCTCCTTCATGATCCGGCGGGCGTCCTCATGCAGCACCTCGACGCCGATTTCCTTCAGCACCCGGAGCGAGGCTAGGTGGATCGATTCCAGCTCGTCGTCCGACACCAGCCGGGTTGGTTGAAGCGGGTTCTTCAACTGCCGGAATACCGGCTGTTCAAAGGCCGCTCCGACACCGGCACGCTTGCCGGCACGTCCGCCCCTGCGGGCACGGTCGGTTGCAGGGGCCGGTTCGACGGGATTGAGCGCGGCGGTCATGAAGAGCCTCGTGGTAAGCGACGTACAGCAATGGGCAGCCGGATAATGGACCGCGGCTCGACCCGCTATTGCGGAGGCGGCGACCACTAGGGCGAGGGAAGCGACATGCGGGAGGGCGGCATAGTGTCGACCGGCCCTTGCGGGAGCCACGCCGGCGGGGCTAGATTTCCGCCATGCGGATGAAGGGGATTATAGCAGGCGTCAACATCCTGACCTGCTCGCGGCGCACGCGCCATGCCGAGCTGCTCAGGTTGTGCGCGCGTATCGGCTATTCGCCGCCCGTCCCATCCTGAAATCCATGCCGGCATTGCTGCCGGACCGATTCAACAGGAAGGGCTAAACCCATGACCTATCAGAACTATTCGCTGAAGCAGCTTCAGCAGATCGATGCTTCGCATCATCTCCACCCGTTCACCGACCACAAGGAACTGCGCGAGGCCGGTTCGCGTATCATCACGCGCGCCGACGGGCCGTTCATCTACGATTCGGAAGGCAATGAGCTGCTCGACGGCATGGCCGGCCTGTGGTGCGTCAATGTCGGCTATGGTCGCGACGAACTGGCGGAGGCTGCCTACAGGCAGATGAAGGAATTGCCCTACTACAATTCCTTCTTCAAATGCTCCACGCCCACACCGGTGCTGCTGGCGAAGAAGCTTGCCGAGATCGCGCCGAAGGGCATCAGCCAGGTTTTCTTCGGCTCGTCCGGGTCCGAGGCTAACGACACGGCGGTCAGGCTGGTGCGCCACTATTGGGCGCTGGAAGGCAAGCCGGAGAAGAACCGCATCATCTCGCGCAGACAAGCCTACCACGGCTCGACCATCGCCGGCACGTCGCTCGGCGGCATGGAGGCCATGCACAACCAGCTTGGCGGCGCGGTGCCGAACATCGTGCATGTGATGATGCCCTACGCCTACGAACTGGCGCTGCCGGGCGAGAGCGATCACGATTTCGGCCTGCGCGCGGCAAAGGCCGTCGAGGACGCCATACTGGAGGCCGGCGCGGACAAGGTGGCCGCTTTCATCGGCGAGCCGATCATGGGCGCCGGCGGCGTCAAGATCCCGCCGATGAGCTA
>CAZBBT010000249.1:0-3707 GCA_964490065.1 uncultured Mesorhizobium sp. | reverse complement strand
CTTCATGGGCGGCATCGCCGGCCAGTATTTCAAGCAGTTCGGCCTGACGGTCGCGGTCGCGGTGTTCTTCTCGCTGCTGGTCGCGCGTCTCATCACGCCGATGCTGGCGGCGTATTTCCTGCGCGACCACGTCCATGCCGAGCCGAAGCCCGGCCTCGTCATGCGCGGCTACGAGCGGCTGCTCAGCGCCACGCTGCGCTTCAGGTGGCTGACGCTGGGCGCCGGTATCGCCTTCTTCGCCGGCTCGATCTACGCCATGGGCTTCCTGCCTTCCGGGTTCATCCCGCAGGAGGACGCGAGCCGCATCATCTTCTCGCTGGAACTGCCGCCCGGCAGTCGGCTGGAGGACACGCGCGTGGCGACCGACGAGGCGGCCGCCGTGATGAAGGAACTGCCGGAGGTCGAGAACGTCTATGTCGTCGGCGGCGCCAACCCGACCGGCACGCTGGAGCCGCGTCTCGCCACGGTGGTCGCCGACCTGACGCACAAGTCCGACCGCAAGCTGACGCAGGCCGAGATCCAGGGAATCCTGCTGAAGAAGCTGGAGAAGATACCCGATCTTCGCGCCTATTTCGTCAATGACCGCGGCGAGCGCCAGCTTGCCTTCGGCGTCATGGGCAATGACGGCGCGGTGCTGTCCGAGCAGGCGCGCAAGATCCAGAGCGCGATGACGGCGACCGGCAAGTTCCGCGCGGTGACCTCGAACGCGGCGCTCGACCGGCCCGAGATCATCATCGAGCCGAACATGGACCGGCTGGCCGAGCTCGGCATCTCGACGGCGACCCTGTCGGAGACGCTGCGCATCGCCACCATCGGCGACGTCGACCAGAACCTTGCCAAGTTCACGCTCGGCGATCGCCAGATCCCGATCCGCGTGCAGTTGAACGAGGCGGCGCGCGACGACCTGTCGGTCGTCTCGGAACTGCCGGTGCCGACCGCGTCCGGCGGCTCGGTGCCGCTCTCCTCGGTGGCGGCGATCCGCTACGGACAGGGGCCGTCCTCGATCAACCGCTTCAACCGAGAGCGGCGCGTCGTCATCGGCGCCGACATGGCGCCGGGCGCGGAGCTCAGCCAGGGCCTCGACATCGTCTGGGCGCTGCCGCAGGTGAAGGATATGCCGGCCGGCACGCACATCCAGGAGACGGGCGACGCCGAAATCATGGGCGAGGTGTTCGCCGGCTTCGCCACGGCCATGGGCACGGGCCTCATGCTGGTGCTGGTGGTGCTGATCCTGCTGTTCGGATCGGTGTTCCATTCCTTCACCATCCTCGGCTCGCTGCCGCTCTCGGTCGGCGGCGTCGCGGCTGCTCTGTGGATCACCAATTCGGCGGTTTCCATGCCGGTGGTCATCGGCATCCTGATGCTGATGGGCATCGTGACGAAGAACGCCATCATGCTGGTCGATTTCGCCATCGAGGAGGTCAAGCAGGGCGTGCCGCGCAAGGAGGCCATCATCGACGCCGGCCGCAAGCGTGCCCGGCCGATCGTCATGACCACCATCGCCATGTCGGCGGGCATGCTGCCTGCGGCGATGGCGCTGGGCGACGGCGGCGAGTTCCGCGCGCCGATGGCGATCGCCGTGATGGGCGGCCTGCTGGTCTCGACCATGCTGTCGCTGGTCTTCGTGCCGTCCTTCTACACCATCATGGACGATGCCTCGATCTGGACGGGCAGGGCGTTCCGCTGGCTGGTCAGGCCGAACCGGGCCGAGCACCATGAGGCACCGGCCGTGCATGGCGCCGACCTGCACGTCCTGCCGCGCCCGGTCGAAGAGCTGCCGGTGGCGGCGGAGTAAGACCAGTCCCAGAAGAAAGTCCGGCGGCGTCCGCTATCGCGCGGCCGCCGCCGGCTTCACGACCGGCAGGCCCTGCCGCCGGTAGCGGTATTCCAGCGCGATGCCGCCCCAGATCAGGCCGAACAGCATATACATGTGCCGCCAGTGATCGGTATCGATGACGGTGCCGAGGCCGATATGGCCGAGATAGACGACATAGGCGCACAGCACATAGGGCTGCCAGGGACGGTCGCGCAGCAGCAGGCGGAAGCCGGCGGCCACGGTCCAGACGGTCAGCGTCAGGTAGCTGACGAAGCCCAGCCAGCCATAGTCCATCAGCGTTTTCAGCCAGATGTCGTGCGTGTCCTCGCCGTAGATCTGGCCGAACACCAGCGGACCGATGCCGAACGGTTTTTCCAGCGCCAGCGCGAAGCCGATGCCGTAGCGGGCGAAGCGGCCGAGGCGCGCCGAGTCGTAGTCCTGCGCCAGCTTGGCGCGGTTGGACAGCATGTCGGCCACGCCGGGGATTTGCAGGATCACCAACATCGCCACCACCAGCAGCACGATCGCCGCAATCGTCATGACGACGATGCGCAGGCGGAACTTGCCGCTCTGGCTTTGCAGAAACAGCGCTCCGGTGAGCAGGATGGCGGCGATGCCGAAAAGGCCCCAGGCACCGCGCGAGAAGGACAGAAAAATGCCGCCGACGATGATGAGCAGCGGCACGGCGATCAGCGGCATGCGCGACACCGGTCCCGTCAGCAGCAGGTAGAGCAGGTAGATGCCCGGCAGCGCCAGGAACGGCCCGAACACGTTCGGGTCCTGGAACACACCGGCGGCGCGGCCGTATTTGGTGAACATCTCCGCGCCCGGCAGAAGCTGGAAATAGCCGGCGATGCCGGCGACCGAGGTCAATACCGCCGAGACGACATAGGCGAAGAAGATCAGCCGGTAGACATCCGGCTTCGCCTCGGTGACGGCGGCGAAAAAGACGGCCGTGAAGGCCAGGAACATCGAGACCGCCAGATAGAGCGGCGTCTCCATCAGGTCTTTCATCTGCGTCATGGCGATCAGGCCGCCGATGTTGAACAGCACCAGAAGCACCAGAAGCGGCGAGGCCGCGCGCGATATTCTCAGGCCGAACAGCGCCCAGACGGCAATCAACCCGGTCATGTAGAGATCGTAGGGCGCCGGCTCGTCGATGACGAAGCCGGACAGGAATACGCCGAGGAACACAGCGCCGGAGGCGATCAGGCTGATCAGCTTGGCGTTGACGGCGGCCGGCGACGGCTCATGCGCAATCGCGCTCAATAGGCGTTTTCCGTATTGAGCAGCCTGAACGGCGTCAGCACCATGATCTTGAGATCGAACAGCATCGACCAGTTCTCGATGTAGTAGAGGTCGTACTCCGTCCGCATCCTGATCTTCTCGTTGGTGTCCATCTCGCCGCGCCAGCCGTTGATCTGCGCCCAGCCGGTGACGCCGGGCTTGACCTTGTGGCGGGCGAAATAGCCGTCGACCACCTCGTTGTAGAGCAGGTTGTGCGACTGCGCCGCCACGGCGTGCGGCCGCGGACCGACCAGCGAGAGCGAACCGAACAGCGAATTGAAGAACTGCGGCAGTTCGTCGATCGAGGCCCTGCGGATGAAGCGGCCGACGCGGGTGACGCGGGGGTCGTTCCTGGTCACGGTATTCTTCGCTGTCGGATCGGACTGGTCCGCGTACATGGAGCGGAACTTGTAGACCTCGATCACCTCGTTGTTGAAACCGTGCCGCTTCTGCTTGAACAGCACCGGCCCCTTCGAATCGAGCTTGATGGCGATGGCGGTGGCCAGCATCACCGGCGAGAAGACGACGATGCCGAAAAGCGAGAAGACGATGTCGAAGGCGCGCTTGGCGACCGAATCCCAGTCGTTGATCGGCTTGTCGAAGA
>CAZBBT010000248.1:0-3762 GCA_964490065.1 uncultured Mesorhizobium sp. | reverse complement strand
TGGAGATGAGCCGCCAGCGCATCCGCGCCTCGGTGCTGGAATCGACCATGAAGCCGTGCCCGCATTGCGGCGGCACCGGCCATGTGCGCTCCGATTCCTCCGTCGCGCTTCTGGTGGTCCGGGCGATCGAGGAATTCCTGCTCAAGGATTCGAAGAGCCACATCACCGTCAAGACGCCGGCCGCCACCGCGCTCTATGTGCTCAACCACAAGCGCTCGACGCTGGTCGAGATGGAGCAGCGCTTTGGCGTCGTCATCACCATCGAAGCCGACGAGACGGTGGGCATCCAGCACTATTCCATCGTCCGGGGCGCCGTCGCCGAGAAGCCGGAAGGCTTTTCAGAAGCACGGCCGCAGCCCTATGTCGCGTCGGAGGAGCCGGAGGACGACATCGTCGTCGAAGAGGACGATGCCGACGAAGGCGGCGAGCAACCGCGCCAGGATCAGTCGGCGCAGGAGCGTCACGGCCAGGATGGCGAGCGCGACCGCAAGCGTCGCCGCCGCCGGCGGCGTCGCGGCGGACGCGACCGCGAGCATGAACAGGGCGCGCCGACGCAAGGCGACGCCGTCGCCGACGATGCCGGCGATGTTGTCGAGGCAGCGGATGAAGCCGATACCGGCGACGAGACGAAGGCTGCCGCCGTCGAGGCGGGTGAAAGCGAGGCACCGGACGACGATGCCTCGCCGGCCAAGAAGCGTCGCCGCGGCAAGCGGGGCGGCAAGCGCAACCGCCAGGAGGAAGGCGAAGCCGAAGCCGTAAGCGCGGCCGATGAAGAACCGGCGGGAGCGGAAGCCGAGGTTGCGCCGCAGGCGGAAGAGGCTGCGGCAGCGGAGGCGGAAGCGCCCATGGCGGCGAATGACGACGCGCCGGTGGAAAAGCCGAAGCGCGCGCGCCGCGGCACCAAGGCAAAGAAAGCCACGGAGGAGAGCGTGGCCGAGGCGGCGCCGGCCGAAGCCACGGCAAGCGACGACGATGCGCAGGCGGCCGCGGATGCGCCAAAGCCTGAAGCCGAGACCAAGCCGCGGCCCTCGCGCCGCAAGAAGGCTTCGCCGTCCGACGCGGCCGCCGAGCCGGTGGTCTCCTCGACCGTCGCCAATCCGGTGGAGGAACAGGCGGAGGCGAAGCCCAAGCGCGCCGGCTGGTGGCAGCGGAAGGGATTTTTCTGACCCTTTTCCGAGCGATGCCGGCAGAACCCAAGCAAAAACCCCGCTCACGCGGGGTTTTTCGTTTTCTGTGGTGAAAGCGGTGCGGCGCGCCGCAAACCCTGTGGTTACATCAACGTGCGGCCGGTTGCGGCCCTTTTCGGCCGCATCATGTCCTTGGCCATGATCCCGCTGACCCGGCAGAAGGCGGCGAAGGCACGGCAGGCGTCCTCGGTCGACACCGCCCCGACGCTCGCGCCGAAGCAGGCATTGAAAGCCTTCTGGTAAAGCTTGCCTTGCCTTTCCTTCGGCCACTCGGCGAGCACGTCCAGCGCCTGTTCGACGCTGTAGATCTCCTCGATCGGCAGTTCCGGAACGGTGGTGACCCGAACGGGTACGGCAAAATGAAGGTTGTGCATGGATTGTCTTCCTGTCGGCCCGCCTCGTTGGCCCATATGGGGCGGCAACGCCGTAAAACGTAAAAAGTTGCTTAACGGCCCATTCGTTCGGCATTGTGTCGCCGATGCGGCATTTTTGTTGCAATGCGGCAGCAGACGCGGCACGCGCGCTGCCCTGACGAGTCGTTTGCGACTACGTAGGAATTGGTTCACGCACATGAAAGGTTGAAGACGGCGGCTTTCGGTGTCACATGATAGCCGAACGCTCACTCAGAAATTTCCCATGGTCACTTATCTCGACGCCGCAACGGTACCACTCCGCAACACCGGACAGATCCGGCTCTATGGCGAGGACGGCTTCGCCGGCATGCGCAAGGCCTGCGACCTCACCGCGCGCTGCCTGGACGAACTGGCCGCCATCGTCGGGCCCGGTGTCACCACCGAGGCGATCGACCGCTTCGTCTTCGAATACGGCATGGACCACGGCGCGCTGCCGGCGACGCTGAACTATCGCGGCTACACGAAATCGTCCTGCACCTCGATCAACCACGTCGTCTGCCACGGCATCCCCGACGACAAGCCGCTGCGCGAGGGCGATATCGTCAACATCGACGTCACCTACATACTCGACGGCTGGCACGGCGATTCCAGCCGCATGTATCCGGTCGGCCAGATCAAGCGCGCCGCCGAGCGGCTGCTCGAGGTGACGCATGAATGCCTGATGCGCGGCGTGGCCGCGGTGAAGCCTGGCGCACGCACCGGCGCCATCGGCGCCGCGATCCAGAGCTACGCGGAGGGCGAGCGCTGCTCGGTCGTGCGCGATTTCTGCGGCCACGGCGTTGGGCTTCTGTTCCACGACGCACCGAACATCCTGCATTACGGCAACGCCAGCGAGGGCGTGGAGATGCGCCCGGGCATGATCTTCACCATCGAGCCGATGATCAATCTCGGCCGACCGCACGTGAAGGTGCTGTCCGACGGCTGGACGGCGGTGACGCGCGACCGCTCGCTTTCGGCGCAGTACGAACACACCGTCGGCGTCACCGAGACCGGCTGCGAGATTTTCACCCTCTCCCCCGCCGGACTGGACCGCCCCGGCCTGCCGGCCTGAAAAGGCCTCCCCGCCCCGGCAAGAACACGGCCGCCCAACCTGTGAAGCTGTGAAAAAAAGCGCGGCGACGCCTTTCCCAACGCGCGCCAAAGATGGACTATGATCGCCGCGGCAAGGGAGCGGCGGCGTGGGCGACGACAGGCATGACGATCGCGGGTTTCTCGGCGAGCAGCCGATCCTACCGCTGGCCAAGGGAGCGAGCGAGGTTGAAAGGCCGCACTATCTCGGCCATCGCGAGCGCCTGCGCGAACGGTTTTCGGCAGCCGGCCACGCCGCCCTGCCCGATTACGAACTGCTCGAACTGCTGCTGTTCCGGCTGATCCCGCGCGCGGACACCAAGCCGGTAGCCAAGGCGTTGCTAACACGCTTCGGCACGCTGGCCGAAGTGCTGGGCGCGCCGGAGCACCTGCTGCAGGAAGTCAAGGGCATCGGCCCGGCGGCGGCGCTCGACCTGAAGGTGATCGCCGCGGCTGCGCACCGCATGCTGCGCAGCGAACTCAAGGCCAGGCAGACGCTGTCCTCATGGATGCAGGTGATCGACTATTGCCGCGCCGCCATGGCCTTCGAGGAGCGCGAGCAGTTCCGCATCCTGTTCCTCGACAAGAAGAACGCGCTGATCGCCGACGAGGTGCAGCAAACCGGCACGGTGGACCATACGCCGGTCTATCCGCGCGAGGTGGTCAAGCGGGCGCTGGACCTTTCGGCCACCGCCATCGTGCTGGTCCACAACCACCCATCAGGCGATCCGACGCCCTCGCGCGCAGACATCGAGATGACCAGGGAGATCGTCGAGGCGGGGAAAAGGCTGGGCATCACAGTCCACGACCACATCATCATCGGCAAGAAGGGGCACGCCTCGATGAAAGGGCTGATGCTGATCTGAGGCGACGCCGGTGCTCGCAGCACGTCATGCTCGGGTCTGTCCCGAGCATCCGCCTGCGTCGGCGGCGTCAGAGTCGACCATCATTGCCAATGTCGGCAGATCCTCGGCACAAGGCCGAGGATGACGGCAACGGGCGTCTGATCCACAAACGAAAAAGGCCGCCTTGTGGGCGGCCTTTCGGAAATCGTGCGTAGCAGAACGCCCTTACTCGGCGTCCTTGGCGGCCTT
>CAZBBT010000247.1:0-3771 GCA_964490065.1 uncultured Mesorhizobium sp. | reverse complement strand
ACGCCACGCGGCTAGTCGATCGCGGGACATATAGACACCGCCGAACAACTCCGGCCCCTTCAGGCCGTGAAGATTGAGCGGCAGGGTCTTGCGGTCGTAGACGACGCGGATTGCGACATCGGCCTCTCGGTTGGTCAGATTCGCCACCTCGCCGGACGACAGGATTTCCATCTCGATGTCCGGATGCAGACGCGCGAAGTCGGCGATATCCGGCATGAGCAGGTGTGTGGCGAGGAACGGTGGAAGCGTCACCCGCAAAAGCCCGCGCGCGCTCTGGTCGCGACCGAAGATTCGCGTCTCCAGCAAATGCGACGACGCCTCCATCTGCTCCGCGAGTTCGACGACCTCCTCGCCCGCAGAAGTCGGGCGGTAGCCCGAGGGCAGCCTCTCGAACATCTGCGCCCCCAGCCGTTGCTCTAGTTGGGCGATGCGTCGCAGCACGGTCGCGTGGTTTACTTCGAGGCGCTCGGCGGCAGCCCGGACCGAGCCTCCGCGCGCGACGGCGAGAAAATAGCGAACGTCGTCCCAGTCGATCATGGTGCGATCTCGCACCGCGCGGTGCGCTCCTCCAAAGCCCGTATCTAACACATTGAGCAGAAGGACGGATGGTTATCATAGCCTGTGTGGTCAAGCGTGGCTCAATTCCGAACGGCGGACGCCGATCGTCGCGGCTGGCGTCCGCCATCCAACTGGATCGATTTCGCACCACCGATATGCACGCTTCCACACTCAACAACTGACGCCGGCGGACCCATTTCGAGGTTCTCCGGGGCAGACGCTGTCCCGACACCACGAAAGGGAAAGTCATGGGAAAGCTTGAGGGTAAGGTTGCAGTCATCACGGGCGGCGCTACCGGCATCGGCCTCGCCGCAGCAAGGCGCTTCATCGAAGAGGGCGCCTTCGTCTTCATCTTCGGCCGCCGGCAGGAAGCGCTCGACGCCGCCGTGGTGGACCTCGGGCCCAATGCGCGCGCCGTGAAGGGCTCGGTCTCCGATCTGGCCGACCTCGATCGGCTCTACGCGGCGGTGAAGGCCGAGTGCGGAACCCTCGACATCGTCTTCGCCAATGCCGGGGCCGGCAGTCTGCTTCCGCTCGGCGAGATCACCGCCGAGCACATTGACGAAACCTTCGACACCAATGTGAAGGGTATGATCTTCACGGTCCAGAAGGCGCTGCCGCTGATGGGCCGTGGCGGTTCGATCATCCTGACGGGATCGAGCGCGGGCACCACGGGCGCCCCTGCATTCGGCACCTACAGCGCGAGCAAGGCGGCAGTGCGCAACCTCGCGCGGACCTGGGCGGAGGATCTGAAGGGCACTGGCATCCGGGTAAACGTGCTGTCGCCCGGGCCGACGGCGACCGAACTCGCGAAGGAAGCCGTGGGCGAGGAGGGCATGAAGGCCTTCGCCTCGATGAATCCGCTCCAGCGCATGGCCGATCCGGCTGAAATCGGAGCGGTAGCCGCCTTTCTCGCGTCGTCGGACAGCAGCTTCATGACCGCCAGCGAGGTCGCCGTCGACGGCGGACTGGCGCAAATCTGACGCGCTCGCCGATCGAGCGCTCCAGTAGTCCGATTATGCACACATCCACGGAGAAAATCAGATGGAACGACCTCTTAAAGGAAAAACTGCCCTCGTTACCGGGGCATCGCGGGGCATAGGCCGCGCCATCGCCGAACGTCTTGCAGGGGATGGTGCAACGGTCGCGCTGACCTACAACGCCAGCAAATCTGGCGCAGACGAGGCGGTTGCCGCCATCGAGAAAGCCGGCGGCACTGCGTTCGCGATCCACGCCGACCTCGTTGATCCGACAGCCGTCCCGGCCTTGTTCGAGAGACTCGACGACGAGTTCACCAGGCGCAACGGAAGCAAAGTCCTCGACATTCTGGTCAATAACGCCGGCAATTCCGGCTGGGCTGGCTTCAAAGACGCGACCCCGGACAGTTGGGACACCTTGATCGCGGTCTACGCCCGCGCGCCCTTCTTCATCGGCCAGGCCGCTCTGGAGCGTCTCGCCGATGGCGGGCGCATCATCAACATCTCTTCCGCTGCCGCCACGAAGCCCGTGACAGCAGCGCCCATTTACTCGATGGCCAAAGCGGCCATCAACAATCTGACCCATGCGCTCGCGTCCGAATTGGGGCCGCGCGGAATTACCGCGAACGCCGTTGCGTCGGGCTACACCCGAACGGATGCGAATGCCGCCTTCCGGGAGAATCCCGAACTCGTAAAGGCGATCGAGGCCGAAATCGCGTTGGGACGCTTTGGCGAACCTTCGGAAATCGCCGCCGTCGTGGCGTTCCTGGCTTCCGATGAAGGCCGCTGGGTGACCGGCCAGACGATTGAGGCGAGCGGCGGCTACAAGCTCTGACCGCCGAAAACCGAAGGAGAAGTAATATGAGCTACGCGATTGTAGGATTTGGCAAGATAGGCCAAGCCCTCGCCCACGCCTTCGCCCGTAGGAACATCGACGTGACCGTCGCGAGCCGCCGGCCGCCCGAAGCGTTGGCACCGCAGGCTCGGGCGATCGGACCAACGGTCGTCGCCAAGTCGCTGCGGAAAGCGGTCGAGGCCGACACGATCATCCTGGCGGTTCCGTTCTGGGAGCACCGCGAGGTCACCAAGGCCCTGCCGAGTTGGGAAGGCAAGACGGTCATCGACGCGACGAACGCGTTTCCAGTCCCCGAAGAGCTGGACGGCCTGCCGTCCTCCGCCGTCGTCGCGAAGGCCTTCACCGGCGCCAGGTTCGTCAAAGGGTTCAATCACCTGATTGCAGCCACACTGGCAACCGATCCGGTCGTCGAGGGCGGCCACCGGGTCGTCTTTCTGTCGAGCGACGACGAGGACGCGACCGTTCCCGTGGCGACCTTGGCCAAACAACTCGGGTTCGCACCCGTCAAGCTGGGAAAGCTTAACGAGGGTGGCGCGCTGGTGCACGCACGCGGCCGCACTTGGGGCCAGCTCATCTTCCAGGATTTGGTCAAGAGGGAACAGTAATCGATCTGCGACCGTGTGATCGACGCCGGGAACTGGTCGCGCGCGAACTTCTTCGAGCAGCGCGCGACCGAATATTTGAAAGCCATAAAGTCGCGAAGGTGGAGGCCTGACGGCGTATGGGCGCCGTTCGAAGTGGCGGGGAGACGCCCCACAGGGCGGCAGATACGCGGTTCGCCTGGAAACTATCGACTGCTATCGATGGCCCAGGATTCGCCAGAGTGTCTTCTGCTATCCGATACTACTCCGTGGTGCCCCGTCATTCCCACTCGATCGTGCCGGGAGGCTTGCTCGTCACGTCGTAGACGACGCGGTTGATGCCTTTCACCTCGTTGATGATGCGGGTAGCGGCGCGGCCGAGGAATTCCATGTCGTAGTGGTAGAAATCGGCCGTCATGCCGTCCACCGAGGTCACGGCGCGCAACGCGAGGACAAAATCGTAGGTGCGCCCATCGCCCATCACGCCCACCGTCTGCACGGGCAGGAGCACGGCAAAGGCCTGCCAGATGGCGTCGTAGAGGCCGGCCTTGCGGATCTCGTCCAGGTAGATCGCGTCGGCCTCGCGCAGGATTTCCAGCTTGTCGCGCGTCACGCCGCCGGGGCAACGGATGGCAAGGCCGGGGCCGGGGAAGGGGTGGCGGCCGATGAAGCTTTCCGGCAGGCCGAGTTCCTTGCCCAGCGCCCGCACCTCGTCCTTGAACAGTTCGCGTAGCGGCTCCACCAGCTTCATGTTCATGCGCTCGGGCAGGCCGCCGACATTGTGGTGCGACTTGATGGT
>CAZBBT010000246.1:0-3777 GCA_964490065.1 uncultured Mesorhizobium sp. | reverse complement strand
GTGCGGCGCACCGAGCCGACCGAGACCGTCGAGACGAAGCGGCGGTTGGTGCCGGCAAGGGCGGTGCCCGACTCGCGCGCGGGGTCTTCCAGCACGACGACGCGGGTGATGAAACTCTGCGCGGTCGCGCGATGCTTCTCGATCGCCGCTTCGGGAATGGTGGTCAGGCCGGTGTCCATGAAACCTCCCCGTTTGCACAGGGCGTCATCCCGGCCGCTGCCGAGCGCAGCGAGGCGAGAGCCGGGACCCATTCCGGAACATCTGCAGAGTTACGGAATGGGTCCCGGATAGCCGAAAGCGGGCTGACGCCGCTTCGGCTTCCGGGATGACGCGCCATTTTCTCACACATCGGAAATCACCTGTCCGTTCGACAGGATATGCACCTTGTAACCGGCGAATGTCTTCTGCGCCTCGCCGGCGGCGTAGAGAGCCTGGTAGGCCTCGTGCGGCACCAGCGCGTGATTTTCGTAAGCAGATACGCCCTGGCGGGTGGCTTCGAGGTCGGCTGTGTCGATGAAGAATTCCTCCTGCGCCGGCTGGCTCGACCACAGGCCCTTGTGGCCGGGCTTCTCGCCCTTGGAATAGACTTCCTGGATGGTCCAGGTGAGCAGCCAGGCGTTTTCCGGCCGGCGCACCTTGGAAAGAACTTCCGTCACCGTCGAATTGTTCTCGGTGATGCCGGCCGAATAGAACGGGCCGAGCACCACGCGGCGCAACTGCTTGGGGTGCAGTTCGGGGAAATCCTTGTCGAGATTCATGGCGATGGTGAGCGGCGACAGGGAATAGGCCGAATTCTTCTCGGTGAAGTCGTCGAAGCGGTGGGCAAGTTCGGGATTGAGCAGTCCGTCCACGGGGAGCGGAATATCGACCTTCGCATTGAGCTTGCCGTTGCGGTTGACCAGTTGCCGCACGATGTCGTCCGAGGAATCCTCGACCGTCACCATGTAGATCAGCGGCAGGTTGGCCGTGCCGTCGAACGTCGCCCAGTGGACGAGATAGTAGGGCCGCATGGTCTTGGGGTTGACCGAGACCTTGGCCGTCTGCGCCAGCGTGAACGGGCCGAAAGTGTGCTCGCTCTTGACGTCCTCCAGGTAGAGCCGTTCGGCCATGGACTTTTGCAGCGCCGCCGGGAACTCCTTGTGGCGCAGGATGAAGTCGGCCATCTCGGCGCGCAACTCATTCGGCTGCGGGATGTTGGCGAGGCGCTGATCGGCATGGCGGCGGTCGTTCTCCAGTTCGAGCAGGTTCTGGAAGACGGGATAGCCGCTCTCGGCACGCGAGATGCGAAAGGAATCTAGGAAGCCCAGACGGTTCTCCCAGCAGGCGAAGGATTTGTCGAGGCGCGCAATGTATTCGGCTACGATTTTCGCCACGATGCCGTGCCGGTAGAGCGGCGAGCGGTCGTCGCGCATGAATATCTCAAGGCCCGACAATGCTGCCGTGATGGCGGCGAAATAGCGCGCGGCGGGATCGTCGGCGGGGGTCATGCGGCGGCGTCCGGATCAGTTGTCGGCGACTGCTCCGACTCGCTCCCGCAACTCGTTGAATCGAAAACCGCGAACTTGCGTTTCGCGGTGACACCAAGTTCGAAAGCTGCTGCGTTCAGTAGCGCAGTTGCCTTTGGATCGTTCATCGATCTTGCATGCTCGTGAAGCCACTCGATGCTCCACCGAGAAGCGTTTCGCCAGCCGTCAACAAATTCGCGGGAGCGGGTCATAGAGAAGAAATGGACTACGACTGCACGTAGTCCGCGGCGTTGTGCTTCCTGAGCACCTCCTCGAAGCGGCGGGCGAAGGCGTCATCTGCCAGCTTCTTGCGGCGCTGGATGTCGGCGGTCGCCACCATGTTCTTCTCGTGCAATTCCAGAAGATCGCCGATGTGCTTCTGCGAAGCGGCGCCGATGCCGGCCATGGTCTCTTCCGCCGTGGTGTCGACCTTGGAGCCCAGCGTATTGATCTTGTGCGCCACGTCCTGCTGGGCGGCGGTCTTCAAAGAGTCCTCCAGCGCCTTGTAGAGAACGATGCGCTGCTCGGTGTCGATGGTGAGCTTGTTGATCAGCGTCGCCTGCGCGGCGATCTGGTTGTTGAGCGAATCGACGAAGGTCTGGAACATCGAGGTGTAGCGTTCCAGCGTCTGGCTCTCGGCCAGCAGTTCCTGCTCCTTGGCCTGCTTCTCGTTGTATTCGGTCGCCATCTTGGAGCGCTCGCCTTCCAGCTTGGTGCGCTCAGTCTGGCTGGTCGAGGAGGCGATCTTGTTTTCGATGTCGAGAAGCAGCGGGTTCAGTTCCTCGATGCGCTTCTGCACGGTGGTCAGGTTCTCGATCGTCGCCTTGCGGCGCTCGATGACCTGCGCAAGCGACGTTTCGGAGGTCTTGTAGCGCTGGTCCAGGATACCCTTCTGCGCTTTCAGGATGCCGACGATGGTGTCGGATTTGGCAAGCAGTTCCTGCAGATTGCCGGCCAGCGACATGTTGCGCACGCGGTCGGTGCGCATGCGCTGCTGGCGCTGCTTGGAGAAGAAGCCGATGAAGGTTTCCCAGCCGGTGTAATTCTTCATCGATTCGAATTCGGCGCCGAACACGTTGGTCGCGTCTTCCAGGCCGATGATGAGGTCGGCGATATTGCCTTCCATCACCTTCTGCTGCTTCAGCACGTCCTCGATGCGGGCGTTCTCGATGTCGAAATTGGCGTCGCCGATTTTCTTGTCGGCCTTGGCGAGCGTATCGAGCACGGTGCCCGACTGCTCGATCTTGGAGCGCATCTCCTCGACGACCTGCTTGGTCTTGGCAATCTCGGCATCGAAATTCTGCAACGTCGCCATGGCACCCCTCCGTTTGAAATGTCACCTCGCGCGCGGCGCGCAAGGCGCGAATATAGGTGGGGCTGGGAGGGAAGGAAAGGCGTCAGCATGAAGGGCGCAGTAACCCGGTCCGCCGGCGGTGCCGGTTGCCCGCCTCGGTGGACCGGGTCGGTAGGGCGTGAATCAGGCCTGCGTCGCGGTGTCGGCCGGCTTGCGCGGCGCGGCGGCCGGGCGCGGCTTCTTCACCGGACCGGCGATCAGCCCTTCGCGGACAGCGAGCTTGCGTGCCGCCTTGCGCGAGCGGCGGACCGCTTCGCTCTTCTCGCGGGCGCGCCGCTCGGACGGCTTCTCATAGGCCCGGCGCGCCTTCATTTCGCGAAAGACGCCTTCGCGCTGCAATTTCTTCTTCAGGACCCGGATGGCCTGCTCGACATTGTTATCTCGTACCAGTACCCGCAATGCTCTCGTTCTCCTTCGTTTGTTGAAATGGGCGTAAACAAAATCGGCCGCAGGAAAGCGGCCGTGATGTAACCCTAACGTCTCGTCATATAGGCGAATGTTTGCCGACTTTCACGACTTGACGGATTTGTCGCGCGGTCACAATGGCTTGAGCGGGTTCGCTCCGACTCAGGGCCGGGTGAAGCCGATGAAGTCGTCCGGTTCGAAGCGGCCCATTTCCTCTTCCCAGTGGCGACGGCAGAGCGAGACGTAGATGTCCTTGCCGATCGCCACCTGCTCGCCCTGTCTTGCCACCTTGCCGTCGGGACCGAGGCGCACCACCATGGTTGCCTTGCGGCCGCAGCGGCAGATGGTGCGCACCTCGCGCAGGTCGTCGGCGATGGCGAGCAGCGCGCGCGAGCCTGAAAACAGATTGCCCTGGAAGTCGGTGCGCAGGCCGTAGCACATCACCGGAATGCCCAGCCGGTCGGCGACGCGGGCGAGCTGCCAGGCCTGCTCCTCTTCCAGGAACTGCGCCTC
>CAZBBT010000245.1:0-3779 GCA_964490065.1 uncultured Mesorhizobium sp. | reverse complement strand
TCCTCGGCCAGATCACCGAAGTCAACCTGCGCAACGCACTGGCGATCAGCGGCGGCGACGTTTCGATTCTGTTTTCCAGCACTATCTGCATCGTGCTGTGGATCCTGGCTGCCGCCGTGGCGATCCTGCCAGCCTACCTGGCGCGTCGCGCCAAATTGCGGGCAATACGAGCGATGTGAACAGCACGCAGTGCACGCATACCAGCCTCATTTCTTGAGGAGCGTACCTGGCCGCTCAAGGGCGTCCGCCGGTTTGCTGCTGTCCCCAGATGGCCAACATCGGTGTGACCCGATCAATGAAGAAATGTAACTTCTAGGCCTTACTCCGGTGCGATCGTTGAGAAGTGTTCCATCCAACGATCGTATGGGGTCAATCTGGCAGGAAAGTATGTTGCAGGTGCAAGTGCTGCGAATCGCCCCATTCTCGCGGAGTGCTCACGGTCGAACGCGTATGACCGTCTTCCCCGTGCGCCGCTCGGTCGAATTGAAGGTGGCGATGGCATCGTCGAGGGCCGAAACTTTGCCGATGTTTGTCCGAAGCCGTCCGTCCCGCACCCGCTGGACGATCTCACTCAGTTGGCCACGATCGGACTCGACAACGAAGTCGATGGCGAGACCGTCGTTAGGCCGCGACTCGGCCGGGCCGACGACGGTCACCAACGTGCCTCCGGCTCGAATGAGGGCCGCGGACCGCTTCTGGATGTCGCCGCCGATGACATCGAACACCAGATCGACGCCGCCGATGTCCTCCAGAGTGCCATTCTCGAGATTGAAGAATTCATTTGCGCCGAAGTCGAGCGCCTTCTGACGGTCGGCGGCGCGTCCGGTGCCGATGACGTATGCTCCCGCCTCCCTTGCAAGCTGCGTCACCATCGAGCCGACGGCACCGGCTGCGCCGTGAGCGAGGACGCTCTGGCCTGCCTGAAGACGCCCGTGCTGGAACAGTCCCTGCCATGCGGTCAGGCCCGAGATTGGCAGGCTCGCGCCTATCGTGAAATCGACGTCACCCGGTAGGGGCGCGAGGTTGCGTGCCTCCATAGCTACATATTCCGCGAGCGTACCGTCGCGATGCCAGTCCGCGAGACCGAACACCCGCTGTCCTACCGACAGCCCTGTGGTGCCATAGCCAAGCGCGATGACCAGTCCGGCCAGTTCGTGCCCTGGGATCGATGGCGTGCGGTCCTGGTCGCGGCGATCGGCCCAAGTCGAGGGCCACTCCAACTCAGTCGGGACGAACCCCGACGCATGAACCTGAACGACTACGTCGTTTATCGCTGCTTGCGGTTCGGGTCGAGCCACCAGCTTCATTCCAGCCGTTCCCGCAGTCTGATCCGTTACCACAATTGCTTTCATTGAAATTGTCTCCTCGGTCATTTTGATTGGAATGCTGCTTGCTTGAAAGGACCGCCGACATCTCGTGCTGGCACGTGTGGCCAACGTTCTTTGTCGGTTTCGGTTGTCGCAGCGCGGAATGAAAAATGCCAATAGCTGGCATGTATAGTTTCCATGCGGGTCAGTCATTGCTGTGGTGAGTGGCATTTGCTTGGCTGAAGGGACGTCATTGGAAGCGGTGAGGAGCAGACAATGGAACTCAACCAGATCCGATATTTCCTGAACCTGGCGGACACCCTCAACTTTACCGAAGCAGCCATGCGAAGCGGCGTGTCCCAGCCCACGCCTACCCGCGCAATCCAGCGGCTCGAACAGGAGCTAGGTGGAACGCTGGTCTATCGCGATGGCAAGGACAGTCGACTGACAGCGCTTGGCCGCGACATACGATCCGAATTCGCAGCGATCGCAGACCGCGAGCAGCGGGTTCGGGCGATATCCCTCAACAGGGTTCGCGGCCGCCGCGAGACCTTGACGTTGGGTATCGTGAACACCATCGCGCCAGCACTGATCACGGGATTTCTAAATCACGCCCTTCGCCAGATGCCGATGCTCGAACTGGTTCTCCGGCCAATCACACGCGACGAGGGGCTGGAACGTCTCCTCAGCGGCCAGATCGATGGCTGCTTCTGTACGGACGCGCCAGCCGGAAACACCAAGATCACCACCGTCGAAATGTTCCGCGAACGACTGTTGCTGGCAATGGCGCAAGGACATAGCTTGGCGAGCCAAGTCTCGGTTTCGCTTTCGAACCTGTCGGAGCAACCGTATCTTGATCGGCTCCAATGCGAATTCCGTACGCGCGTGCAAAACCATTTGCACGAGCGCGCGATCATCATGATCCCACGGCTCAGATCCGAGCGGGAAGATTTGATTCAACAGGCTGTAGCCGAGGGTGTGGGCGTTTGCATGCTCCCCGAGCGCTCGGCAATTGTGGACGGTCTGACACTACGTCCGGTCGATACACTGGACCTGTCGCGCACTGTCGCATTCCAATCTGTCTCGGGATCGGGAACAGCCGCGGCGCTGCGGCAGCTCCGCGTACTGATCGCGCGGTACGCATGGTCGTGAATTCTGCAGGCATGTCAGCGGCACATCGAAACTATAGTCGCGGCGTATTGGACACCTTCGGATCGAACGTCCATTTTCTGTAACATGAATTCAAAAGAGGGAATCCATGGCAGCCTACAAGAAGACAGAAGCTGCGATCGCCAGGCTATCGCCGGAGCAATATCGGGTAACGCAGCAGAGCGCGACCGAGCGGCCTGGAACTGGTGCGCTTCTCGATAACAAGGAACCCGGCATCTATGTTGATATCGTCTCGGGCGAACCACTTTTCGCATCCTCGGACAAGTTCGAGTCCGGTTGCGGATGGCCGAGCTTCACCAAGCCGATTGAACCGGCGAACGTGAACGAACTGCGCGACGACAGTTACGGTATGATCCGCACCGAAGTGCGCTCGACGCATGGCGATAGTCATCTCGGCCACGTCTTCCCGGATGGACCGACCGATCGCGGTGGCCTGCGCTACTGTATCAATTCGGCTTCGCTGCGTTTCGTACCACGCGAGGAGATGGCGACGCAGGGTTATGGTGACTATCTCAACCAGGTGGAGGACATCTAATGACGAGCGAACGCGCTGTTCTAGCTGGAGGTTGCTTCTGGGGCATGCAGGATCTTATCCGCAAGCTGCCTGGCGTGACATCCACCCGTGTCGGATACACGGGCGGCAACGTGCCCAATGCGACCTATCGCAACCACGGCACCCATGCCGAGGCCATCGAGATCATTTTCGATCCTACGAAGACCACCTACCGCCGGCTGCTGGAGTTCTTCTTCCAGATCCACGATCCGACGACGCTCAACCGTCAAGGCAACGACCTTGGCATGAGCTATCGCTCCGCGATCTATTTCACCAGTGACGAGCAGAAGGCCGTCGCGCTCGATACGATAGCGGACGTCGATGCGTCGGGATTCTGGCCAGGCAAGGTTGTCACTGAAGTCGAGCCAGTGAGTGATTTTTGGGAGGCCGAGCCTGAGCATCAGGATTATCTCGAGCGCATTCCAAACGGATATACTTGCCACTTTGCGCGTCCGAACTGGGTGTTGCCGCACAGGGCGGGCGCCGCCGCCTAGCAGGCTTGTGGCTCGCGGTGTCGCCGGGGCGAGCCCGCTCATGGAGGATTTCATGGAGACGGGAATTGTGGGCTTGTCTGCCCCTCCGCTCGATAATGTCCAGTGGATCGATGAAAATGGCGACGAGCGTAGCTCACTGACGCTGGCCGAGTTGGGGCAAGGCTTCAAGATACTGTACTTCTTTCAGGACTGGTGCGCGGGCTGTCATGCACATGGCTTTCCCACATTCGTGGCACTTGCCGAGGAACTTCGCGA
>CAZBBT010000244.1:0-3785 GCA_964490065.1 uncultured Mesorhizobium sp. | reverse complement strand
CGGCGTCGGCGGGCTTCGACAGATAGTCGACGGCGCCGAGCTTCACCGCGGTCACCGCGGTGGCGATGTTGCCGTAGCCGGTCAGGATGATGGTGCGCGCGTCCTCGCGCTTCTCGCGAATGGCGGCGACCACGTCGAGCCCGTTGCCGTCGCCGAGGCGCATGTCGACCACGGCATAGGCCGGCGGATGGGCGCGGGCCTTACCGACCGCCTCCTCGACGCTCTCGGCGGTGTCGACCTTGAAGCCGCGCGCCTCCATGGCACGTGCCAGCCGGGTCAGGAACGGCTTGTCGTCCTCGACGATCAGCAGCGAGGTGTCCTCGCCCGTCACCATTGAGCCGTTGCCTTCGTCGCCCGTCATGATCTTGCGTCCTGTCGTATCTCGCACATCCAATATAATCGTTGAGCGGCGCTGTCCAATTTGGACGTTAGGCCACGTCGAACATGCTGGTCTCGGCCGCCTGCGGATTGATGAACACGGTGCGCGGCCAGTCGATCTGAACCACCGCGCCTTCGCCGAGCCCGCCGGAGTTGCGGAAGTCGATGGTGGCGCCCGAGCGCTCGATCAGCGTCTTGGCGATGAACAGGCCGAGCCCCAGCCCGCCGCCGCCGCGCTCGGTGCCGGAACGGGTCGACATGTAGGGTTCGCCGATGCGGTCGATGATCTCCACCGGAAAGCCCGGACCGTCGTCCATGATGGAAAGGCCGACATGGTCCTCGTTCCAGGTCCAGCGCACGGTGACCGCCTCGCGGGCGAAATCGACCGCGTTCTCGACCAGGTTGCCGAGGCCGTAGATGACGCCGGGATTGCGCTGTCCCACCGGTTCCGGTCCGATGCGTTCGCCCGGTTCGAGGCGGATGGCGATGCCGAAATCGCGGTGCGGCGCCGTCACCTCTTCGACCAGCGAGGTGAGCGGCAGCCGCGCCATATGGGCCTCGCCCTCCGAGGACAGGCTGGTCAGGCGCTTCAGGATCTCGCGGCAGCGCTCGGTCTGCGAGCGCAGCAGCGTCACGTCGTCATGGTATTTGGAATGCTTGCCGAGGCTCTTTTCCATCTCGCGCGCCACCAGCGTGATGGTGGCCAGCGGCGTGCCGAGTTCATGCGCGGCCGCCGCCGCCAATCCGTCCAGCGCCGACAGATGCTGCTCGCGCTGCAGCACCAGTTCGGTGGCGGCCAGCGCATTGGCCAGCAGCCGCGCCTCCTGCGCCACGCGGAAGGCGTAGATGGCGCTGAAGGCGATGGAGGACAGCACCGCCAGCCAGATGCCGGCGACATAGACATGCGGCATTTCCAGCGGCGTGCCGGCCTGCCACGGCAGCGGCAGGTGCAGGAAGGCGAGCAGCGTCGCCATCAGCATGACCAGCGCGCCGAGAAACGCGGTGAGCCGCATCGGCAGGGAGGTGGCCGAGATCACCACGGGCACGCTCATCAGCAGCGAGAACGGATTGGTCAGGCCGCCGGTGAGGTAGAGCAGACCGGCGAGCTGCAGGCTGTCGAAGACCAGGATGGCCAACGCCGCCGTCGGCCTCAGCCGATGCGCCGCCGGATAGCGGAAGGCGAGCAGGAGGTTGAGCCAGGCCGAGGCGGCGATGAGCGTGAAGCACAGGCCGATCGGCATGGGGAATTGCAGCCAGTAGGCGACGGTGACGACGGCCACGCTCTGGCCGACGATGGCCAGCCAGCGCAGGCGGATGAGCGTGTTCAACCGCAGCCGATTGCTCTGCTGCAGATCGGGCGAATGCTGGATGCTGATCATCGCCAAGGCTTACTCCGGCAAGACCGTCAGTTCCAGAGCCTCGGATGTTCAGGTGCCGCGCGGCTTGGCCCGGCTGGTCGCGGCCGCTTCCAGCGGATTCTCCGGCCAGACATGCTTGGGGTAGCGGCCGCGCATGTCGGCGCGCACGTCGGCCCACGAGCCGCGCCAGAAGCCGGGCAGGTCGCGCGTGGTCTGGATCGGCCGGTGCGCCGGCGACAGCAATTCCAATGTGAGCGGCACCGTGCCGCCGGCGATCGACGGATGACGGTCAAGCCCAAACAATTCCTGCACGCGGATTGCCAGCACCGGCGCCTCGCCGTCGTAGCGGATCGGCACGCGGCTTCCCGAGGGCGCGTCGAAATGCGTCGGCGCGAACTGATCCAGCCTGCGCTGGAGATCGTGCGGCACCAGCGCCGTCAGTCCTTCAATAAGCGCGCCCGGCCGGATGGCGGCGAGCGAAGCCTCGCCGGTCAGGAAGGGCGCCAGCCAGTCGTCGAGCCGCTCGACCAGCGCGGCGTCGGAAACGTCCGGCCACGGCGCGCCGAGGCCCTTGTGCAGCCAGGCCAGCCGGTTGCGCAGCGTCTCGCTTTCGCGGCTCCACGGCAGCAGCGAAAGACCGTGCGCCCGCAGCGCATCGAGGATCGCGGCATCGGCATCCGGACCGGACGGCGCCGGGAGCATGCGCTCCGCAAGCACGACGGCGCCGAGCCGCGCGGTTTCGCGCACGCGCACCGTGCCCTTGGCGGGATCGAAGGCGGTTTCGCGGCGGGTCTCGATACGGTCGCCCAGTTGCTCGCGGATGTCCGCCTCGTCTACCGCTGCCGCGGCGGTGATGCGGGCATGCTGGGCCTTGCCGGTCAAATCGGCGACGACGAGATAGGGCTCGCCCGCCAGCGGGTCGGCGGCGTCCAGCACCGCGCCCGAGCCGTTGGCCAGCACGAAACGGCCGCGCTCGC
The DNA here is from genome assembly GCA_964490065.1 of uncultured Mesorhizobium sp. Lineage (GTDB taxonomy): Bacteria > Pseudomonadota > Alphaproteobacteria > Rhizobiales > Rhizobiaceae > Mesorhizobium. Next base: position 1,072 of record CAZBBT010000244.1, on the reverse strand, counting down.
CGCGCGCTTTCGCGACGCGATCCGGCCAGGCATGGAGCAGGAGGGCGCCGGAGGAGGTTTCCTTTGAGCTCCCCAAAGTACCCCCACCCCTAACCCCTCCCCGCAAGGGGGAGGGGAACTCGGCTTGCGGCAGCTCCCCCTCCCCCTTGCGGGGAGGGGTTGGGGGTGGGGGTATGCTTGATGCTTGACGAGGAGACGCTGTGCCGCGCGCCAGCCTCTCCGCCAACTGTCTCGCCGCATCCGCGCGCGGCGATCTTTCGCCGTGAAACCGCATCAGCCGTCGCTCCAGATCGACCGCGTCGCCGCCCAGCCCGCGCTCGGTGAGGAGCACGGCGAGTTCGGCCGCATGGAAAGCCTCGCCGCTCCTGGCCGCCTCGGCGACCATATGCGCCAGCCGCACCGGCAGGGCGAGCCGGCGCATCGCGGCACCCGCCTCGGTCAGCCGCCCTGCTTCATCGATGGCGTCGAGCGCCGTCAGCAGCGCGCGCGCCTCGGCAAGCGCCGGCGCCGGGGGCGGATCGAGGAAGGCAAGCGCCGCCGGATCGGCGACCCCGAAGGCGGCGCAGTCGAGCAGCAGGCCGGAAAGGTCGGCCTCGAGGATTTCCGGCGGCGTGAAGGCGGGCAGCGCCGCCGTCTGCTCGGCCCGCCAAAGCCGGATGGCGACGCCGGGCTGGGTACGGCCGGCGCGCCCGGCGCGCTGCTCGGCCGACGCCTTCGAAACGCGCACCGTCTCCAGCCGGGTCAGTCCCGAGGCCGGCTCGTATTTCGGCAGCCGCGACAGGCCGGAATCGATCACCACGCGCACGCCGTCGATGGTGATCGAGGTCTCGGCGATCGACGTGGCCAGCACCACCTTGCGGCGGCCGGGCTGGGCAGGGCGGATCGCGGCGTCCTGCGCCCTGCCGTCGAGTTGGCCGTAGAGCGGCACGACATCGACATCCGCACGGAGGCGGCCCGCCAGTCGCTCCGCCACGCGCTCGATCTCGCGCTGGCCGGGCAGGAAGGCGAGCACGCCGCCGAGCTCGTCGGCCAGGGCGTCGCGTACCGCTGTCGCCATGGCGTCCTCCATGCG
>CAZBBT010000243.1:0-3791 GCA_964490065.1 uncultured Mesorhizobium sp. | reverse complement strand
CGCGGGTTCATGTAGAACACCTGCCACAAGGTCAGGATCAGCACCGACAGCGCGATGGTGATGAAGAAGTTGCGGTTGTTTTCCATCCGAAATGCCTGGTCCCTTGACCCGTTTGGCGCCTATTTCACGCGGAAGCGGCGGCAAAGTTCCGCCCTGAGCTGGCCGAAGGGCGCGGCAAGCGCATCCTCGCGTCCGACGATGACATAGTCATGGCCGGCCGCCATGTCATCGGCGGCATGGACGCGTACCGCTTCCTTCAACCGGCGCCGCACGCGGTTGCGCACGGCTGCATTGCCGACCTTCTTCGTCACCGTGTAACCGACACGCGGCTCACCATCGTCATGGCGGTCCAGCGCCTCGACGAGGAAAAACCGCCCGCGGCGCTTTTCACCGCGCCGGACGGCCAGAAATTCCGCGCGTTTGAGGAGCCGTGCGGGAGCCTTTACCATCGATCCGGCGCGAACAGCCGCCCCGTTTATGCGCTGAGCCGCTTGCGGCCCCGGTTGCGGCGAGCGGCGACGACGCCGCGGCCGCCCTTCGTGGCCATGCGGGCGCGGAAACCGTGCCGGCGCTTGCGGACGAGCTTGGAGGGTTGATAGGTGCGCTTCATTTGTTTGAATACCGCGGAGTGCGGCCCTTCTTGAGTCTGCCTTGATGCAGGAGCTATGCCCGGTCGGCCTTGGCGCAACGCACATTGCGCCTGGAGCCGATGGCCCGAGCGTGCGCGGGCTTATAGGGACAAGGCCGCACCGAGTCAATTGGCTGGCTCCAAAGCCGAAATTGGCAAAACCCGCCCGATCACTTAATCTTGATGAGACGGAATCCGTTTCGATCGGAAACGCATGAGTGAAACACCTTCACCAGACGAGCCAGCCCGGCTGCGCGATGCTGGCCGCGGCGTGCCGCTGGCGCGGGGCCTGTCGGCCAAGCTCATCGCGCTCACCATCGTCTTCGTGCTTCTGGCCGAGGTGCTGATTTTCCTGCCTTCGATCGCCAGCTACCGGCTGAGTTGGCTCAACGAGCGGCTTGGCACCGCCGCCGCCGTTTCCATCGTGCTGGTTCAGGGCGATCCGCAAAGCCTGTCGCGCGGAGCGCAGGACGACGTGCTGGCCGCGCTCGGCGCCAAGGCAATCGCGGTGCGCGACGGTGGCATCTCCAGGCTCCTGGTCGTGGCCGATATGCCGCCCAAGGTCGATGAGCACATCGGCGTCGCCACCATCGGCATAGGCGAGGAGATGATCGGAGCGTTGAATACCCTACTGTTCGGCGGCGACCGGATGCTGCGCGTCTACGGGCCGGTCGGCGACAGCGACAAGGAATTCGAGCTCATCATGCCGGACCGTCAGCTTCGTGCCGCGATGCTGACCTATTCGCGGACGGTGGCCATCGTCGCGCTGCTGATCTCGGTGTTCAGCGCCGCATTGGTCTATGCGGCCATCGATCGCATGATGATCGGACCGGTAAGGGCGATGACGCGCTCGATGCTCGCCTTCTCGCAGGTCCCGGACGATCCTGGCCGCGTCATCCGCGCATCGACCCGCGCCGACGAAATCGGCGTAGCCGAACGCGAACTGTCGCAGATGCAGGAGCGGCTTCAGAAGATGCTGGCCGAGCAGAAGCACCTTGCCGATCTTGGTCTCGCTGTCTCCAAGATCAATCACGACATGCGCAACATCCTAGCCTCAGCGCAGTTGCTGTCGGACCGGTTACGCCAAGTGAAGGATCCGACCGTGCAAGCCTTCGCGCCCAAGCTCTTGCGCGCGCTCGACCGTGCTGTCGCCTATTCCGAGGGTGTATTGGCTTATGGCCGCACCCAGGAGCCACCGCCGATCCGCCGCCGGCTCAGGCTGAGGCAATTGGTCGAGGAGGCGCAGGGCCTGCTCGACATTGAATCCAGCATCGAGTTCGTCAATGCTGTCGATCCCGGCTTCGAAATCGATGCCGATGCCGACCAGCTTTTCCGCGTGCTCACCAATCTCGCGCGCAATGCCGTGCAGGCCATGGCCGCAGATAATGAGAGCGCGCTGGTGCGCCGACTGACGGTGTCGGCCGAGCGCGCGGGCAGCGTCAGCCGCATCCTGGTGGAAGATACCGGGCCAGGTCTGCCGCCCAAGGCCAGGCAGAACCTGTTTGCCGCCTTTCGCGGCTCGGCGCGCAGCGGCGGCACGGGCCTCGGTCTGGCGATCGCTCAGGAACTCGCCCGTGCCCATGGCGGCGCGGTCGAGCTGGTGGAAAGCGTAGGCGGGCGCACCGTCTTTGCTATCACCATTCCCGACCAGCCGGTGCGCCTTGACCAGGCGCGCAGCGGCCTGCGTCGGCCGGCCTGAATTGCCGTTCAGGCCTACCGGACGGTTTCTGTCGGCGGTTGCCGCGTCTCGCTTGGATCCGTCGGACGAAAGCCGGAATAGAGAATCCTGAAATAGTGTTCGGCGACGTCGTGAGCCCGCTTCTCGCCGCCAGGCCTGTACCACCGCGACATCCAGTTCAGCATGGACAGCACGGCGATGGCGCCCATCCGCACATCATCGATCACCAGGCTCCCGTTGGCGACGCCATTGGCGAGGATGGTCCGCAATAGCGCTTCGTATTCGTTGCGAACCTCGATCTGCCTCTTATCCGTCACCGCGCGTCCGATCCCCCCGACGCCATGAAGAAGCGTGACGAAGGAGATGTAGTTGTCTTCGAAGTAATCAGCATGCGCCACCATGAATGCCTGCAGCCTGTCGACGTCCGAGCCTGCGTTGTCGACACCGGCCCTGACGTGGCGCAGAAGCCCTCCCAGCAGGTCGAAGACGATCTCGTCGTAAATTGTCTGCTTGGTCGGAAAATAATGGTAGACGGCCGCCTTCGACATGCCGACCGAGGCGGCCACGTCCTGGAGGGAAGTCTGCTCGTAGCCGTTCTCGGCGAACAGCCGGGCCGCATAGGCGAGGATGGTTTGACGTGGCGCCTCGATGGTCGGAGGTCTGCCCGGTGCGCGCTTCGCCAGCTTAGTCATCCTCATCTCCGTTGTTGACGCCAGACCTGGAAAATATTATTACCGGCCAGCCGGTATGTAATGCAAGCACCGTGTTTCCTTTTTGGAAGATGCATGGCGCGGGCGGAGCCGCTTTTCGACAATTCGAGGAAAATGCCATGATTGTTCAGGACAGAAAGACCAGCGGCGCGTCGGCAGCCTTCATCTGGGACGACCCCTTCCTGCTGGAGGACCAGCTTTCGGAAGACGAGCGCATGATGCGCGACGCCGCCACCGCCTTCGCGGCAGACAAGCTCATGCCGCGCATCGAGCAGGCCTACATGGAGGAAAAGACCGATCCGGCGATCTTCCGCGAGATGGGCGAGGCGGGGCTGCTCGGCATTACGGTACCGGAAGAATATGGCGGACTGGGTGCCAACTACGTCACTTACGGGCTGATCGCGCGCGAGGTCGAGCGCGTCGACAGCGGCTACCGTTCGATGATGAGCGTGCAGTCCTCGCTGGTCATGTACCCGATCCACGCTTACGGCTCTGAGGAGCAGCGCAGGAAATACCTGCCGAAGCTGGCTTCCGGCGAGTGGATCGGCTGCTTCGGCCTGACCGAGCCGGATGCCGGCTCCGATCCGGGAGGCATGAACACGCGCGCCGAAAAAATGGCGAATGGCTATCGACTGAACGGCTCGAAAATGTGGATATCCAACGCGCCGATCGCCGACGTCTTCGTCGTCTGGGCTAAGCTCAAGGGCGAGAACGGCAAGGATGTCATCCGCGGGTGTGTTCTTGAAAAGGGCCTGAAGGGTCTCTCCGCTCCCAA
>CAZBBT010000242.1:0-3826 GCA_964490065.1 uncultured Mesorhizobium sp. | reverse complement strand
CTCCCCTCACGAAGTGGGGGAGAGGTGGCTCGGCGAAGCCGAGACGGAGAGGGGGTAGTGTGCCATATGCGATTGCCCTCCCCACAAGGGGGAAATAGGCGTTCCGGAACACCGGCCAGGTTACGGAACGGATCCCGGATAGCCTCGCTCCGTTCGGCTTCCGGGATTGACGCAGGTCAGTGCTGCCCTCGAAAAGTGACCTTCGGGACAAGCGGCAATGTCAAGGCAAGACCGTTTCCAGCCTCGCGCAGGCATCGATGCTTAACAGTGTAACAGGCTGTAATGTCTGGTGAGTTGACGCCTGCGCCAAAGCGGGCGAAATGGTCACGGTCAAGCATGAAGTTGACTCCAAGCCAAAGGCGGCGGCGATTTTTGCCAGGGCTTGCGAATTTGATACAGGTCTCGTTTCCGGCGGCGGAAACAGCATCGTCATCGGGGCAGACTGCGAACCCGCCGATGACGATCCGGGCCGGACAGCGAGGGGGAAACCGATTTGAAATCAACGGGAGCGCGACTCGCGAGAGGACAACGCCGCGCCGTGGCGGCGGTGTTGTTGTCCGCGTTCGTCGCTTCCTGCACATCGGTTGGCGATTCGATGGTCACGGCCGGGATGCCGGGCTACAATTCCACCGATCTTTCTACGACGACCGACGGTTCGCAAACGACCCTCGCCGATTCGGCCGTAGCGGCGGCAGAGAACACCGGGCCACAGCAGTTGATGAGCGCCGAAGGCGACACCGCGCTACCCCAGCAGGTGGCCTCCGTGCCGACGGCAAAACCCGGCACCGCGGCCGCGGAGCTTGCGGTCGCCACTCCTCCTGGCGCCGAGACGATTGCCGAGACGACACCGCAGGTGCCGGCGCCTGCCGGCCAGCCCACCGAAGAGGCCGCGAAGACCGTCGCCGCTGCAAGCGATCCGGCTAAGCCCGCCGACGTTCCGGCGACGCCTACCGAAAAGCCGGCCATGGACAATCCGGTCTATGTGACGGCCGGCCCGGGGCCCGAGCAACCGATCGCGCCGAAGAAGAGAGGCTTCCTGGCGGCCTTTTTCGGCTCTTCTCCCGCCCAAGCCGCGCCGGCTCCCGCCGCTGCGCCCAAGCCCATAATCGACGAAGACGAACCGGCCAAGCCGATCGTCACCCTGGCTTCGAGCGAGACCGGCGCCAAGCCCCTGGCCCTGGCTTCGACCGGCGGCGAAGGCTGGTCGGGAGACGCGCTGCCCGGCGTGCGCCAGACGGCGCTGTTCGAGATCAAGCGCAAATCCGGCATCGACGACGACAGCGATGTCGACATCAACGAAGACGAGGGCTTCGGCTCCTATCGGATCGCGTCGGCGGCAGGCATGGCAAGGCTCGCCCCCAACGGCCTGCTGAAACAGACCGAAGGGGTCGACGTGGCGTGCCTGAAGCCGGCGCTGGTCAGGGTGCTGAAGATCATCGAAAACCACTACGGCAAGAAGCTGATCGTCACCTCCGGCTATCGCGACCCGAACCGCAACCGTCGAGCCCGCGGCGCCAGGAATTCGCTGCACATGTATTGCGCCGCCGCGGACGTTCAGGTTCCGGGCGTCAGCAAATGGGATCTGGCGAACTACGCGCGCTCGATGCCGGGTCGTGGCGGCGTCGGCACCTACTGCCACACCAATTCGGTGCACGTGGACGTCGGCCCCGAACGCGACTGGAACTGGCGCTGCCGCCGCCGCAAGTGATGCAAAAAAGTTGTCTTTTCGCGCCGGTAACGGGGTTGCCGGCCGGCATCGACGCAATTATAAGCCGCGTTGGCTGCGCCCATCGTCTAGCGGTCAGGACACCGCCCTTTCACGGCGGTAACAGGGGTTCGATTCCCCTTGGGCGTACCAGTTCTTTCCACGGGATCGCGACACGCGGGAATCGGGACTGCCTCGGGCGGCGTTGAGTCCGTCGCCTCGTTTCGAGGCAAATCGTGCCGGTCTTTTCTCCGTTTTAACCCAAATGGGGAATGCACGGTTGCGCCGTAGTCGCTACTGACCCCGCCGCAAGGAGTTTTCGATGGTCGAATTGCTGATCCAGGTTGTACCGATGCTGGTCCTTTTCGCGGGCGTCTGGCTCGTCGACCGGCCCGCCATCAAGCGGCTTTGACGAGCAGTCCTTTCGACGACGAATATCCCGCCACGTCAGGTTCAGTCCGTCCTCCTGCGCATTACCGGCCGAGGACAAAAACACGACCCCCGACACCGGCGCTCAGACCAGTTCCACCTCGATCACCCCGGGCACGGCGCGCATCGCCGACGCGATCTGCGGCGAAATGCGGTAACGGTTCGGCAGTTCGACCTCCACCTCGCCTGCCCCGCCGTCCTTGATGAGGACGAAACTCACCTGTCCCTCCCCTTTGACGCCGAGTTGGCCGGCCAGCGTGTTGAGCGGCGCCGCGTCGCGCACGAAGATGCGCAGCGCCTTCTGGATGCGGCTTGCCTCGTCTTCCAGCGACTGCACCGTCTGGATGCGCAGATTGACGCCTTCGGGCCGATCCTCGGCCGAGACCGTGATGACCACCGACTTGCCGGCTTCCAGCATGTCGCGATATTGCGCCAGCGTCTCCGAAAACAGCACCGCCTCGTACTGGCCGCTGGTGTCGGAGAAATTCACCACGCCCATCTTGTTGCCGGTGCGTGTCTTGCGCTCCTGCTTGGAAGTCACCGTGCCGGCCAGCCGCCCCGCGGTCGCGCCGCGCTTCACCGCCGCCGAGAACTCGGCCCAGTTCTGCACGCGCATCTTTTCCAGCGCGTTGCGGTATTCGTCGAGCGGATGCGCCGAGAGATAAAAGCCGACGACCTGGAACTCGCGATGCAGCCGGTCGGCCGGCAGCCACGGCTCCGCCGCCGGCAGGGAGAGCGCCTGCGACTGCGAACCAAGCGAAGCGCCGAAAATGTCGTGCTGGCCGGAAACCGCATTCTGCTGCGCGAGCGCTGCCAGCCCCATCATGCGCTCAACCCCGGCCATCATCACCGCCCGGTCGTGGCCGAAGCAATCCAGCGCGCCGGCCATGATGAGGCTCTCGAAGACCCGCTTGCCGACGATCTTCGGATCGACCCGCTCGCAGAAATCCGCCAGGCTTCTGAACGGCCCGTCCTTGCGCTTCTCCACGATATGCTCGACCGCGGCATCGCCGACGCCCTTCAGCGCGGCCAGCGAATAGTAGATGGTGTTCTCGCCGACCTCGAAGGGCCGGAACGAGGTCTGCACCGACGGTGCCACCACGTCGATGCCGAGCCGCATCGCATCCTGCCGGAAGTCGGCCAGCTTGTCGGTGTTGGCCATGTCGAGCGTCATCGACGCCGCCAGGAACTCGACCGGATAATGCGCCTTGAGATAGGCGGTCTGATAGGACACCACGGCGTAGGCGGCGGCGTGCGACTTGTTGAAGCCGTAGTCGGCGAACTTCGCCAGAAGGTCGAAGATGAAATCGGCCTGCGGCTTGGCGACGCCGCGCTCGACCGCGCCCGAGACGAAGCGCTCGCGCTGCTTGTCCATCTCGGCGCGGATCTTCTTGCCCATGGCGCGGCGCAAGAGGTCGGCCTCGCCGAGCGAATAGCCGGCAAGCTCCTGCGCGATCTGCATGACCTGTTCCTGGTAGACGATGACGCCTTGCGTCTCCTTCACCAGATGGTCGATCTTGGGGTGGATCGAAGCCGTCTCCTCCTCGCCGTGCTTGCGGGCGTTGTAGGTCGGGATGTTCTCCATCGGGCCGGGCCGGTAGAGCGCGACCAGCGCGATGATGTCCTCGATGCGGTCGGGCTTCATGCCGATCAGCGCCTTGCGCATGCCGGCCGATTCCACCTGGAACACGC
>CAZBBT010000241.1:0-3849 GCA_964490065.1 uncultured Mesorhizobium sp. | reverse complement strand
GACGTTGCGCCTGCGCTTCTCGGCCGGCTTCCAGCCGAGCCGGTCCTGCTCCAGCCGGCGCTCGGCCAGTTCGTTCTCGGAGACGGCGAGGTGGATGGTGCGGTTCGGGATGTCGATCTCGATCATGTCGCCGCTGCGCACCAGGCCGATCGTGCCGCCGAGCGCCGCTTCCGGCGAGACGTGGCCGATGGAGAGGCCGGACGTGCCGCCCGAGAAGCGGCCGTCCGTCAGCAGCGCGCAGGCTTTGCCCAACCCTTTCGATTTCAGGTAGCTGGTCGGGTAGAGCATTTCCTGCATGCCCGGCCCGCCCTTCGGGCCTTCGTAGCGGATGACGACGACGTCGCCGGCCTTGACCTCGTTGCTAAGGATGCCCTTCACAGCCGCGTCCTGGCTCTCGAACACGACCGCCGGTCCGGTGAACTTCAGGATCGATTCGTCGACGCCCGCCGTCTTCACGATACAGCCGTCGAGCGAGATGTTGCCCTTCAGCACCGCCAGCCCGCCATCCTTGGAGAAAGGATGCTCGGCCGAGCGGATGACCCCCTTCTCGCGGTCGAGGTCGAGCTCGTCCCAGCGCCGGTCCTGGCTGAAGGCCACCTGCGTCGGCACGCCGCCGGGCGCGGCAAGATAGAGGTCGCGCACGGCCTTGCTGTTGGTCTGGGCGATGTCCCAATGCGCGATGGCCTGGCCCATCGTCGCGGTGTGCACGGTGGGCTGGTCGCGGTTGATCAGTCCGGCGCGGTCGAGTTCGCCGAGGATGGCGAAGATGCCGCCGGCGCGGTGCACGTCCTCCATGTGGACGTCGGACTTGGCCGGCGCCACCTTGGACAGGCACGGCACGCGCCGCGACAGCCGGTCGATGTCGGCCAGCGTGAAGTCGATGCCGCCCTCGACGGCCGCGGCCAGGATATGCAGCACCGTGTTGGTCGAGCCGCCCATGGCGATGTCGAGGCTCATGGCGTTCTCGAAGGCGGGCTTGGCGGCGACGTTGCGCGGCAGGACGCTCTCGTCGTCCTGCTCGTAATAGCGCTGGCAGAGGTCGACGACGAGATGGCCGGCTTCCACGAACAGCCGCTTGCGGTCGGCGTGCGTGGCCAGCGTCGAGCCGTTGCCTGGCAGCGACAGGCCGAGCGCTTCGGTCAGGCAGTTCATCGAATTGGCGGTGAACATGCCCGAGCAGGAGCCGCAGGTCGGGCAGGCCGAGCGCTCCATCACCGTCACTTCCTCGTCGGAGACCTTGTCGTCGGCGGCGGCGACCATGGCGTCGATCAGGTCGACGGCCGTGACCTTGTCCTTCCACACCACCTTGCCGGCTTCCATCGGCCCGCCCGAGACGAAGACGGCCGGGATGTTGAGCCGCATCGCCGCCATCAGCATGCCGGGGGTGATCTTGTCGCAGTTGGAGATGCAGACCATGGCGTCGGCGCAGTGCGCGTTGACCATGTATTCGACCGAGTCGGCGATCAATTCGCGGCTAGGCAGCGAATAGAGCATGCCGTCATGGCCCATGGCGATGCCGTCGTCGACCGCGATGGTGTTGAATTCCTTGGCGACGCCGCCCGCCTTCTCGATCTCGCGCGCGACGAGCTGGCCGAGATCCTTGAGATGCACATGGCCCGGCACGAACTGCGTGAAGGAGTTGACCACCGCGATGATCGGCTTGCCGAAATCGGAATCCTTCATGCCGGTGGCGCGCCACAGGCCGCGGGCGCCGGCCATGTTGCGGCCATGGGTGGTGGTGCGGGAACGGTAAGCGGGCATCGAACTGTCCTTGGCTCGCCTCGGCCGTGCGAGGCGGGAAACACTGAACTTAGGGTGCCGGCCTTATATACGCCAGGCGCCGGTCTTGCCATTGTTTTGCGATGCGCCAGTTTAATGCCCTTCGCCGGACCCGGCCAATTTATTTCACAGGCGGTGTCGGCTCGCCTTCGCAACGGGCGTCCTTGAGGCAGCGGTCGATCGCAAGACGCCGTTTCATCGGGGCGCGGTAGGCAGCGACCCTGGCCAGCCATACCGAGGAGAAAATGATGCAGAAGATCAGCCCGTGCCTCTGGTTCAAGGAAGAAGCCGAGGAAGCCGTCGATTTCTATGTTTCCATCTTTCCTGGCGCGAAAAAGGGAACGATCTTGCGCAGCGACGACGTCGGGGTCAGATCCAAGGGCGGCGTCGTGATGGTGAACTTCGAGATGTTCGGCCAGACCTTCCAGGCGCTCAACGGCAACCGGGACGACCCGTTCAACCACGCCATATCGCTTTCGGTCGAGTGCAAGGACCAGGCCGAGGTCGATTACTACTGGGACAGGCTGATTGCCGATCGCGGCAAGGGGGTCGCCTGCTCCTGGCTGACGGACCGCTACGGCGTTTCCTGGCAGATCGTGCCGGAAATCCTGCCGCGCCTGCTCAACGACCCAGACAGGGAAAAGGCCGAGCGCGTCATGTCCGCCATGATGAAGATGGTCAAGATCGACGTCGCCACGATCGAGGCGGCTGCGAGGGGATAGGCTTGCGGGCGGTTCCCCGGCCGTTTGGGGCCGTGGCGCATTTCGGCTCGAATGTTTGACCAGCGTGAACGTTTGAGCCGAAATTGAAAAGTTCGAGCTATCCTTAGATCGAGGCCTGGATTCCCGACACTCTCCGCTCCTTTCAGTCGCTCACGAGGCCGGGAATCCAGGCCTCGACGGCAAAGGCAGGTCGCAACTGTTGGGAAAAAACGCGGAGCCGACATCCCTCCGGAGGGTCGAAGACCTTGTTTCCGTTGGATTTTTCGGAACGGCGAAAGAATCTTCTCTGCCGTTTTGTTCACACCCCAACAGCCTCTTCCATACTGTGCCCGCCCGAAACGGAGGCCGGAATGGAGAACTGGGACAGAAAAGCGAACTGGAACCGCGATGTGCTTGAGCACATCGCGGCTCTGCTGTTCGCCTTGGCCCACCTGGCCGACCTTGCCGCCGGGCTTCCTGTTCTTCGCCGCCGGCAAGTGCTGAAGATTCTGAGCCACGGCGAGGCCGAGGCGTGGGCCTTCGTCATGGGCCTGCCACCCGGCGCCCAGGTTCCGGCGTATGCACCGGAGCCGGCCGCTGACGCGACGCACCTCGCGGCGAGTTTCCGCGCGCTGGCGCTGATGCTGTGCGCCCTGCTGGCGCGGACGGCGCTGTTCAAGCTTCGGGGCGCGGCGGGTCCGCACGCCGGCCGGCTGACGCATAGGATGTCCCGCCCGGCGGTTCGCCACGCCCAGGCATCGCCCGCGCCGGATACGTCTTAGGCCCCGGCATGTCGCCGGGCTCGGCCCGGGCATCCATGCTTGAACGGCGACGGTTTTTGGAACCTGGCGGACAAATCTTGCGCCGCCGGGAGCGCGGCCGTGCGCCGCATCTCTCAACCGGGCCGTGGACAGGGAGAAGGAAACTCCCTCAGTCCGGCAGCACCGGCATCAGCGACGGATCGGGCTTCTCCGCATGCTGCGGCAGGTCCTTCGAGGCGATGAAGGTGTAGAACATCGGCACCACGAACAGCGTGAACATCGTACCGACGAGGATGCCGGTGAAGATGACCAGGCCCATCGAGTAGCGCGCTGCCGCGCCCGCGCCGCTGGAGGTGATCAGCGGCACGACGCCGAGCGCCATGGCCGCCGTCGTCATCAGGATAGGCCGCAGGCGCACCTTGGCGGAGGCGATGATGGCGTCGCGCCGGCGCATGCCGTGCACCTCTCGCTGCTGGTTGGCGAATTCGACCAGCAGGATACCGTGCTTAGTGATGAGGCCGATCAGCGTGATGAGGCCCACCTGCGTGTAGATGTTCAGTGTGCCGAGCCCGAGGTTGAGCGGCACGATGGCGCCGAAGATCGACAGC
>CAZBBT010000240.1:0-3849 GCA_964490065.1 uncultured Mesorhizobium sp. | reverse complement strand
CTATTCGACGCCGGTCTGGTCGCCGCGCGGCGACCTGATCGCTTTCACCAAGCAGTCGGGCGGCGAGTTCCAGATCGGCGTGATGCGGACCGACGGCTCGGGCGAGCGCATCCTGTCCTCCGGCTTCCAGCAGGAAGGCCCGACCTGGGCGCCGAACGGCCGCGTCCTGATGTTCTTCCGCGACGTGCCGGGCTCGGGCGGCCCGAAACTGTTCTCGATCGACCTGACCGGCCGCAACGAGCAGCCTATACCGACAGCCAATTTCGCGTCCGACCCGGCCTGGTCGCCGCTGCTCGAATAGGGATCGGCGCGATAGACGAATGCTTGCGTGAAGGGCCTTGCGAGGCCCTTTTCCACGGCTTTGACGCGTTTTGGCCGCATTTACGCCTAGGGTCGGCGCCAGATGTCACCCAAGGGATTATGACCGGGGGAAGCGGCCGCGGACGGGGGCCGACACCGAATTTTAACCGTGTTTCTTGAGCGCCCATTAACCCAAACGTGGTTACTGACCGATCAACGAAATCACTCGAAATGCGAAGGAGAGGCGGTATGCGCCGTATCGCAAAACTTGCAGCAAACCCGGTCATGGTGGCGCTGGTCGCCTCGCTGGCGCTCGCCGGCTGCGCCTCCAAGAAGATGAACAGCGCCGCCGATCTCGGCCTTGGCCAGGGCGCCGCCACGCCGGGCTCCGCGCAGGACTTCACCGTCAACATCGGCGACCGCATCTTCTTCGACACCGATTCCTCGTCGATCCGCGCCGATGCGCAGCAGACGCTGGCCCGCCAGGCGCAGTGGCTGAACAAGTACGGCCAGTACCGGATCGTCATCGAGGGCCACGCCGACGAGCGCGGCACGCGCGAATACAATCTGGCGCTCGGCGCCCGCCGCGCGGCCGCCACCCGCGACTACCTGATCTCGAGGGGCGTCGCCGGCAGCCGGCTGAAGACGATCTCCTACGGCAAGGAACGCCCGGTCGCCGTCTGCGACGACATTTCCTGCTGGTCGCAGAACCGCCGCGCGGTGACCACGCTTTCCGGCGCGGGAAGCTGAGCCGCGGCTTCAACGGTAAAAATTCCACATCGGGAACGAAAAGGCGGCCGGAAGGTCGCCTTTTCCGCCTTTGTGGACCGCAAACAAAATTTGGCCGAAGTCTCGCGGCCTGCTAGAAGCCGAACCGGCCCGGTCGCAGGCTGAATTTTCCTGTCGCGACCTTGCCGCGTCGATCCTGAAGACTTTGACTTTCGAGGCGAGAGGCTGATGTATTTTCGAACCATTCTCAGCGGTACGCTTGCAGCATTGCTTGCAACGACCATGGCCATGTCAGCCGGCTATGCCGGGCAGGGCAGCGAGCCCGACGATGGCTTCTCCTTCCATTTGCCGACGCTCGGAGTCTTCGGCGGAAAGAAAGAGGACCGGACCCAGGTCGCGCAGCAGTCCGGCGGTGCCGGCATGACCGGGGTCGAAGATCAGATCCGGCAGATGAACGGCAAGATCGAGGAACTCAACTTCCAGATCCTTCAGATGCAGGAGCAGATCCGCAAGCAGCAGGAAGATAACGAATTCCGCTTCCAGCAGCTCGAAGGGTCTGGCGGGTCCGCTCCGCAGAAGAAGTCCGACGCCGGCGCTCCGGCCCAGCGTGGCGTGGCAGAGGCGCCTGCGGCTACGGATGCCGATCGGACCGCCTCGGCCCAGCCTTCCGATCGGAATTCGTCCGATCCGATCGGCGAGGTCATCATCGATTCCGGCAATGGCGAGCCCGGCAAGGTGATCCAGGGCGTGCCTCCGAAAACATTCGGCACCATCACCGTCGACAAGAACGGCAACGTGGTCGATGCCGGGCAGTCCGCTCCGGCGACAAGTGCCGCGCCGGCCGCCAAGGCGCAGGACAAAGGCACCGTGGTCGCGGCGCTGCCGCCTGCCGACAGCGCGGATGAGCTCTACCGCAATTCCTACCAGTTCATCCTGTCGGGCGATTATCCGACCGCCGAGCGGGGGTTCCGCGACCACATCGCCCGCTTCCCGAAGGACACCAGGGCGGCTGATGCCCACTACTGGCTGGGCGAAGCGCTGCTCGGCCAGCAGAAGTACCGCGACGCGGCCGAGGTATTCCTCGCCGCTTCCAAGGACTATCCGAAGGCCAAGAAGGCGCCGGACATGCTCTTGAAGCTCGGCGTGTCCCTGGTCGGGCTCAAGCAGCGCGATGTCGCCTGCGCAACGTTCAGCGAAATCGGCAAGCGCTATCCGGACGTCTCCAGCGCGCTCAAGGAGCGCATCAAGCAGGAACGGGCGCTCGCCTCGTGCTGACGGTCGCGGCCAAGCCGGAGCTTGCGCCGTTTTCTTCTCTCGATTTTTCCGGCGGCGTCGTGATTGCCGTCTCGGGCGGCAGCGATTCCACCGCCCTGCTGCTTCTCCTCAAAGCCTATCTCGACCAGCGTCATCCAGCGGCTCCGCTCCTGGCTGTCACCGTCGATCATGCGCTCCGCCCCGGTTCCGCCGCTGAAGCCAAGGCCGTGGCGCGCCTCTGCGCCGCGCACGGCATCGCCCACCGCATCGTTGCCTGGTCCGGGCCGAAGCCCGCGACCGGCGTGCCAGCGGCTGCCCGCGAGGCGCGCTACCGGCTGCTGGCGCAAGCCGCGCGCGAAGCCGGTGTCGACGTCATCGTCACCGGCCACACCGCCGACGACCAGGCCGAGACTGTCCGGATGCGGCAAGCGCGCACGACCGGTGACGATGCTCCCGGCCTGGCCGGCATGGCGCGGGCGACGCTCTATGATGGCGCCGTCTGGATCGCGCGGCCCTTGCTGGGGACGAGGCGGGAAGCCCTGCGCGATTTCCTGCGCGCCAAGGATATCGGCTGGATCGACGATCCGACCAACGCCGATCCCCGCCTCGAGCGCCCGCGCCTTCGCCAGGGCGCGGATGACGGCAGGCGCGTTGTTGAAGGGTTGGCGATTTCCCGGCGCACCGCGCAAGAGCGCGCGGAGCTCGGAAGCCGTGCGGCGGACATTCTCCGCGCCTTCGCCGGCCAGCCGGTTCCGGGCCTTGTCCGGTTGAGCCAAGCTTTCGCTCATGCGGATGACCACGCAGCCTTGGTCCATGCGTTGCGCGTTCTTCTCGCCGTCGTCGGCGGCGCGACCTTCCTCCCGGCGAAGGACAGGACCGAGGTATTGATTGCGAAGCTGCGGGCCGGCAAGGCGCGCGCCACATTGTCGCGCTGCGTCGCCGATGTCCGGCGCCCCGGCATTTTTCTCCATCGCGAACGCCGCGATCTGCCTTCTCCGGAGAAGGCGGCGAACGGCATGATCTGGGACGGCCGCCGGCGCATCACATTTGGCGACGAGGCGGATGGCTTGGTGATCGCGCCGCGCGGTGTGGCCGCTGCCGAAATGCCGGCAATCGAACCCGGCTGTGCGCCGCAAAGCCTCATGACAGCGGCAAATGCCGCGGAACCGGCGTTTTGGCGCGGACCGGAGCGCCTGCGGGCGATCGAGGCAGGCGGGAAGATCCGTTGCGAACCGGTCATGGCACCCTGGCTGCTGTTCCTGCCGTCCTTCGATCTGACCCTCGCCCGCGCCGTTTCGAACCTCGTCGGCGCCCCGCCTGTTCCCGAACCGCCATTTTCCGGTCCCAATGACGTTAAACCTTGGTCCAATGCTTAACCGCTTTATGCTGCTATGCTTGGCAAGGCATGGCGCTCTCCCTATGTTAGCGGCAACCTCTTTCTCACGATGCGCGCCGGGTTTCGGACGCCGACAGGACAGTAAATGAATCCGAATTATCGCAATCTCGCGCTCTGGGCGATCATCGCGGTCCTGCTCATCGCCCTGTTCAACCTGTTCCAGACGCCGC
>CAZBBT010000239.1:0-3851 GCA_964490065.1 uncultured Mesorhizobium sp. | reverse complement strand
CTCCCCTCACGAAGTGGGGGAGAGGTGGCTCGGCGAAGCCGAGACGGAGAGGGGGCAATTCGCCATATGCGGTTACCGTGTTCTGTCGGAAGATAGCGTCGCCACACCGTCAGCCTGTGGACACGTTGGCGATTGCCCAAACAAACTGTCCAGCCTTTTCAGGCAGTTAAGGTCGCCGACCGCAGCCATCTTTCCACACCCCCTCGCACCTCTCCCATACTGTGCCCGCCCGAAAACGGAGACCGGAATGGAAGACTGGGAAGGAGAAGCGAACTGGAACTGCGATGTGCTGGAACGCATCGTGGCGCTGCTGTTCGCGCTTGCCAATCTGGCCGACCTTGCAGCCGGCGCTCCTTGCCTTCGCCGCCGACGGGTGCTGGAGATTCTGAGCCACGGAGAGGTCGAGGCTCGGGCGTTCCTGTTCGGCGGTGCGCCGGTGCCGGCCGACGTGACGGGAGAGGCCGGCGATGCGATGCGGCTCGCGGTTCGTTTGCGGGCGCTGGCACTGATGCTGTGCGCCCTGATGGCGCAGGCCGCGCGGTTCGTGCTTCCTGGCGTGGCCGGCCCAAAGGCCTGCCGCCCATCGCAGGAGGTGGTCGGGGCGGTGGTTCACCGGCTGGATGCTCCGGCGCCGTCCGCGCCCGACACGTCGTGAAGCCCCGGTGCTTCGCCGGGCTCGGTCCGGCCATTCAAGGCTGAACAACGATGGCTTTTTTCAACCCGGCGAACGGAAATCGCGCCGCCGGGAATACGAGGCCGTATGCCATCGCCTTCAGGAGAGACCCGCCTGACAAGGCCAGGCACTCCTCCTCTCAGATATGGGCGGCGTCGCCCGTGCTTGCGCCGTTTCCGGATCGTGGGCGGGCCGGATCGGGCACGGTCGTATCCGCCACCAGCGCGATGCCCAGTCGGGCGAGTTCGCCCGCCTCGGCGTCGGTCGCGACATCGGTGGCGATCGCCGCCATGCCGCTTGCGGCCAGAATCTGCACCAGGGAGACGGTTCCGAGTGTGCCCTGGCCGGCCTCGCGCGCGAGCAGCCTGGTCGCCGGGAGACGCAGGAACGATACGCCCGACCGCCACAAGGCTTCCACGCCCGCTTCCGAACTCGGCCATCCTTCGGCGGCGAGGCGCGACCGGGTCGCAGCCAGTTTCGCCAGTGCGGCCGAATGCTGCCCCGGCTGCTCCATCAGCGCGGTCGGCAGCGTGAGCACGATCGAACGGGCGGTTCCGTTGAGACGGCGCAGCGCCTCTATGACGGTCGCGAATTGCTCCCGGTCGGCGAGCAGTGCCTGCGAGACGGAGATATGAAGCGGCGTGCGGTCGCCGGCGAAGCCCGGCTGGCTGGAAGCGTCGATCGCGGCGAGGACAAGAGCGCACTCGACTGCCGCTGCTCCCGCCGCGCCGTTGGGTGGTGCCGATTTGCCGTGCTTCCCCGTAGCGCCGTTTGCAGGCGCGCCGACAAGCACGTCGTAGCCGGCGATGGCGCCGGTGGCGACCGAGAGCAGGGGGTTCAGCCGGAATGCCGGCGCATCCGCCGTTGCATTGAGGCCCGTTCGCTTTGCCGGGACGGTCCGCTGGGGTTCGATGCGCGGTGACGCCGGGTGCGATGCGGCGGCGATCTCGATCGGCCGGCGGTCGGTATCGTCCGGATGCAAGACGGCTTTTTCCTCCGCGATCGTGCTTTCCGTGACCGGCTCAGGCGTATGGTCGCCACGCTTTCGTCCAGCCGTGAAATCGGCGAAGGCGGCATCGACCGACCGCGCAAGATTCTGGACCTCGATTCGTTGTGCCCTGAGGCGGATCGTCGCCGCCAACGCCAGCACCATGGCCGCCGCCGATACCAGCAGCGCCACGCTGGCGACCACGAACATCGCGCGAGTGCTTGCCGCCTCGGGCATGGCGATGCCGGTGGCGACGAGATAGGTGAATGCGCAGGCAAGCGCGGCCAGTGCGACGGCCAGGAAACGCGGCATGGAACAATCCCCGCGGGACGGTCCCGTCGCCCCGCTTCGACGACCGGCAGGCCGCCGGTCAGGTATTTGGCACGCGCTCCCCGCGCTGTTAAGCGAAAGCTGGTGACAGGGTGAAGAGGTTCGGTTAATTCGGGCGGCCCGGCGATCCGCCGGCTTTTTCGGAAGACAGCGATGGACTACAGCATGGCGGCATTGCCCGAAACGATCGATTCGCTCGACGCGCTCTTTCCGCGCTATGGCGCGCTGCTTTGCGATGTGTGGGGCGTCGTCCATAATGGCGAGACGCATTTCCCGGCAGCGGCCGCCGCTCTGAAGCGGGCGCGCGAGGCCGGACTGGCCGTGGTGCTCATCACCAATTCGCCGCGCCGTGGCGCGGACGTTATCGCGCAGATGCGCACGATCGGCGTGCCGGACGGCTGCTTCGACCGGCTGGTCAGTTCCGGCGACGTCACCCGCGACCTGATCGCCGAGGGTCCGCGGCGCATCTTCCACATCGGGCCGGATCGCGACTTCAACCTTTATGACGGGCTGGATGTCGAACTGGTCGAGGAATTCGAGGCGGACGCGGTCGTCTGCACCGGCCCGTACAATGACGATGTCGAGACGCCGGACGACTACAAGGAATTGCTGGTGCGGCTCAGGGCGCGCAATCTGCCGTTCATCTGCGCCAATCCGGACATCGTGGTGGAGCGCGGCGAACGGCTGATCTGGTGCGCCGGGGCGATCGCCCGCGACTATGCGCAACTCGGCGGCCGCACGCTGATTGCCGGAAAGCCGCACAGGCCCATTTACGACGTCGCGATGAAGGCCGCCGGCGAAGTTCTGGGCCGCGACCTCGAGCGCGGCAAGGTGCTGGCCATCGGCGACGGCATGATGACCGACGTCAAGGGCGGCGCCGACAACGGCTTCGACGTGCTTTACGTGTCCGGCGGCATCCATGCCGGCGAGTATGGCGAGCCGCTGGCGCCCGACCCCGCGCGGCTGGCCGCTTTCCTTGATAAGCATGGCTACTATCCGGTGGCGGCCATGCCGAGGCTGCGCTAGGCAGGTTGCCGATGACCACGTCGTTCGAGCGCCTTTCCGGAGACAGGCCGCTGCCGCCGCATCTGCGCGGCGGCGTCGTCGCCATCGGCAATTTCGACGGCGTGCATCGCGGCCATCAGGCCGTGCTCGACCGGGCATTGCAGGAGGCGCGCAGGCTCGGCGTCCCGGCGCTGGTGCTGACCTTCGAACCGCACCCGCGAAATGTGTTCCGGCCCGAGGAGCCGCTCTTCGTGCTGACGCCGCCCTCGATGAAGGCGCGGCTGTTGTCGCTGCTTGGTTTCGATGCCGTGGTCGAGCAGGAGTTCACCCGCACCTTCGCCGCGCAATCGGCCGAAGCCTTCGTTACCGATGTGCTGGAGCAGTGCCTGGGCGTGCGCCATGCGGTGACGGGCTTCGACTTTCATTTCGGCAAGGACCGGCAGGGCGGTCCGGCCTACCTTATCGCGGCGGGCGAGCGGCACGGCTTCGGCGTGACGCTGGTCGACGCGTTTCGCGACGAGGGCGCGGAGGTCGTGTCGTCCAGCCGCATCCGCGCTCTGCTCGAGGAAGGCGATGTGGCGCAGGCGGCCGGACTGCTCGGCTATCGCTTCACGGTCGAGGCCGAGATCGTCGGCGGCCAGCAACTTGGCCGCACGCTGGGCTTCCCGACCGCCAACATGACGCTGCCGGCCGGTGCGGCGCTGCGCCACGGAATCTATGCCGTGCGATTCCGTCGCGCCGACGGCACGCTGCACGACGGCGTCGCCTCTTTCGGCCGGCGCCCCACCGTGGACGACAATGGCGCGCCGCTGCTGGAAACCTTCGTGTTCGATTTCTCCGGCGATCTCTATGGCG
>CAZBBT010000238.1:0-3865 GCA_964490065.1 uncultured Mesorhizobium sp. | reverse complement strand
CGGCCTCGAGGCGTGCGCGGTTCAGTGCCGTGTAGCCGATGGCGCGGATGCCGTGCAGTTCGCCGGTCTGCATCAGCCGGTCCCACAACGACAGCGCCAAGTCGCGCTCCACGAACAGCTCGTAGCCGAGATCGCCGGTGAAACCGGTGCGCGAGATGGTGACCTGCCCGCTTTCGTGCGGGAAATCCGCGAGATCAAAGACTTTCAGCTTTTCGACGCCTGCAAATCCGGCGGCGCACAGGCAGGCGAAGGACGTCGGGCCTTGCAGGGCCAGTCCCGCGACCGCCTCGGTCTCCTCTTCGATTGTCACGTCGAACTGAAAAGCGCTGTCCAGCAACCAGGGCAGGTGGCGTTCCTGCGAGCAGAGCCGGAAGCGGTCTGGCGAGAGCCGGAACAGCGTGCCGTCATCCAGCACAAAACCCTCGTCGTCGCACCAGGCGGTGTAGTGGACGCGGCCCGGCTTGAGTCTGGTCACATTGCGCAGCGTGACCTTGTTGCAGAAGGCTTCCGCGTCCGGCCCTTCGATGCGGTATTTCGTCATCGGCGAAATGTCGAACAGCGCGCACTGGCTGCGGATTGCGAAATATTCCAGCTCCTCGTCCCACAGCGAATGCGGCGCGCGGTAGCCGGCCCAGCTATACCAGTCGTTGGTTTTCGCCAGCGCGTCGAGGCGCGGCTGGAACGGCGTGTCGAGCCGCAGCGTGCGGAAGTGGGATTGGGCGGAGAGGCGAACTGAAGTCTGAGGACGGATGTCCATCACACCCCCCTCTGGCCTGCCGCCAATCTCCCCCTCAACGGGGGAGATTGGCGGTTGCGCTGTTTTCGCCAATCACCGGCGTTGCAGGAAGAGCGGTGGCCGCGAAGCTGCCAATCTCCCTCCTTGAGGGGGAGATGGCCGGCAGGCCAGAGGGGGATGCCAGCGTGCAAAATCATGCTGATCCGCATCTATCTCCTCCCCATCACCCGCCGCGCGGCGTTCATGCCCGGCGCGCCGGAGACACCGCCGCCCGGATGCGAGCCGGCACCGGCGAGGAACAGGCCCTCGATCGGCGTGTCGTAACCCGACCAGCCGGCGACGGGACGCGAAAACAGCATCTGGTCGGCCTGCAACTCGCCATGGTGCCAGTGTCCGCCCGGCATGCGATAGCGCGCCTCGATGTCGGCCGGTGTCAGCAGCTCGGCATGGCGCACCAGTTTTTTGATGCCGGGCGCGTGCGCTTCCAGTTGCGCCATGACGGCCGCGAGGAGTTTCGGCTTGCCGACCTCCCAACCCTCTTTCAGCGCATAAGGGGCATACTGCACGTTCGCCGAGAGAACGCAGCCGCCGGCTGGCGCCAGCGCCGGATCGGTGAGCGACGGCAGCGTGATCTCCATCACCGGCTCGGGCGAGAATTCACCGTACTTCGCCGGATTGAAGGCGCACTCGACATGTTCGGCTGACGGCGCGATGACCAGCCGCCCGCGCAAATCCGCTTGTTCCACGCCAGCGAACTCGGGCACGCCGTCGAGCGCCAGATTGAGCTTGGCGACATCGCCCCTCATACGGATGTTCTTCACCTTGCGCACGAAGCCGGTGTCGAGTTGCGTCGCGCCGACAAGGGTAAGGAAGGTAATCGCCGGATTGATGGCCGAGACGATCGTGCCGGCGCGGATTTCTTCGCCGCTCGCCAGCGTCAAGCCGGCGGCGCGGCCGCTCTCGACGATGACCCTCGAGACGACGGCGCCTGTGCGGATCGTCACGCCGGCCTTTTCGGCCGCCGCGCGGATCGCGGCGACGACCGCACCCATGCCGCCCTTCGGCACGAGCTGCCCACCCGGCGCGCTATTCACTTCACCGGTCAGGCGATAGTAGAGGCCAAGCAGCGAGGTGGGCGAGCGGGGGCCGAGATACGACCCAAGCACAGCGTCGAAGGCGAGCAGGCCTTTCAGCCGGTCGTCCGAAAGCTGCTCTTCGAGCAGGTCGTAGACGTTCATCAGGAGCACGCGCAGGAAGTCGCGCATGTCTTCCTTGCCGAGCCGCTTGATGGCGAGCCCGGCCTTGCCGAGCGCGGCCATGTCTGCGAGCGAGCCGCCGCCGAGGTCGGGCGGGCGGCGCGAGAGGAACGGCTTCAGGATGGCGGCATAGCGAAGGAGTTGGGCGCGCAGGTCGCTCCAGGCGGATTGTTCGGAAGCGGGAGCGCCGGTCAGCGTCTCGCCATAGGCGCCGTGAAGGATGAGGGGATTGCCGTCGCGGGATAAGACGACTGTTGGGGCGAATTTTGACGGCTGCGCACCCCCACCCCTAACCCCTGCCCACACGGGGGATGAGGACAAGGGCGCGGCAGCTCCCCCTCCCCCTTGCGGGGAGGGGTTAGGGGTGGGGGTATTTCCGGTCAAATCCAGTCCGTGCTTGTCCAAATCAAGCGCGCGAACCACCTCCGGATGCAGCCGGTTCAGCACATGCGCGGTCGAAGCGCGGAAGCCGGGGAAGAACTCTTCCGTGCGGGCCGGGCCGCCCACTTCGTCCGAAGCTTCCAGCACGAGAACCTTACGCCCACTGTTCCCAAGCAAGGCCGCACAGACCAGGCCGTTGTGGCCGCCACCGACGACGACGGCATCCCAAACCGTGCGATCAGATGACGTCATGGGCCGGGCTCATGTGCAGGTCGGGCTTGGCGAGGTCGCGCAAGATCTCCGTGGCCGCATTGCGGCCCGGCGCGCCCATGACACCGCCGCCAGGATGAGTGGAGGAGCCGCACATATAAAGCCCACTGAGCGGCGAGCGGTACTGCGCGTAGCCCGGCACCGGGCGGTTGAACAGCAACTGGTCGAAGGTCAGTTCGCCCTGAAAGATATTGCCTTCGGTCAGGCCGACCTCGACCTCGATCTCGCGCGGCGTGCGCACCTCCATATGGACGATGCGGTCGCGGAAGCCGGGCGAATAGTCGGCGATCTGCGAGATAACCGTCTCGGCGAAGGCGTCGCGGTCGGCGTCCGTCCAGTCGCGCCCTTCCACCTTGGGCGGCGCGTACTGGACAAAACAGCTCATGAAATGTTTTCCCGGCGCGGCCATGGTCGGGTCGAGCGTGGTCGGGATCATCATGTCCAGCATCGGATCGGCAGACCAGCGCCCCGCCTTCCAGTCGTCATAGGCGCGCTCCATGCGCTCGACGGAATCGGTGAAATGCAGATCGCCGCGATAGGACGGCGAATCCTTCGGCAGCGCCGGAAATTCCGGCATCGAATCCAGCGCGATGTTGACCTTGCCGGACGAGCCCCTGATCTTGAAGTTTTTTACACGGCGCAGGAAGATGTCCGGCAGTTCCTTCTCCTCCACCAGCTTGAGGAAGGTGCGTTTCACGTCGGCGTTGGAGACGACCAGCTTGCCGTGGATTTCCTCGCCATCGGCCAGCACGACGCCCTTGGCCTTGCCGTTCTTGACCAGCACGCGCTCGACCTCGGCGCCGGTGCGGATCGTACCGCCGGACGCCTGGAAGGAGGCGGCGAGCGCCCTGGTGACCGCGCCCATGCCGCCGCGCGCATAGCCCCAGGCGCCGACCGAACCGTCGACCTCGCCCATGTAATGATGCAGCAGCACATAGGCCGTGCCCGGCGACATCGGACCGAGCGCCGTGCCGATGATGCCGGAGATGGAGAAATTGGCCTTGATGACGTCGGTCTCGAAATATTCGTCGAGGAAATCCGAGATCGACATGGTCCAGAAGCGCAGCGTCAGCGCCATTTCTTCCTTGCTCAGCTCGGCGAATTTCCTGCCCAGGTAGAGCAGTTCGCCGAGATCGCGCGGCTTCCAGCTCGTCGGGTCGGGCGCGGTGCGCATCAGCAGCGGCTGGATGCGATCCAGAAGGCCAGTGGTGGCCAGTGCGTC
>CAZBBT010000237.1:0-3873 GCA_964490065.1 uncultured Mesorhizobium sp. | reverse complement strand
CTGACCGAAGCCGGTTATGTGGGCGAGGACGTCGAGAACATCATCCTCAAGCTGCTGCAGGCCTCGGACTACAACGTCGAGCGGGCCCAGCGCGGCATCGTCTACATCGACGAGATCGACAAGATTTCGCGCAAGTCGGACAACCCCTCGATCACCCGCGACGTGTCGGGCGAGGGCGTGCAGCAGGCGCTCTTGAAGATCATGGAAGGCACCGTCGCCTCGGTGCCGCCGCAGGGCGGCAGGAAGCACCCGCAGCAGGAGTTTCTGCAGGTCGACACCACCAACATCCTGTTCATCTGCGGCGGCGCCTTCGCCGGGCTGGACAAGATCATCTCGGATCGCGGCCGCAAGACCTCCATCGGCTTCGGCGCCACCGTCGCCTCGCCGGAGGATCGCCGCACCGGCGACCTGTTCCGCCAGGTCGAGCCGGAGGACCTGTTGAAATTCGGCCTGATCCCCGAATTCGTCGGCCGCCTGCCGGTTCTGGCGACGCTTGAGGATCTCGACGAGGCCGCGCTGATCCAGATCCTGACCGAGCCGAAGAACGCGCTGGTCAAGCAGTATCAGCGGCTGTTCGAGATGGAGAGTGTCGATCTCACCTTCCATGAAAACGCGCTCTCGGCCATCGCCAAGCGCGCCATCGAGCGCAAGACGGGCGCGCGCGGCCTGCGCTCCATCATGGAGGCCATCCTGCTCGACACCATGTTCGAGCTGCCGGCGCTGGAAGGCGTGCGCGAGGTGGTGATCTCGGAGGAAGTCGTCTCCGGCAACGCCCGCCCGCTCTATATCTACGCCGAGGCCAAGGAAAAGAAGGGTCCGGTCAGCGCCTGACGGGACACGCCGACTTGTCCCTCCCCCCTTGAGGGAGGGTGCCGCCCGCAGGGCGGCGGGAGGGATAACCTCAACCACTCCGACATAAAGAAGCCCCTCGTTCCACGACCGGCGACCCCTCCCGGCCGCTTCACGGCCGCCCTCCCCTCGAGGGGGAGGGATAGGTCGCACGTCATCGTTGCCACGCTGCGGAAATCCGCCCTGGCTG
Organism: uncultured Mesorhizobium sp.; assembly: GCA_964490065.1. Classification (GTDB taxonomy): domain Bacteria; phylum Pseudomonadota; class Alphaproteobacteria; order Rhizobiales; family Rhizobiaceae; genus Mesorhizobium. The sequence goes on along the minus strand of CAZBBT010000237.1, from coordinate 2,834 downwards.
TTATCAAAGAACGCTCCCGGTCCGTGGGACCCGAGGAGAAGTCAGGCAACGAAATGCCGGGGCGGTTGCCCCTAAGACGTGTCGGGCGCGAGCGGCGCCGGAACACCTCGCCGGCGAACCGCCGGCCCGGGAACCCCGTGCGCCGGACGGCCGGCTTGCGCACCGACGGCGCGGGTGAGAGTAAACAGCGCGGCCCGTGCCAGCAGGGCGCAAAGCGCCAGCGCCAGCGCGCGGAAACTCGCGGCGAGCCGCGCCGCGCCGTCGGCGGTCTCTCCCGCCGCATCCGCCGGGACCGGCGCCAGACCCATGACGAAAGCCCACGCCTCCGCCTCGCCGTGGCTCAGAATCCCCAGAACATGCCGGCGACGAAGGAAGGGAAGGCCGGCGGCAAGCTCGGCCAGGCAGGCAAGGGCGAACAGCAGAGCCACGACGCGCTCCAGCACATCGCGGTTCCAATCTGCGTTCCTGTCCCACCCAGCCATTCCGGTCTCCGTTTCGGTCGGACCAAGTATGGAAGAGGTTTGCGGGGTGTGGACAAGATTCTTTTTGCAGGAGGCGGGGGCCGCTTGAACACGGCCCCGCAACCTCAGACGTGGCGCGGTCGCGTTGGGGAAGCGGCAGGCGGCATCGCGCCGTCCTCGACCAGTATATCCTTCTTCCTGGCAAAGGCGACGAGCACGCCGCGCGCGGTTTCGGCGTCGATTTCCCCGATCAGAGCGGCCTTGCATGCACGAATTGCCGCTTTTTGCTCAGGACTGTTTCCACACCAATCCAGCACGAACTGGTAGGCATCCACGACGGTGTTGAGTTGGCGGGGAAAGCCGAGCCCCACCCATACGCGAACCGGCTTTTCGAAAGGTTTCGAAAGCATCGTAACCTCCTTGCCCGCAACTTCAGGCGGTCACGCCGCCGCCCTGGCCGGTCTTTCCAGTCATCCAGGGAAGGGGAGTGTCGATCGTTTCGAGGATTTTGGCCGATTTCGCGAAACCGGCGAAGGCCTGCCTGGCCGCGCTCAGCGGGTAACCTGTTTCGATAACTTTCTGGCAGGCACGAAGAGCCGTACCGTAGATCGCGCCCCGGCGGTTCTTCGGCCACTCGTAGAGAAATTCAAGCGCGTCTTCGAGGCACGCGATTTCCTGAATGATGCTGTTCCCGTCCTTCACGAAAACGGGGCTGTCGAACATCCGATCGTTCATCAGATCCTCCAAGTCGAACGAATTGTCGCGTTTCGGAACAGGTGCGGCCGGCAGCGGCCGCTACCTGAAACCGATATGTGTGTGGCGATTTCCGGCGTCAAGATCGGTGGGGTTGGTCCGGGCTCTTTTACGCGGCAAGGTCGGCTCCGGCGTCGGCTCCGGCGCGTCGAACGCTGCGAGGTGCCTCGCCCGCTTCAAGCTGAGCAGCGCCGGCGGTGGCGGCTGCGAGCCGGCAATCGCCCCGGGCCGTCCGGGCAGGGCAATTACCACTTGATCTTGTCCGCCCATGTCTCCACTTAACGGGAGAAAGGCCGATGGGCCGCATTCCGTGCTGACAAACTCCCGTCACAAAGGATGATAGGCGGAACGACCCGCGGTCGTTAATATGAGATTCGCGGCTGGCTCTCGGGCGCCCGCGACAGAAAGGTTGGATAATGGCCAAAGTTACCAGGTCCCCCAGTGATGGTGTCTTCGCGGTCCTCCCGCTGCGCGACATCGTCGTCTTCCCGCACATGATCGTGCCGCTCTTCGTCGGCCGCGAGAAGTCGATCAAGGCGCTGGAAGAGGTCATGGGCCAGGAAAAGCAGATCCTGCTTGCCACCCAGATGAATGCCGCCGATGACGATCCCGAGGCGGACGCCATCTATGATGTCGGCACCCTCGCCAACGTCCTGCAATTGCTGAAGCTTCCCGACGGCACCGTCAAGGTGCTGGTCGAGGGCGCTGCGCGCGCCAGGATCGTGGCCTTCACCGACCGCGCCGATTTCCACGAGGCCCGCGCGACCGTGCTCCATGAGCCGGCGGAGGAAGAGGTCGAGATCGAGGCGCTGTCGCGCTCGGTGGTCTCGGACTTCGAGAACTACGTCAAGCTGAACAAGAAGATTTCCCCCGAGGTGGTCGGGGCCGCCAGCCAGATCGACGACTATTCCAAGCTCGCAGATACCGTTGCCTCGCATCTCGCCATCAAGATCCCCGAGAAGCAGGAAATGCTCGGCACCCTCTCCGTCAAGGAACGGCTGGAGAAGGCGATGGGCTTCATGGAAGCCGAAATCTCCGTCCTGCAGGTGGAGAAGCGCATCCGCTCGCGCGTCAAGCGCCAGATGGAGAAGACCCAGCGCGAATACTACCTCAACGAGCAGATGAAGGCGATCCAGAAGGAGCTCGGCGAGGGCGAGGACGGCCGCGACGAGGCCGCCGAGCTCGAGGCGCGCATCAAGAAGACGAAGCTGAGCAAGGAGGCCCGCGAGAAGGCGGAAGCCGAATTGAAGAAGCTGCGCACCATGTCGCCGATGTCGGCCGAGGCCACCGTCGTGCGCAACTACCTCGACTGGATGCTGTCGATCCCGTGGGCGAAGAACTCCAAGGTCAAGCAGGACCTGAACTATGCCCAGGAGGTGCTCGACGCCGACCATTTCGGCCTCGACAAGGTCAAGGAGCGCATCGTCGAATACCTGGCCGTGCAGAGCCGCCAGAAGAAGCTGAAGGGGCCGATCCTGTGCCTCGTCGGCCCTCCCGGCGTCGGCAAGACCTCGCTCGGCAAGTCCATCGCCAAGGCGACGGGCCGCGAGTTCGTGCGCATGGCGCTCGGCGGCGTGCGCGACGAGGCCGAGATCCGCGGTCACCGCCGCACCTATATCG
>CAZBBT010000236.1:0-3888 GCA_964490065.1 uncultured Mesorhizobium sp. | reverse complement strand
CACGGCATCCGCGCCATCGGCTACACGGCACTGAACCGCGCACGCCTCGAGGCCGGGCTGATCGTCGCCAATGCCGATTTCGTCACCGCCGAGCACGCCATCCGTTCGAACCGCACCCGCATGCCGGACGAGATCGGGCTGGGCTTCATGGTCGATGCGCAAAAGGGGCATTTCAACGGCCGCCGCGCCATCCTGGAAGCGCGGGCGAGGAAGAAGCTGCGGCATGTGCTGGTCGGGCTGGAGATCGAGGGCAACATCCCGGCCGAGCACGCCATCGTCTACTACAGGAAGAGCAAGGAGGTCGGGCTGGTGAGCGCGGCGATGTGGTCGCCCATGGCCAAGCGCAACATCGCCATCGCCTCGCTCGACCTGCCCTATGGCGAGAGTGTCACCGACGACCTTTGGGTCGAGATCTATGCCATGCGCGAGCTGAAATACGAGAAACTGATGAAGAAGGCGAAGCTGGTGCCGCGCCCGTTCATAAAGCTCGACCGCCGCACCGCCAACCCGCCGGCGGATTTCTGAATGGACGACAGCGGGCCGGATGAAGCCGAGATCGCGGAGAACTGGGCGCTGGTCAACACGCCGCTCGGCGAGGCCTGGTCGGGACGTGCCCGCTATGCGGCGGCCATGTTCTTCTATCAACGCGGCGAGATGGATGCCGGCACGCTGGAAGTCTACCGCATCTGTTCGCGGCTCGATCACCAGGACCCGCTGCCGATCATCCGCGACAGGGGCGGGGGCAAGGCGTGGCTGAAGAGGATGGAATCAGCTTCGTAGGGCCGGGCGCTGGCAGTCTCCAGCTACCCGATCCCCCGCTCGATCACGTCCACCCAGTTCTTCCAGGCGATCTTCTCGATCAACTGCTTGCCGTAGCCGTGCTTCTCGAACGCTTCGATGAGGCGCGGCAGGCCGGCCGCGTCGCGGATTTCGGACGGCACGGGCGCCCCGTCGAAATCGGAACCCAGGCCCACACCGTCCTCGCCAAGCTTCTGCAGCAGCGCGTCGATGTGCCGGATCATCGTCTCGATATCCGCGCCGCCGCCGGTAGGGCCGACGGGATTGAGGAAGCCGGTGGCGAAGTTCAGCCCCACCATGCCGCGCGTCTCGCGGATGGCGCCGAGCTGCCAGTCGGTCAGGTTGCGGGCATGCGGGCAGACCGAATGCGCGTTGGAATGGGTGGCGACCAGCGGCGCGTCGGAAAGCTTCGCCACGTCGCGGAACCCCTTCTCGTTGAGATGCGACAGGTCGATCTGGATCTTGAGGCCGTTGCAAGCCTTGACCAGCGCCTTGCCCGCGTCGGTCAATCCGTCACCGGTATCGGGCGAGGAAGGAAAGCGGAACGGCACGCCGTTGCCGAAGGCGTTCGGCCGGCTCCAGACGATGCCGAGCGAACGCAGGCCGGCGGCATGCAGCACCTCCAGCATGGTGAAATCGGCATCGATCGCCTCGGCGCCCTCGATATGGAAGACCGCCGCAATCGTCTTGTCCCGCATGGCGGCGCGGATGTCGGCCGCGTCGCGGCAGATCTTCAGCGCGCCGGCCTTCTCCAGCCGAAACAGGATCGAGGCCATGCCGATGGTGGAGTCTATCGCGTCGCCGCGCGGCAGTTCCGGCGGCAGCGGCTCGTCGTTGCCGGGCATCCTTTCACCGTCGCTCGGCTTGCGCTTGCGCTTTTCCAGCGGCGGCGGGAAGATCGCGAACATGCCGCCGGCGAAGCCGCCTTTCCTCGCCTTCGGCAGGTCGATGTGCCATTCCGCCGGCGCCCCCTCGATGAACAGCTTCTCCTTGTCCGGCTCCTTCGACTGGTAGAGCTTGAGCAGCGTGTCGTTGTGGCCGTCGAAGATGGGAACCAACGTCTTGTCCGTCATGATGGGCTTTCGAGATTCGATGGCAGGCGGCCGGGGCATTGGAGCCGCCGATGCGAGGAGCCGGCACGTTAACCGCGACGGGCCGATGGCGCAAAGGCCAGTCGCCGCCGGCGTTTATGGCTGTCCAGCCTGGCGCACCTTCAGGAAAGCTGGTCCAGCTTGCGCTGCATGGCGGCGATCTGTTCCTTGAGATCCTGCAGCTCTTCGGCTTTTTCCGGTTCCTTCCTTGCCGGCTCGGGCTGCGGCGAAGGCTCGCCCGCGGCTCCCGCCGGGAACGGCGTGAACATGCGCATGGCATTCTGGAACAGCTCGATGTTGCGCCGCGTCTGCTCCTCGATCGCCTTCATCGGCGTGGAAAATTTCATCACGTCGACCGGCGTCTTGCCCATCGCCGACTTCATCTGCTCGCGAAAACGCTCCTGCTCCTTGGAGAAGGCGATCATCGACTGTTCGAGGAAGCTCGGCACGATCATCTGCATCTGGTCGCCGTAGAAGGCGATGAGCTGGCGCAGGAACGGGATAGGCAGCATGTTCTGCCCGTCCTTGTTCTCCAGCTCGAAGATGATCTGGGTCAGCACCGGATGGGTGATGTCTTCGCCGGTCTTGGCGTCCTGGACGGTGAAGTCCTCGCCCTTCTTGACCATCTCGGCGAGATCCTCGAGCGTCACATAAGTGCTGGTGCCGGTGTTGTAGAGACGCCGGTTGGCGTATTTCTTGATGACCACCAACTCGTCCTTCGCTGCCATCCGCATCCTCCCGGGGACACCGGCAAGCTTGGTAAGCGGCCGGTAACGATCACAACTTGTGCAAGGATATGCGCAAAACCGATGCAATTCCAAGCGGTTTGTGCAGTGCGGCAGTTTTCCGGCTTATTTCGCGCTGCAAAATGCTGCGCAGCATTTTTCCGGACTGCTGCACCATGGTCGCATTCGACCGATTTCCGGTTTGACTCGGGCCCGGGAAAGGGCAAGAAAAGTCGACAGCGACCTTGAAAAGTCCATCCGTTTCAGAAGCCTGGAGAATCCCATGTCTGCTTCCATCGTCGTCGCCAGCGCCGCGCGCACCGCCGTAGGATCCTTCAACGGCGCCTTCGCCGCGACGCCCGCGCATGAACTCGGCGCCGTCGTCATCCGCGAGCTTCTGGCAAGGGCCGGCGTTGAGGCGGGCGAGGTCGACGAGGTCATCCTCGGCCAGGTGCTGACGGCGGCCCAGGGCCAGAACCCGGCCCGCCAGGCTTCCATCAATGCCGGCCTGCCCAAGGAAACAACCGCCTGGGGGCTGAACCAGGTCTGCGGATCGGGCCTGCGTGCCATCGCGCTCGGCATGCAGCAGATCGCCACCGGCGATGCCAAGGTCATTATCGCCGGCGGCCAGGAATCCATGTCGCTGTCGCCGCATGCCGAGCACCTGCGCGCCGGCGTCAAGATGGGCGACTACAAGATGATCGATACGATGATCCGCGACGGTCTGTGGGACGCCTTCAACGGCTATCACATGGGCAACACCGCCGAGAACGTCGCCAAGCAGTACCAGATCACTCGCGAGGATCAGGACCGCTTCGCGCTGGCGTCGCAGAACAAGGCGGAAGCCGCGCAGAAGGCGGGAAAATTCAAGGACGAGATCGTCGCCTTCACCGTCAAGGGCCGCAAGGGCGACACGGTCGTCGACCAGGACGAGTATATCCGTCATGGCGCAACCATAGACGCCATGCAGAAGCTGAAACCAGCCTTCGACAAGGACGGCACTGTGACCGCGGCCAACGCCTCCGGCATCAATGACGGCGCGGCCGGCGCGCTTCTGATGACGGAGGAGGAAGCCGCGCGGCGCGGCATCACGCCCCTGGTGCGCATCGTCTCCTGGGCGACCGCCGGCGTCGATCCGGCCATCATGGGCACCGGCCCGATCCCCGCCTCGCGCCGGGCGCTGGAAAAGGCCGGCTGGTCGGCGGGCGACCTCGACCTGGTCGAGGCCAACGAGGCCTTCGCCGCGCAGGCCTGCGCGGTCAACAAGGACATGG
>CAZBBT010000235.1:0-3893 GCA_964490065.1 uncultured Mesorhizobium sp. | reverse complement strand
AGGCGCTGCTCAACGACCTCGGCCTGCGCCACCGCCGCGAGGTGCTGAAGGACATTTTCGAGAGCGCTCTGCCGGCGACCATGCAGGACGTCGTCATCGTCTTCGTCACGGTGTCGGGGCGCAAGAACGGCCGGCTGCTGCAGGAGACCTACGCCAACAAGATCTACAGCCAGCGCGCCGGCGGCTCGGTGCGCAGCGCCATCCAAATCACCACGGCATCCGGCATCTGCGCGGTACTGGACATGTTGGCGGATGGAAGTTTGCCGGCGAAGGGATTTGTGCGTCAGGAGGATATCGCGCTCGATGCCTTCCTCGCCAACCGCTTCGGCCGCGCTTACGCGCAGCACGAGGGACTGGCCCGGCTGGCGAGCTAGCCTTCACGAAAAGAGGGGGAGAAAGGCTCGCGTCGTCACCGGCGCGAGCTTTTTCATTATATATGCAACGCGTGCCCCAGCGCCTTGAGCGCCGCTTCCGGAAATGCCTCGCCCAGCGTCGGATGCGCGTGGACGGTGCCGGCGATGTCCTCCAGCCGGGCGCCCATCTCGATCGCCAGGCCAAAAGCGGCCGACAGTTCCGACACGCCGGAGCCCACCGCCTGGATGCCGAGCACCAGATGGTTGTCGGCGCGGGCGACGACGCGGACAAAACCGTCCTCGCCCTGCCGAGTCATGGCGCGCCCGTTGGCGCTGAACGGGAACAGGCCGAACTTGACCTCGCCGGCCTTTTTCGCCTCGTCCGGCGAAAGCCCGGCTGAGACGATCTCCGGATCGGTGAAGCAGATCGCCGGGATGCAGCGCTTGTCCCAGCTCCGCCTGTGGCCAGCGACGATCTCGGCCACCATCTCGCCCTGCGCTATGGCGCGGTGCGCCAGCATCGGCTCGCCAGTGACGTCGCCTATGGCATAGACACCCCGCATCGAAGTGCGGCACTGGTCGTCGATGCGGATGAACTTTCCGGCCCGGTCGAGATCGATTTCCTCCAGCCCCCAGCCTTCGATGACCGGCCTGCGCCCAACCGTGACGAGGATCCTGTCAGCCGCAATCGTCTTTTCCTTGCCGTCTGCGGTCTCGATCAGCAACGCATCACTCTTGGCGGACAGGCCTTTGGCCCTGGCCCCCGTCAGCACCTCGACGCCGAGCGCGGCGAGGCGTTTTGCCACCGGCCGCGTCAGTTCGGCATCGTATTGCGCCAGCACGCGCGGCAGTGCCTCGACCACGGTCACCTTCGAGCCGAGCTTGGCAAAGGCGATGCCGAGTTCAAGCCCGATATAGCCGCCGCCGACCACGGCGAATTTCTTCGGAACCTGCACGAGGGAAAGTGCTTCGGTCGAGGAGATCACAGGCCCGCCGAAGGGCAACGTGGGCAGTTCCACCGGCGCCGAGCCGGTGGCGATCACGACCGCTTCGGCGCGGATTACCTGTATTCCGGTCTCGGTTTCGACCTCGACGGTCTTGCCATCGCAGAATTTGGCCCGGCCCTGAACATACTTCACCTTGGCTTTCTTGAGCAGTCCGGCAACGCCGCTGCTCAGCCGGCTAACGATTCCGTCCTTCCAAGCGATGGTTTTTCCGAAATCGATAGCGGGTTTTGCAGACGAAATGCCAAGTACGCCGCCGCCATCGGCGATATGCGCGACCTTTTCGAACTCTTCGGCGGCATGGATCAACGCCTTGGACGGGATGCAGCCGATGGTGAGGCAGGTGCCACCCGGCCTTGCCGCCTCGACGATGACCGTGTCCACCCCCAACTGACCGGCGCGGATGGCGCATACATAGCCGCCCGGCCCCGCACCGATGACAAGCAGCTTGCAGGAGATGTCTTTCATCAGTCTCAATCCACGAAAATGAGCGCCGGCGTCTCCAGCAACATCTTGATGCGCTGGACGAACACCGCGGCATCCCAGCCGTCGATGACGCGGTGGTCGAAGGAGGAGGACAGATTCATCATCTTGCGCGGAACGAACTCGGTGCCGTCCCACATCGGCCGCACCATCATCTTGTTGACGCCGACGATGGCCACTTCCGGATGATTGATGACCGGCGTGGTGACGATGCCGCCCATGGCACCCAACGAGGTTATGGTGATGGTCGAGCCGGAAAGCTCCTCGCGCGTCGCCAACCCAGCCTTTGCCGCTTCAGCCAGCCGGTTCACCTCGGCAGCACTTTCCCACAAGTCCAGCGCCTCGGCGTGGTGGACAACCGGCACCACCAGCCCGGCAGGTGTCTGCGCGGCGATGCCGATATGGATGCCGCCATGTTGGTGAATGACGCCCGCCTCGTCATCGAACAAGGCGTTGAGCTGCGGCTGGTCGGCGATCGCCTTGACCATCGCCCGCATCAGGAAGGGCAGCAGCGTCAGTTTGGGCCTTTCCACACCTTTGGCCGCTCTCTTCTCCTTGTTGAGTGCCCCGCGCAGGTCTTCCAGCGCGGTGACATCCACCTCCTCGACATAGGTGATGTGCGGGATGCGGGATTTCGCGATCCGCATCTTCTCGGCGATTTTCCGCCGAAGCCCGACGATCTTGATCTCCTCGACCGCGTCGTTTCGCGCCAGCCCGGCTTTCGTCGCTACAGGCTGCGTGCCGCGCTTGAGAAAGGCATCGAGGTCTTCGTGCGAAATCCGGCCGGCCGGCCCATTGCCTCCAACCTGGCGCAGGTCGATGCCGGCTTCCTTGGCCCTCAGCCGTACCGCCGGGGAAGCCAGCGGCTTTTCGCCTTCGGGACGTGGCGAACCGGTCGCGCGCGGTGCGTTGTGAGTCACAGAGGCGGATCCACCCCCACCCCTAGCCTCTCCCCGCAGGGGGGAGGGGGATTCTGTCTGCGATGCACCTTCGTCGGATGCTTCCCTGCGTGAAGACGGCATCCCGGATTTGGCGACGGCTTTCGCGACCGTCGCGACCTGTTTCCCTTCCCCCTGCGGGGAGGGGCTAGGGGTGGGGATATCTTCCACGCTGTCGATAGGCTTGGCTGCCGCCGGCCTCGCCTCGCCTTCCTTCACATTTCCATCGCCGGCCACCTTCAGCCGTACGATGGGCGAACCGATCGCCACCGTATCGCCGATTTCGGCGCCCAGCCACAGCACTTCGCCGTCGACCGGGGAAGGGATCTCCACCGTCGCCTTGTCGGTCATGACGGCGGCCAGCATTTGGTCCTCGCGCACCAGTTCGCCGATCTTGACATGCCATTCGACAAGCTCGGCCTCGGCGACGCCCTCGCCGACATCCGGCAGTTTTATGACGTGCTCGCCCATGCCTCAGGCCTCCATGGTTTCGAGCAAGGCCCGGCCAACGCGGGCCGGGCCCGGGAAATAGTCCCATTCCTGCGCGTGCGGATAGGGCGTGTCCCAGCCGGTCACGCGCGCCACCGACGTCTCGAGATGATAGAAGCAATGCTCCTGTACCAGCGCGGCGAGTTCGCCGCCGAAGCCCGAGGTCAGCGTCGCCTCGTGGACGACGACGCAGCGTCCGGTTTTCTTCACCGAGGCCACGATGGCGTCGAGGTCGAGCGGCAGCAGGGTACGCAAATCGATCACCTCGGCATCGATGCCTGTTTCCTCCGCCGCCGTCTGGGCGACATAGACCATCGTGCCATAGGCAAGCACGGTGACGGCCGCGCCCGGCCGTCGCACCACCGCCTTGCCGAGCGGCACGGTGTAGTGGCCGTCAGGCACCTCGCCAAGCTCGTTTTTCGACCACGCCGTCACCGGCCGGTCGTGATGGCCGTCGAACGGGCCATTGTAAAGTCGCTTCGGTTCGAGGAAGATCACCGGATCCGGATCCTCTATGGCCGCAATCAGCAGACCCTTGGCGTCGTAGGGATTGGACGGCACCACCGTCTTCAGGCCCGAGACATGGGTGAACAGCGCCTCCGGGCTCTGGCTGTGCGTCTGGCCGC
>CAZBBT010000234.1:0-3946 GCA_964490065.1 uncultured Mesorhizobium sp. | reverse complement strand
ATAAGGGAATAAGGGAATAAGGGAATAAGGGAATAAGGGAATAAGGGAATAAGGGTAGCCAACTCCCCGGCACTCATTTTTTGTTCCCCTACTCCCCTAGAACCGCCGTCACCACCGCCTCCCGCAATTCCTCCAGCCCCTCGCTTTTCTCCGACGACGTCGCCAGCACGGCCGGAAAGGCGGCTGGACGCTTCTTTATCCTGGTCAATGTCTCTTCAATCAGGCGCGGCACGCCGGCCGCCTTGATCTTGTCGGTCTTGGTCAGCACGAGCTGGTAGGAGACGGCCGCCTTGTCGAGCAGCGAAAAGACCTCCTCGTCATTGGCCTTCACGCCGTGGCGGGCGTCGATCAGCACATAGACGCGCTTCAGCGTCGTGCGGCCGCGAAGATAGTCGAACACCAGCTTCGTCCACTGGTCGACCTGCTCCTTCGGCGCCTTGGCATAGCCGTAGCCCGGCATGTCGACCAGCGCCATCGGCGGCAGGTCGGCGCCCTCGCCGGAATAGCCGTCGGGCACGAAATAGTTGAGTTCCTGGGTGCGGCCCGGCGTGTTGGAGGTGCGCGCAAGGCCCTTCTGGCCGATCAGCGCGTTGATGAGCGAGGACTTGCCGACATTGGAGCGGCCGGCGAAGGCGATCTCCGGCGGACCCTCCGGCGGCAGGAACTTCATCGCCGGCACGCCGCGGATGAACACCCATGGCCGCTTGAAAAGCTCCCTGTCGATCGTGCCGGAGCCGCTCAAAGGGCCGCCTCCAGTGCTTCGATGTCGGCGCCGCGAATGGCGTCGAGGTTGCGGCCGATCCTGTCCTGTGGCCAGTCCCACCAGGCGACCTTCAAAAGCCGCTTCACCGTCTTGTCGTCGAATCGCATCTTCACCACCTTGGCCGCATTGCCGGCGACGATGGCATAGGGCGGAACGTCATGCGTGACCACCGATTTCGCAGCCACGATCGCGCCGTCGCCGATCGTCACGCCGGGCATGATGATGGCCTCCATGCCGATCCAGACATCGTTGCCGACGACCGTGTCGCCGCGGTTTTCCGCTTCCCAGGTCTTGACGTCGAAACCTTCCTCCCAGCCGTGGCCGAAGATGTTGAACGGGTAGGTCGAAAAGCCCGACATGGCATGGTTGGCGCCGTTCATGATGAAGCGCGCGCCCTCGGCGATGGCGCAGAATTTTCCGATGACCAGCCTGTCGCCGATGAACGGATAGTGGTGCAGCACGCAGCGCTCGACGAATTTGTCCGGCCCGTCCGGGTCGTCGTAATAGGTGAAGTCGCCGATCTCGATGTTTTCCGCTTCGACCAGGGCTTTCAGGAAGCCGACGCGCGGGTGCATAGGGATGGGGTGCTTTATATGGGGGTTCGGTCCGCTCATGCCGTCTCCGTCGCTTGCAGGGACGAAACTAGAGCAAGGCGCGGCTGGATTGAATCCCGTCGCCGAAAGAAATGCCGGATCAGCCTTCGGCGATACGCAATATATGGTTGTCCCAGACATAGTCCGGCTCGGAAATCGTCCGGCCCGCGCCGTCCACGATGTCGCCCGCGCCGGACGAGGCGATGAAGCCGGCGCGGTCGGGCGCGATGCCGCACACCTCCGTCATGGCGTTGACCGACACGACTGCGCCGGTTGCCGTGTCGAACACGACATAGCTGTTGCCTGCCGGCGAGGAGACAGCCATGGTCCCGGCATCGCGGTTGGCGGCCATCGCGCCGATATAGTTGCGCAATCCGTTCAGCGCCTTGGCCGGCATGTCGATGAGTTCGATGCCCTTGTCTCGCGTCACCCGGCCGACCAGCGGCGGGCGGTCGACCGTCGCGCCCTCGTACTGGCAGCCGAACCACACCGCGCCGGCGGCATCGACGTCCATATGGCGGATCGAAAGCTGGTGCAGGTCCGCCGGCGGCTCGTGCTTCTCCATCAGGTCGCCGGTGACGCGATCGATCAGCACATAGGACGGTTTCATCGTCGCGACATTGAGCTTCGCCCGGCCGAAATCGGGGTGCGTCTCGATGCCGCCATTGGCCACGGCGAGCGTGCGGCCGTCGCCGTGAAGCAGCATTTCATGCGGTCCCGTGCCGTGCGTCGGCAGTTCGCCGATGCGGCGGAAGCCGTCGCTCGCGTCATAGATGCCGATCATGCCGGCGGCGTTGTCGAAGTCGTTTTCCGTGGCGTAGAGCAGCTTGCCGTCGGGCGAGAAGGCACCGTGGCCATAGAAGTGGCGGCCGGAAGCGGCGGCGATGGTGAGCGGCCGTTCGCGTTTCGCGTGGTCGAACACGACGGCGAAAGTGCCGGGCTGGCGCGGGAACACGACCGACCTGCCGGAAACCGGATCGAAGGTTACGTCATGCCCGCGGTCGGGCAGGGCGACCGTATAGAGAAGCTTTCCGGCTTCGGAGAGGATGCCGGCTCCATAGCCGCCGCCGCGCCGCACGAAGGCTGTGGCGAAGACGGCGTCCGTCTCCAGCGTCGCGGCCCACGCCGGCGGCGCCATCGCCGCCGCGAAGCCGGCGCCGGCCGCGCGCAGGAAATCGCGCCGGTCGATCAGCGGCGTGCGCATGGTTTTTTCCCGATGAGAAGACTCGTTTCGATTGCCAGCGTAGCCTGAACCGTCGGCGCACCCCCACCCGCAACCCCTCCCCTCACGGGGGTGGCGGACCTGGCATGCGGCAGCTCCCCCTCCCCCTTGTGGGGAGGGGTTAGGGGTGGGGGTGCGCTGACCTCGAACACAGTTTCAATCCCCGTCCAGCGACGAAAACCCGGCCGTCAGCCCGAATTCCGCCGTCATGCGCGTGCCGATCAGGCTGGACAGGCTGCTCGTCACCAGCCGGAAATGCTCGAACTTCGCGCGCTGGGCCGGATCGGCCAGCGCCTTGTCGATCGGCCCGGTGACGGCGCGCGCGTCGGCGACGCCGTTGGCAAGCTGGATATGCGTGGAGTCCGCCATCCAGCGCGCGTCCTCGGAAAGCGCTTTGCCGATTCCGGACGCCTGGAACAGCCTGTCCATGCCGTCGAGGTTGCCGGCCAACGAGGTGCCGGTGAGGCCCGAGCGCCAGAAGATCGCTCCTTTCGGTCTGTCGTCATCCGGCGTGGCGCCGAGGAAACCTTTCACGCGCACGTCGCGCACCATTTCCAGCCCATTGATGAACACTTCCATCAATTCGGTGACCGACTCGGTGCCGTCGCGATAGACCGGATTATCAGGCCCAGGTTTGCTCCACGTTTCCGCAAAGCCGTCCGGATTCGCCCAGGCATTATCCACGGTGGCGGAGATGGTCTCGATGTTGCCCGCGACGGCCGCGCCGTATGAACAGCGATAAGCTCCGTCCTTGCCGGCCAGATCGTCCGCCCCGGTGCCGAAAAGAATGAATTCCAGCGCGCCGAGCCCCTGCATGGCGACGCTTTTGCCGGAGATATGCTCCGAGTCCGCCGCCGTGCCATCCTTCTTCGCGATCGCCGCCTGGACTTGCCTCAGGCCGATCGATTTGCGGTCCGGCCAGAACAGCATCCGCTCCAGCCGGTTATCCTCGGTGATCGGCCCGAACTGGATGATCTCGGCCTGCGACCAGGCCCCCACCAATCCAGCGAAATCGGCGCGTGCTTTATCGAGACGTTCCTGCGAGGGACTTTTGCAGAGCGCCTCGACATCCCTTTTGGTTGTGGCCGCCTCTTCGTGAAGCTTCGCATAGGCGGGCCGCACGAAACCGTCGATGGCGCGGCCGATCACGTCGGATGCCTTGACGGCGGCGGAGGCGGGCGAGGCGGCGGCCAGAGAGAGGAAAACAGTCAGAGCCGCGAAAACGCCCCCTCTCCGTCTCGGCTTCGCCGAGCCACCTCTCCCCCGATTGACGGGGGAGAGGATACGCCGGCCGCAAAGTGGGCGCTCATCCTCTCCCCTCACGAAGTGGGGGAGAGGTGGCTCGGCGAAGCCGAGACGGAGAGGGGG
>CAZBBT010000233.1:0-3965 GCA_964490065.1 uncultured Mesorhizobium sp. | reverse complement strand
TCGCCTTGACCAGTTCGATGCAGGCGATGCCGGCCGAGCCCGCGCCGTTGCAGACGAGCTTCGTCGATTTCATGTCGCGCCCGGTGATCTCCAGCGCGTTGATCAGCCCCGCCACGGCGATGATCGCGGTTCCGTGCTGGTCGTCGTGGAAGACGGGGATGTCCATCAGCTCGCGCAGCCGCTGCTCGATGATGAAGCATTCCGGCGCCTTGATGTCCTCCAGATTGATGCCGCCGAAGGATGGCCCGAGGAATTTCACGCAGTTGATGAACTCGTCGGCGTCCTCGGTACTTACTTCCAGGTCTATCGAATCGACGTCGGCAAAGCGCTTGAACAGCACCGCCTTGCCTTCCATCACCGGTTTTGACGCGAGCGCGCCGAGATTGCCCATCCCGAGGATGGCCGTGCCGTTGGAGATGACGGCCACCATGTTGCCGCGCGCCGTGTAGTCGAAGGCGCGGCTGGGGTCCTCCGCGATCGCCTTGACCGGCACGGCGACGCCCGGCGAATAGGCGAGGCTCAGGTCGCGCTGGGTGGCCATCGGCTTGGTGGCGACGATCTCCAGCTTGCCCGGCCGCCCCGACGCGTGGAATTCCAGCGCCTCCTCCGCGCTGACGGAGGGGCCGTTCTGGTCGGGCTTTTTCGCCATGATGGGGTTTCCTCGGAGGTCGTTGCGCCTTGGCCGGCGCATTTCTTTGTGGAGCGTTGGGGATTAAGGCTACACTCCGGCGCCGCAAAACGCCAAGCAGTTGCATGCGCAGTTTTTGGAAAGAGTTTCTTGAATAACGAAACGCCCATCCGCCCCGAAGGCGTGCCGGTCGGCAGCGGCGCCGTCACGCCCATGATGGAGCAATATATCGAGATCAAGGCGGCGAACCCGGATTCGCTCTTGTTCTACCGCATGGGCGATTTCTACGAGCTGTTCTTCGACGATGCGGAGAAGGCCAGCCAGGCGCTGGGCATCGTGCTGACCAAGCGCGGCAAGCATCAGGGCGCCGACATCCCGATGTGCGGCGTGCCGGTGCATGCGGCGGACGACTATCTCCAGAAGCTGATCGCCTTGGGGTTCCGCGTCGCCGTCTGCGAGCAGATCGAGGATCCGGCGGAGGCCAGGAAGCGCGGCTCGAAATCGGTGGTGCGCCGCGACGTGGTCCGCCTGGTGACGCCCGGCACCATCACCGAGGACAAGCTGCTCAGCGCGTCGGAATCCTCGTTCCTCATGGCGCTGGGCCGGGTGAAGGGCGCGGGTGCCGATTCCGCCTACGCGCTCGCCTGGATCGACATTTCGACCGGAATCTTCCGCGTGTCGGAGACATCCGACGAGCGGCTGCTCGCCGACATATTCCGGGTCGATCCGCGCGAATTGATCGTCGCCGAGCCGGTGTTCCACGATCCGGACCTGAAGCCGGTTTTCGACGTCCTCGGCCGCATGGCCAGCCCGCAGCCCGCGGTGCTGTTTGATTCGGCGAGCGCGCCCGGCCGCATCGCCCGCTTCTACGACGTGGCGACGCCCGACAGTTTCGGCAGCTTCTCGCGCGCCGAGCTTTCCGCCATTTCCGGCGCCATCGCCTATGTCGAGAAGACGCAGAAGGCCGAGCGCCCGCCGCTGTCGCGCCCCGAGCGCGAGGAGAGCGGCGACACGCTCTTCATCGACCCGGCGACGCGGGCCAACCTGGAACTCTTACGCACGCTGTCGGGCAGCCGAGACGGCTCGCTGTTCAAGGCCATCGACCGCACCGTGACCGGCGGCGGCGCGCGCCTGCTGGCCGACCGGCTGATGGCGCCGCTGACCGATCCGGCAAGAATCGCCGCGCGGCTCGATTCCATCTCCTTCCTGCGCGCCGAGCCGAAGCTTTGCCATGCGGTGCGGCTGGCGCTGAAGGGCGTCGCCGACATGCCGCGCGCGCTGTCGCGGCTGGCCTTGAACCGCGGTGGGCCGCGCGACCTCGGTGCCTTGCTGGCCGGCTTTTCAGCCGCCCGCGAGATCGCGCAGATCTTCGCCGGCGCCGACGTGCCGCGGGAATTTTCGCAGGCGCTGGGCGCGATCGACGCGCTGCCGAAACAACTCGCCGGCCACCTCGCAACGGCGCTGGGCGAGGACCTGCCGCTGCTCAAGCGCGACGGCGGCTTCCTGCGCGCCGGTTACGACGCCGAACTGGACGAGATGCGCGCGCTGGCGACGGAATCGCGAAAAGTCATCGCCGGGCTGGAACGCGACCTGATCGAGGAGACCGGCATCCGGTCGCTGAAGATCCGGCACAACAATGTGCTGGGCTACTATATCGAGGCGACCGCCAACCATGCCTCGATCATGACCGGTTCCGATGCGGCGCGGTCAAAATTCATCCACCGCCAGACCATGGCCAACGCCATGCGCTTCACCACGACGGAACTGGCCGGGCTGGAAACCAAGATCGCCAACGCCGCCGACCGCGCGCTGGCGATCGAGCTTGCCGCCTTCGAGCGGCTTACGGGCGAGGCGGTGGCCGAGGCCGAAAAGATCCGCGCCGGCGCCACCGCACTTGCCGTGCTCGACGTTTCGGCCGCACTCGCGCTGCTCTCCGAGAGCGAGAACTGGTGCCGGCCGCAGGTGGATGCTTCGCTCGCCTTCGCGGTCGAGGGCGGCCGCCATCCTGTGGTCGAACAGGCGCTGCGGCGCACCGGCGAAGGCCCGTTCGTCGCCAACGATTGCGACCTGTCGCCGGAGGGCGACGCCGGAGGGGGCACCGGGGCGATCTGGCTGCTGACCGGCCCGAACATGGGCGGCAAGTCCACCTTCCTGCGCCAGAACGCGCTGATCGCGATTCTGGCCCAGATGGGGTCGTTCGTGCCGGCCGCGAGCGCGCATATCGGCGTGGTGGACCGGCTGTTCTCCCGCGTCGGCGCATCCGACGACCTGGCGCGCGGCCGCTCGACCTTCATGGTCGAGATGGTGGAGACGGCGGCCATCCTCAACCAGGCCGGTGAGCGGGCGCTGGTGATCCTGGACGAGATCGGCCGCGGCACCGCCACTTTCGACGGGCTGTCGATCGCCTGGGCGGCGGTGGAGTACCTACACGAGAAGAACCGCTGCCGGGCGATCTTCGCCACGCATTTCCACGAGATGACCGCGCTGGCCGGCAAGCTTGGCCGGCTTCACAACGTCACCATGCGGGTGAAGGAGTGGGAGGGCGACGTCGTCTTCCTGCACGAGGTCGGCAAGGGTGCGGCCGACCGCAGCTATGGCGTGCAGGTGGCGCGCCTCGCCGGCCTGCCGGAGGCGGTGGTGCAGCGCGCCCGCGACGTGCTGCACCAACTCGAGGAAGGCGAGATCGCCGGCAAGGCCGACCGTCTGGTGGACGACCTGCCGCTGTTTTCGGTGGCGGTGAAACGCGAGGCGGCGAAGCCGGCTGCGCCGGGGAAGCCGGATCCGGTAAGCGAGGCGCTGGCCGCGCTACACCCGGACGAGATGACGCCGCGCGAGGCGCTGGAGGCGCTGTATCGGCTGAAGGGGATGGCGGGGGAGTGACGGAGCGAGTACCAATTGCGACCGAGTGACGGCCGGCATAGAGACTATGAAAGACAGTATAGAAATGCAGTCGAAATGGTAGTCGCTGTATTCGGAATTTTCGAGGATACCGATGGAAGAAAAGACTGAGCAAAAGAGATCTGTCCGTAAGCGTGCGGACCAGATCCGGCAATTTCGCTGTAAAAATCTCATTGCCGTGCTGGAGAACCCGACCGACATTAAGAACATCGGAACGGTGATCCGTAATGTAAACGCTTTGGGTGTAGAGAAAATCTACGTTGTCGACCCACGGCGATCGCTGCCCGAAGATTGGCAGGATTTGCGCGAGCGGAAGTCGGTTTCGAAGACCTCTGTCTCGGCCGTGAAGTGGACCTTCGTGAAGCGCTTCGACAGCACGGAGCACTGCTTCGAGCATCTTGAGAGAAAAGGCTTCAAGTCGATCGTGACGTCGCCTCAT
>CAZBBT010000232.1:0-4026 GCA_964490065.1 uncultured Mesorhizobium sp. | reverse complement strand
CGCCGGCTTCCTGCATGTGGTAGCCGGAGATCGAGATCGAGTTGAACTTCGGCATGTGCCGCGACGTGTAGGAGAAGATGTCCGACACGATCCGCATCGAGGGTTTCGGCGGATAGATGTAGGTGTTGCGGACCATGAACTCCTTGAGGATGTCGTTCTGGATGGTGCCTGCGAGATCCTTCTGAGCGACGCCCTGTTCTTCCGCCGCGACGATGTAGAGTGCGAGAACCGGCAGCACCGCGCCGTTCATGGTCATCGAGACGGTCATCTCGCCGAGCGGGATGCCGTCGAAGAGCTGGCGCATGTCGAGGATGGAATCGATCGCCACGCCCGCCATGCCGACGTCGCCGGCGACGCGCGGATGGTCCGAATCATAGCCGCGATGGGTGGCGAGGTCGAAGGCGATCGACAGGCCCTTCTGGCCCGCCGCGAGATTGCGCCGGTAGAAGGCGTTGGATTCCTCGGCCGTGGAGAAGCCGGCATATTGCCGGATCGTCCAGGGCTGCTGGACATACATCGTGGGGTAGGGGCCGCGGATGAAGGGCGGCAGGCCGGGATAGCTGTCGAGATCGCTCAGGCCGCCCAGTTCGTCCTGGCCGTAGAAGCGCTTGACCCCGATGCCTTCCGGCGTTTCCCATATTCCCTCGGGCCGGGCGCTCTGTCGGTGCGGCGCGGACCATTGCATGCGGCTGAAATCGGGGATCATGCCGGCTTCCCCACGAACTGGTCGACGCGGCACGGCGACAGCGGCTCGCAATGAACCACGCCGTCGGTCGGGCCGGGCCGCTTTTGGGCGGCGAGCGTTTCGACTTTCCGTTCCTGGCGCGGCGGATGCAGCGTCGTGCCGAGGATGGGTCGCCGGCCGCTGTTGTAATCATCCGCCAGCCGGTCGCGGGCTTGCATCACGCGCTGCTGGATATGCCCGTCGCGCAAGCTGGCCAGCACGCCGCCCTCGCCTTCGATGCGCTGGAATTCGGCCCAGGCCGCGACGCACAGATCCTCCGTCAGCGCTTCGAGGCTGCCCGACCCGAATGCCGGATCGGCGACATGGTCGAGATGGCTTTCGCGCGCCATGATGGTCTGCGTGTTGCGGGCGATGCGGCGGGCAAAGCCGGTCGGCAGGCCGTGCGCGACCGTGTGCGGCAGGATGGAGATCGAATCCGCGCCGCCGACGGCTGCCGCGAAACAGGCGATCGTGGTGCGCAGGATATTCGTTTCGGCGTCGGCTGCCGTCATCATCCGGTAGGAGGTTTCGGCGTGGATGATCGCGGGCGAAGGCGGGATGGAGCACGCTTCCTGCACGCGCGTCCAAAGCCTGCGCAGCGCCCGGATCTTGGCCATGGACAGGAACTGGTCCTGGTCGACGCTGAGCGCGAAGCCGATATGCGGCGCGGCATAGATCAGCGCCTGGCGGGCCCCTTCGAACAGCCTCAGATGCGCCACCGCCGATGCCAGCATGACGCCCAGTTCCTGCGCCTCCGTGGCGCCGGCATTGTGCAGCACCCGGCCGTCCGCCTCGAGCAGGACGCCCGGCACCCCCAGCGTGAAGAAATGCGCCAGCGATTGCGGCATCGACGCCTGCAGCGCCTCGATCGACATGCGCAACCGGCCGGTTCCCGCGAAGGTTGCCCCCGGATCGATGCCGAAGGAAAGGCTGAGCTTGGCCGGGTCGGCCCGGCGTCGCGTCAGGATGGCGACCAGCCAGTCGGCCATGGCGCGGCTTGCCGGATGCACGTCGACCCTCAGATGCACCTGGTTGAGCGAGACCCCTTCCAGCACCTTTTCGAGCGCCTGCGCATTGGCCGGCAGGCCGTAGCCGAAGGCGTTGGGCGCGCCTTCGAACACCAGCGCCAGGCCGTTCGCGCCTTGCGCCAGATCGTCCGCGATCTGCGCCCGGGCGCGCTCGACATCGGGATCGTCGACGCGCTGGCACACGATCCAGGGCTGTTCGGGGTCGGCCCGCAGGCAGGGCTGAGTATCGCCGTCGCGTTGGCTCAACGGTTCGATGTTGATGCCGTCGGCGGTATGGGAAACCAGCGCCTCTTCGAAGGAGGCGCCTTTCAAGGCTTTCGCAACCAGGGCGAGCCAGCGTTCCCGGTCGGGATCGGTCGTCTGCAAATTCTCGATCAAGGCCCCGGCGCCCATTCACATTCCTCTCGCTGCCGGCCGCACCAGCCTCATGCCGCTACTTTAAGGTCCGTTCGATCATACCGCAATGCAGCGAAAGTCCGTAGGGCGAACTTGCGCCTTTGAATCCCGAGGTTACGACACTATACCTGCGGCACTGCGGGCGGAACCGCCAACCCCGGCACCGCCGATTTCGGGAAGACGGACCATGGCTGACGACGCGAGCATTTTTCTGGGCGCCAGCCGCAAGCCCGACGACAGCTACCAGAAGCCGGAACATCTCCTGCTGCGCTATGGCAATCGCCATGGCCTGGTGACGGGCGCGACCGGCACCGGCAAGACGGTGACGCTGCAGATCATGGCCGAAGGCTTTTCCAATGCCGGCGTGCCGGTCTTCTGCGCCGATGTGAAGGGAGACCTCTCCGGCATCGCCGCGATGGGCTCGATGGAGGACTTCCTCGTCAAGCGCGCCGAGCAGATCAGGCTCGATCCTTACGAGCCGCAGGAGATGCCGGTCATCTTCTGGGACCTGTTCGGCGAGCAGGGCCATCCGATCCGCGCCACGGTTTCGGAAATGGGACCGCTCCTGCTGTCGCGGCTGATGAACCTCAGCGAGGCGCAGGAAGGCGTCATGAACATCGCCTTCCGCATCGCCGACGAGGAAGGCCTGCTGCTGCTCGACATGAAGGATCTGCAGTCGCTGCTGGCAAACATCGCCGCGCGTGCCGACGAGATCGCGGCACGCTACGGTAATGTCAGCAAGCAGTCGGTCGGCGCGATCCAGCGTTCGCTGCTTATCCTCGAAGATCAGGGCGGGGCGCATTTCTTCGGCGAGCCGGCGCTCAGGATCGCCGACCTGATGCGCACCACGCGCGACGGCCGCGGCGCCATCAGCGTGCTTGCAGCCGACAGGCTGATGACGGCGCCGCGCCTTTACGCGACCTTCCTGCTGTGGCTGATGTCGGAACTGTTCGAGGAACTGCCCGAGGTCGGCGATCCCGACAAGCCGAAGCTGGTCTTCTTCTTCGACGAGGCGCACCTTCTTTTCGACGACGCGCCCAAGGCGCTACTGGAAAAGATCGAGCAGGTTGTGCGGCTGATCCGTTCGAAGGGCGTCGGCGTCTATTTCGTCACGCAGAACCCGCTCGATGTGCCCGACGAGGTGCTCGCGCAGCTCGGCAATCGCGTGCAGCATGCGTTGCGCGCCTTCACCCCGCGCGACACCAAGGCGGTCAAGGCGGCGGCCGACACGTTCCGTCCCAATCCGGATTTCTCCGCCTTCGAGGCGATCACGCAGCTCGGCGTCGGCGAGGCGCTGGTTTCGACTCTTGAGGACAAGGGCGTGCCCTCGATCGTGCAGCGGACGCTGATGAGGCCGCCATCCTCGCGCATCGGACCGGTCAGCGAGGAGGAGCGGCGGAAAGTTATCGCTGCCAGCCCGATCGGCGGACTCTATGACAAGCCGGTGGACCGCGAGTCGGCGTTCGAGGTGCTGTCGGCTCGAGTGGAGAAGAAGGTCGTGGTCGAAGAAACCACCGTCGCGGCAGATGAGGCGGAGGAGGGCGGCGGGCTGGGCGGACTGATCGGCGGTATCCTCGGCACCAACCGCCCGCGCGGCAAGCGCCTGACCACCGGGCAGCATGTAGCACGCTCGGTTACCCGAACGGTCACGACGCGTGTCGTCGGCGGTATGGCGGCCGAAATCGGCAAGCGCTATGGCGGTTCGGTCGGCGGCTCGATTGGGCGTGCCATTGTCCGCGGCGTTCTCGGCGGAATATTGCGCCGCTAATATTGCGACGATCACTTTCAATATTCGAAAAGTATTGATACTGATGCACGAAGTAACGAGTCCGTGTTCCGTCAGGAACAAAGTCAGGAAAAGAAAATTCATTGGGTAAT
>CAZBBT010000231.1:0-4046 GCA_964490065.1 uncultured Mesorhizobium sp. | reverse complement strand
GTCGCCGTGCCCATCGTGTTGCAGTAGCCGGTCGAGGGCGCCGACGAGGCGACGATCTCCATGAACTCGTTGTAGTCGATCTCACCGGCCGACAGGCGCTGGCGCGATTCCCACACGATGGTCCCGGAGCCGGTGCGCTTGCCCTTGTGCCAGCCGTTCAGCATCGGCCCGACCGACAGCGCTATCGCCGGAATGTTGACCGTGGCGGCCGCCATCAGCAGGGCCGGCGTGGTCTTGTCGCAGCCGATGGTCAGCACCACGCCGTCCAGCGGATAGCCGTAGAGCACTTCGACGAGGCCGAGATAGGCGAGGTTGCGGTCGAGCGAGGCGGTCGGGCGTTTGCCGGTTTCCTGGATCGGATGGCAAGGGAACTCGAAAGGCACGCCGCCGGCCGCCTCGATGCCGGCGCGGACGCGCTTTGCCAGTTCCAGATGGTGGCGGTTGCAGGGCGACAGGTCCGAGCCGGTCTGGGCGATGCCGATCAGCGGCTTGCCGGATTGCAGTTCCTCACGGGTCAGGCCGAAATTCAGGTAGCGCTCGAGGTAAAGCGCGGTCATGCCCGGATTGTCGGGATTGTCGAACCACTCCTGCGAACGGAGCTTTTTCCGGGTCGGAGCGCCTGCCATGGAAGAATTCCTTATTTGTCTGATAAATGGATAGGACAGCGCTTCGCGGCAAGCAAGAGGGCAAGGCGCCGCACACCCGGACTTTGGTGCGATAGACAGAGGACGGGTGCTGGGCTACGCCTTCATTGTGCCGTTCGCATGGGAGAGGTCAATGGCTTTGGTGATCGAAGGCGAAGAGCGCATTGCCGCCCCGGTGGAGAAGGTGTGGGCGGCGCTGAACGATCCCGCTGTGCTGAAGGAGAGCATCCCCGGCTGTCAGAGCCTGGAGATGAAGTCGCCGACCGAGATGGCCGCGGTCGTGGTGCTCAAGATCGGCCCGATCAAGGCAACCTTCAACGGCGAGGTGACGCTGAAGAACCTCAAGCCGCCGCATTCCTACACCATCCAGGGCGAAGGCAAGGGCGGCATCGCCGGCTTCGCCAAGGGTGGCGCCGACGTGACCCTGACGCCGGACGGCGCGGACGCCACGGTGCTGAAATACGCCGCCAAGGCCGATGTCGGCGGCAAGATCGCCCAACTCGGCAGCCGGCTCATCACCTCGACATCGAAGAAGCTGGCCGGCGAGTTCTTCTCGACCTTCGGCAAGAAGGTAGGCGGGTGAAGGCAGTTTCACCTGTGCAGGAAGAGGAGGACAGGATCCAGGAAACATTTTAGTAAACTTTTTTTATCACGGTTACATTTCTTCCTGTAACGCTTGCCAGAATGCGGCTTATAACCACTGCTTTGGAGAATAAGCCGCGTGCCTTTCCCTTGGGGCAAGAAAAATATACAAAAGTTGCCGCCGACGAACCTGGGCCGGCTGCCCATGGAGCGTTCAAAGCTGGCGATCGAGAGGCTGAACAAGTTCCGTTTCTTCTCAAGCGCCGATTATGCCGAGATGCAGCCCGATATCGGCGCCATGAGTTCTTCGATGCACTATATCGGCTA
Organism: uncultured Mesorhizobium sp.; assembly: GCA_964490065.1. Classification (GTDB taxonomy): domain Bacteria; phylum Pseudomonadota; class Alphaproteobacteria; order Rhizobiales; family Rhizobiaceae; genus Mesorhizobium. The sequence goes on along the minus strand of CAZBBT010000231.1, from coordinate 2,493 downwards.
TGGCGCCGACGAACGGAGACGCCCGGCAAAACAGGTGCATATCGCACGCACGCTGGCGACCCTGGCCAATGATGGACCGCAACGGCAGGTGAGCGGCCTTCCATCCCACAAGGCAACGCTCACCGTCGGCATGTATGTCAACAGCCACAGCAACATCTTCATGCACGACATTTCGGGCGGGCTTGCGGACCTGCTGCGCGGCGCGGGTCACAATGTCCTGGAATATGACGAGAACAGCGACATCGAGGCACGGCCGCCTCATTGCATATACGTCGCGCCGCACGAGTTCTTTACCCTCGGCAAGGGGCCGCAATGGGTGCGTGACGACGTGCTGGCGGATGCCTGCATGTACTGCACGGAGCAGGTCCAGACCAAATGGTTCTGGGAATGCCTGCACTTCGTCCTCATGGCGAAATCCGTGGTCGACATGGCGGCGCCGGTCGCCGCGGCCTTCTCCGAGGTGATGCCGTCGGCGTGTATCTTTCCTTCGGTAGGCAAGACGACGGCTGCGATCCCGCCCGAAACGCTTTCGCATCCCTTGATGGCCGGCCAGCGCTGGTGGACGGACAGGCCCGCGCCGGCAAGCATGACGGGACGCCCGCTCGATCTGTGCTTCCTCGGCACGGTCAGTCCCAGCCGTGCCCGCTTCTTCGCGCGCAACGCGGAAAAACTCAGCCGCTATGAAAGTTTCCTGTACCTGCGGACCGCCAACGCAACCTTGCCCATGAACGGTGCGGCGGACGAGGCGGGCCTCGTCATGGTGGCGCAACTGGTGGCGCGCAATGCGCGTGTTCTCCTGAACATCCATCGCGACGAGTTCCCCTATTTCGAGTGGCATCGCCTTGTCCATCAGGGAATGGCAAACGGAGCGGTCGTTGTGTCCGAGCCGTGTTTCGCGAATCCCGAATTCGAACCCGGGATCCATTTCCTGACCGAGGAAAGGCAGCGTCTGATGCAGTTGCTGGACTGGACGATCAACGACAAGGACGGCAGAAAAAAAGCCGCCGAAGTGTCTCAGGCTGCGGCCGCGGCGGTTCGCGACCCGGCCAGCGAGGCCAGGAGAGCCGATCTGTTGATCGATATGCTGACGGCATGCGACGAACGATGAGAAGGATTGCGAGCCGAGCGGTTCTGAAATGGGGGCGCAACCCGGCGCCCGAAGGTGTTTCGGTTGCGGTGAGCCTGTACAATTATGCGCGGTATATCGAGGAATGCCTGGACTCGATCGCGGCTCAGGACTTCGAAGGCATCCAACTCATCGTGGTCGACGATTGTTCATCGCGCGACGACTCCCTGGCGATCGCAGAGAGCTGGATGCGAAAGAACAAGGCGCGATTCCCGAGCGGGCTCCTGATCCGGCACGAAACCAATTGCGGCCTTGCCGAAGCGAGAAATACCGCCTTCGAGGCTTCGAGCCACGACGCCGTCTTCGTGATGGATGCGGACAACGTCATCTATCCCTCCTGCATCCGCAAACTTCGGCGGGCGATGGCCGCCGGAGATGCCGATGCCGTCTACAGCCAGCTCGTGATGTTCGACGGCACGACCGATGTCGGACTAGCCGACTACTGGTCGAAGACGCTGCTTGCCAAAGGCCCCTATATCGACGCCATGGCGCTGGTCAAAAAGAGCTGCTGGGCGCGAGCCGGAGGCTACTCGCACATCGAAGGCGGATGGGAGGACTATGACTTCTGGTGCAAGCTCGCGGAGGTGGAAGCCCATGTCTCCTACGTTCCGGAACTGCTGTGCCGCTATCGGGTGCATGAATCCTCCATGCTCCGGACCGAATCCGCGAAGAGCTATGACCGCCTCTACAATCTGATTTCCTTGCGCCATCCCTGGACGAGACTGCGGCAGGCCTGACCTGTTATCCCGCACCGCGGAGATGATGCGCCGAAACGGCGTCATATGGCTATTCGAACACGATCGCCGGGGCGGCGCCTTCCGCTCCGGCCTTTTCCTCCTGCAGGCGCTCCCACACCCTTGCCGCTATGTCGCGGTAGATCTTCGCCTCCGGCCCGTCGGGCTTGGCCGCGACGACCGGGCGGCCTTGGTCGGAGCTTTCGCGGATGCCCATCTCCAGCGGCACATCGCCGAGGAAGGTCACCCCCAGCCGATCGGCCTCCTTGCGTGCGCCGCCATGGCCGAAAATATCATAGCGCTTGCCGGTGTCGGGGGCGAGGAAATAGCTCATGTTCTCGACGATGCCGAGCAGCGGCACGTCGACCTTCCTGAACATGTTGAGGCCCTTGCGGGCGTCGATCAGGGCAAGGTCCTGCGGGGTGGAGACGATGACAGCACCGGCCAGCGGCACCTGTTGGGCCATGGTAAGCTGGGCGTCGCCGGTGCCGGGCGGCATGTCGACCACCAGCACGTCGAGCGGCCCCCATTCGACCTCGCGCAGCATCTGCGTCAGCGCCGAGATCACCATCGGTCCGCGCCAGATCATCGGCGTCTCCTCGTCGACGAGGAAGCCCATCGACATGACCTTGA
>CAZBBT010000230.1:0-4083 GCA_964490065.1 uncultured Mesorhizobium sp. | reverse complement strand
ACCGGCAACAAGTCGGAAATGTCGGTCGGCTACGCCACGCTCTACGGCGACATGAACGGCGGCTTCAACCCGATCAAGGACCTCTACAAGATGCAGGTCTACGGCCTCTCGCGCTGGCGCAACGCGCATGTGCCGCCGACCGCGCTCGGGCCGTCGGGCGAGGTCATTCCGGTCAACATCATCGACAAGGCGCCCTCGGCGGAACTGCGCGAGAACCAGACCGACCAGGATTCGCTGCCGCCCTATCCGGCGCTGGACGACATTCTGGAATGCCTGGTCGAGAACGAGATGGGCGTGGACGAGATCGTCGCGCGCGGCCATCCACGCGAGACCGTCACGCGGGTGGAAAACCTGCTCTACATCGCCGAATACAAGCGCCGGCAGGCAGCACCCGGCGTGAAGATCACCCGCAAGAACTTCGGCCGCGACCGCCGCTATCCGATCACCAACCGGTTCCGGGACAGGAACTGACGACGCCATGCGGATTTCGCACGATCCCGCCGACCTCGATTTCGAGGCGACGTCAGGCCTTATCCGCGAGAGCTATGGGGGCTCCAGCGCACCGGCGAGATCAACCGGCGCGCCTTCGAGAACTCGATCTGCGCCATTGCGCTGCTCGACGGCAGGCAAATCGGCTTCGCGCGCGCGTCGGGCGACCGCGCGGTGTTCGCCCGCCTGTCCGACGTTATCGTCTGGCCGGACCATCGGGGCGAGGGAATCGGCAAGGCGCTTGTCGCCGCGCTTTTGGACCATCCTGAGTTGAAAACGGTCTCGACCTGGATGCTCAACACGAGCGACGCGCACGGGCTCTACGAGCGCTTCGGCTTCCGGCGGATGACCGACGGCCACGAGATGCGCCTGGATCGACAAGGCTGATCGGCTCAAACAGGTCAGCGTCGAATTTTCATATTTCTCAATGAAATAGAGAAGTTTTCTTCTGTCTTTTCAAGAGGCGGGTTAGGCGCAGGTCACGCCTTTTTTCCCTCTTCGGTCCATTTCGGGGTGGTCACAATCACGCACTGTGTTAGTTTGTATTTCATCGTGATGAAGGATGTCGCGAGAACTCCCCGAGAAAAGCAAGAAGGAGAAAGTACGATGGCAATGGGAGAGAAATGGAGTGCCTATCAGCCCTCCAAGACAGTCTGGTTCTGGTCCTGCATCGGTGCGGTGGTTCTGACCATGATCGTCGGCTTCACGTGGGGCGGCTGGGTCACCGGCGGCACCGCGACCGAGAACGCGGAAGCGGCTGGCGAACAGGCGGCGGCGCAACTCGCGGCCAATATTTGCGTTCACAGGTTCCTCGAGGCTCCCGACGCTCAGGCGCAACTGGCGGAACTCAAGAAGGCTGATTCCTGGAAACGCGACAGCTTCGTGGAAAAGGGCGGCTGGGTCACCTTTGCCGAGATGAAGGAACCGGTGGACGGGGCAGCCGAAATTTGCGCCAAGCAGCTCGCCAGCGCGGAGATTCCCGCTGCGACAACGGCCGCGGAAGCCACGTCGGAGACGACGGTCAACTGAACCACGCTTCGCTACAGCGGCGAGGCGAGGCATTCGGCTCGCCTGATGGTTGCCGGAATAGCTCTCTTCGCCCGTTGCGGGGGCGAGGAGCGGCCAGTGAAACTGACGAAAGGCCAACTGCTTGGCTTTTCGAGCGACAAACCGCCCGAAGGGCTCAGCCATCCGGGATTCCGTGACTTTGACGATGTTCGGAACGGGTCCCGGCTCTCGCCTTGCGCCCGGAGCCCGCCCTCGGGCTTGCCGGAGGCACGGGGTGCTCGGCGGCGGCCACGGGCCGGCCGGAATGCCTATCTCCCTTGCGGCAGGGCAATCGCAAATGGCGGCGCACCCCCACCCCTAACCTTGCCGGGGCGAGCCACGGGTCTCGCCCCGGCAAGGTTAGGGGTGGGGGTGCTGGACGCTCGAAAATTTCATATGCGATTGCCGCGCCCTGCCGGAAGACAGAGCTGGCGCGCCGTCAGCCTGTGCGCATTTCCACAACCGCTCAAGCAAACTTCCCTAGACTTTCAGGCTCTTGAAGCGCCCCGGTCTTCTTTTCTCACCGACCTCTTTCCACACCCCCCAATCCCTCTCCCATACTGTATCCGCCTGAAACGGAGACCGGAATGGAAGACTGGGACGGACAAGCGAACTGGAACCGCGATGTGCTGGAGCGCATCGTGGCGCTGCTGTTCGCGCTGGCCAGTCTGGCCGACCTTGCCGCCGGCGCTCCTTACCTTCGCCGCCGTCAGGTGCTCGGCATCCTGAGCCACGGCGAGGCCGAGGCGCGGGCATTCCTGTTCGGCGGCGCGCCGGTTCCGGCCGATATACCGGGAGCGGCCGGCGACGCGGCGCGGCTTGCGGTTCGTTTCCGCGCGCTGGCGCTGGTGCTGTGCGCCCTGCTGGCCCAGGCCAGTCAGTTCGCTGTCCCCGGCGCTATCGGCTCGCAGGCCGGCCGGCTGTCACACGAGATTTCCGGGCCGGCGGTTCGCGGGCTGGATATCCCGGCGCCGCTCGCTTTCGATACGTCGTAAGTCCGGCGCTTCGTCGGCTCGACCCGACCACCCATGCCCGAACGGCGGCGGCTTTTCAGAACCTGGCGGACAAAAACTCCGCCGCCGGGAACGCGAGGCCGTGCGCTACCGCTGTCACAGATTGACGCGATCGATTCAGCCAGTTGCGATTTGTGAGGCGGCGGCGCTTGCCACGCGTCGGCTTCATCCATAAAAGCACTTGCTCCGCGATTCCCCTTCGGGAGGTCACGAATGCCACGATTCGACATCGCTATGAGGGGCCGTCAGGCCTAGGCACGGGCGCCGCCGTTTTCGGCGGATCGTCCTGTTCGTACCGACACAGCGCTTCGGGCGCACGCGGTTTTTCTTTATTTCTGATTTTCCGGGGCCGGGCGCTTTGCGCCCGAATGACATCATGGCTCGCTTCAAACTCGACCTGCGCGGCGGTGCGTTCGCCAGCGTTCTCGGCTTCACCTTCAGTCACTGGCGGCGGCAGCCCTGGCGGCTGGCGCTCATTATCGGGACCTTCCTGGTCTCGACGCTGGCCGACGTCATGACGCCGCTCTATTCCGGGCGGCTGGTCGACGCGGTGGCGCGCGGCGCGGCCACCGATGCGGCCGCATGGGAGGCGGCGGTCGCCGCCTTCGGCGTGCTCGTCTCGCTGGCGCTTGCAGCCGTCGTCATGCGCAACATCGCCTTTGTCGGCATCACCGACCTGACGCTGAAGATGATGGCCGACATTTCGGCCGACGCCTTCCATCGCGTGCAGCGTTTTTCGACGGACTGGCATGCCAACTCCTTCGCCGGCTCGACCGTGCGCAAGATCACGCGCGGAATGTGGGCGCTCGACCTGTTGAACGACACGATCCTGATCGCGCTGTTCCCGTCGCTGGTCATGCTGGTCGGCTCGACGCTGCTGCTCGGCTGGTACTGGCCGATGATGGGCGTGGTCGTTGCCGCCGGCTCGCTCATGTTCATCGCCGTCACCGCTTCGCTGTCGCTCGGCTATGTCGCGCCGGCCGCGCGGCTCGCCAACATCTGGGATACCAGGCTCGGCGGCTCGCTGGCCGACGCGGTGAGCTGCAATGCCGTGGTCAAGGGCTTCGGCGCGGAGGAGCGCGAGGAGGCCCGCTTCGCAGAGGTCGTCGACAAGTGGCGCGGCCGCACGCGCCGGACCTGGATGCGCGGCACGGTGAACGGCACCACGCAGGGGCTGATGCTGCTGGCGCTGCGCGCCGCCGTCATCGGCTTCGCGCTTGTGCTGTGGTCGTGGGGGCAGGCGAGCGCCGGCGACGTCGCTTTCGTGCTCACCGCCTTCTTCGTGCTGCAGGGCTATCTGCGCGACATCGGCATGCACATCCGCAACATGCAGCGTTCGGTGAACGACATGGAGGAACTGGTCGACATCGAGGCCGAGCCGCTGGGTGTCGAGGATATGCCCGGCGCGCGGCCGATCCGCATCGGCAATGGCGGCATCGTCTTCGACCGCGTCACCTTCCACTATGGCAACCACCTTCTGCCGCTCTACCGCGACTTCTCGCTGGCGATCCGGCCGGGCGAGCGGGTTGGGCTG
>CAZBBT010000229.1:0-4137 GCA_964490065.1 uncultured Mesorhizobium sp. | reverse complement strand
ACGAACTGCACCGTGCCGACCGGCGGCGTGTTCAGCCCGATGCCGAGATTGAGGATGACGATGACGCCGAAATGCACCGGATCGACGCCGTAATGCGTGACCAGCGGCAGGAAGATCGGCGTGCAGATGATGATCATCGGCCCCATGTCCATGAAGGTGCCGAGGAACAGCATGAGTACGTTGAGCAGGAGAAGCACGACCAGCGGATCGGTCGAGATGGCGTTCATGCCCTCGATCAGCGTCGCCGGAACCTTCAGATACGCCATCAGCCAACTGAAGGAGGCGGCGGTGCCGATGATGAGCAGCACCATCGCCGTGGTACGCACCGCGCCCAGCGTGGCGTGGACGAAGTCGGCCCAGCGCATCGAGCGGTAGATCGTGATGGTGACGAGGATGGCGTAGAGGACGGCGATGCAGGAGCTTTCCGTCGCGGTGAAGACGCCGGAGCGCACGCCGCCGAAGATGATGGCGATGAGCAGCAGGCCGGGGATCGAGATGAGGCCGAGCCTGGCGACGGTAGCAAAGCCGGGGAACGGCTCGGTCGGATAGCCTCTGCTGCGCGCGACGAAATAGGCGGTGACCATCAGGGACAGCGCGAGCAGCAGGCCGGGCAGGATGCCGGCGGTGAACAGGTCGGCGATGGAGATCTTGCCGCCGCCGGCGATGGAATAGATGATCATGTTCTGCGACGGCGGCAGGAGCAGTGCGATCAGTGCCGCCATCGAGGTGACGTTGACGGCGTAGTCCGCGCCGTAGCCGCGCGCCTTCATCTGCGGGATCATCAGCCCGCCGACCGCCGCCGTCTCCGCCACGGCCGAGCCGGAAATGCCGCCGAACAGGGTGGCGGCCGCGATGTTGACCTGGCCGAGCCCGCCGCGCAGATGGCCGATCATGGAGCCGGCGAAGGCGACGATGCGGCTGGCGATACCGCCGCGCACCATCAGGTCGCCGGCATAGATGAAGAAGGGGATGGCGAGCAGCGTGAACACGCTCATGCCCGAATTCATCTGCTGGAAGATGACCAGCGGCGGCAGGCCCATATAGAGGATGGTGGTGAAGGAGGCGATGCCGAGGCAGAACGCGATCGGCATGCCGATGAACATCAGCACCGTGAAGACGCCGAACAATATCCAGAGCGCCATCTCAGGCTTCCTTCAAACGGTCGAGTTCGGCTTCGCCGATCTCCGAAACTTCATTTTCGTCATGCAGGTCGCGGTCGACATCGACGCCGGCGAAGCGCAGCACGACGCGCTCGACGCAGAACAGCACGATCAGCGCGCCGCCGCCGACCAGCGGCAGGTATTTCAGGCCTTCGGGAATGCCGAGCGCCGGCAGCCTTGCCCGCCAGCCCAGCGCGACGAGTTGCAGGCCGTAATAGATCATGCCCACGGCGAAAGCCGCCACCAGCACGTCGGAAATGGTGCGCAGCCATTTCTTGCTGCCCTTCGGCAGCACGTAGAGCAGCACGTCGAAGCCGAGATGGTAATTCTCGCGCACGCCGACCGCCGCACCCAGGATGATGAACCAGCTCATCAAAAGAACCGAGGTGATCTCGGTCCAGCTATTCGACCAGTTGAGCACGTAGCGGCAGAACACCTGCCAGGCGACAATGCCGGTCATCGCCACCAGCCCCGCGCCGGCGATGTAGAGCGACGCCGTGCTGAGTGCGGAAAGCACCTTGCCGAGCTTGAGGAGCGCAGGCCGGTCGGCCAGCGGCCCCATCGTGATGCCTCGCGCATCCATCGTCTGTTTCCTTCCCCTTGGGTCGGCGATCCGGGAGCGGCGCAGGCCGCCCCCGGCTCTCCGGTTACTTCGTCGCCTGGATGCGGGCGACCAGGTCCTTGAGCTTGGCGTCGGTGACCCACTTGTCGTAGACCGGCTTCATGGCGTCGATGAAGGCCTGCTTGTCCGGCTCGGTGATCTTGGCGCCCTCGCCCTCCACGGTCTTGCGCGATTTCGCCACCTGCGCATCCCACAGCTCGTACTGCTTGGCGACGCTGTCCTTGGCGGCCTGCTTGACGATCGCCTGGTCTTCCGGGGTGAGCTTGTCCCAGGTGGTCTTGGCCATAACCAGCACTTCCGGCACGATCAGGTGCTGGTCGAGCGAGTAGTATTTCGCCACCTCGGCATGCTTGGCCGTGTTGTAGCTGGGGAAATTGTTCTCCGCGCCATCGATGACGCCGGTCTCGAGGCCGGAATAGACCTCGCCATAGGGCATCGGCGTCGCCGTGGCGCCAAGGGCCGCGACCATGTCGACGAAGATGTCCGACTGCATGACGCGGAACTTCATGCCCTTGAGGTCGGCTATCGTCTCGATCGGCTTCTTGGTGTTGTAGAAGGAGCGCGCACCGCCGTCGTAGAAGGCGAGCCCGACCACGCCGTAGGGCTCGAACGCCGCCAGGATCTCGTCGCCGACCGGGCCGTTCATCACCTTGCGGGCATGCTCGACCGAGCGGAAGATGTAGGGCAGCGAGGGAATCGTGGTCTCGGGGATCAGGTTGTTCCACGGCCCGAGCGAGGTGCGGTTGATGTCGATGACGCCGGCGCGCACCTGCTCGACCGTGTCGGCCTCCTCGCCGAGTTGCGAGGAGTGGAACATCTCGACCGAATAGCGGCCGTCGGTGCGCTCCTTGAGAAGCTCGCCGAAATATTTCACCGCCTCGACGGTCGGGTAGCCGTCCGGATGGGTGTCGGCAGCGCGCAGCACCGTGGTATCGGCAGCCTGTGCCGCGCCTATCATCAGCGAAGCGGCGGCAAAGGCAGCCGCCGCCAGTTTCGGAAAGTGCATCATCTGGTTCTCCTCCCTTGGATGCTTCGGCGGCGGACCGCCTGTCAGAGCCGGTACGCTTTCTTTGCCAGCGTATAGGCCAGTTCGCGCGCAACCTCGTGCGCCTCGTCCTCGCCGAGCCGGTGCTCGGCGACGAGACGGGCGAGGAATGCGCAATCGATCCGGCGCGCCACGTCGTGACGGGCCGGAATGGACGGAAAGGCGCGGGTATCGTCGTTGAAGCCGACGGTGTTGTAGAAACCGGCCGTTTCCGTCGTCATCTCGCGGAAGCGGCGCATGCCTTCCGGGCTGTCGTGGAACCACCAGGCGGGGCCGAGGCGCAGCGCCGGATAGACGCCGGCCAGCGGCGCAAGTTCGCGCGCATAGCTGGTCTCGTCCAGCGTGAACAGCACGACGGTGAGGTCGCGTTCGGTGCCGACGCAGTCGAGCAGCGGCTTCAGCGCCGTGACGTAATCGGTCCGGGTCGGAATATCGAACCCCTTATCGCGGCCGAACTTCTTCATCGTCGCCGAAGAGTGGTTGCGCGAGGAACCGGGATGGATCTGCAGCACCAGCCCGTCATCCAGGCTCATCTTGGCCATTTCGGTCAGCATCTGGGCGCGGAACAGTTTTCGCTCGCGCTCGTCCTCCGAGCCGCGGCGGATGCGGTTGAACAGCTCTTCGGCGGCCGCATCGGAAAGATTGGCCGTCTCCGCCGTCGCATGGCCGTGGTCGGACGAGGTCGCGCCGTGCTCCTTGAAGAAGGCGCGCCGCGCGCGGTGGGCGCCGAGATAGCCAGCCCAGGTGCCGGTGTCGCAGCCGGTGATTTCACCCAGCAGATCGAGATTGCCGCCGAACCCCTCGAAATCGGGATCGACAACGGCGTCGGGCCTATAGGCGGTAATGACGCGGCCGTTCCAGTCGCTGTCGCGGATCATCCGGTGCCAGCGCAAATCGTCCAGCGCGCCTTCGGTGGTGGCGATGACCTCGATGTTGAAGCGCTCGAACAGCGCGCGCGGACGGTAATCGTCCTGGTTGAGCTTTTCGGCGATCGTGTCGTAGAAGCGGTCGGCCGTCTCCGGCGTCAGCAGCTCGCCGATGCCGAACAGGTCGGCAAAGACATGGTCGAGCCAGAGCCGCGTCGGCGTGCCGCGGAAGAGATAATAATGCTCGGCGAAAAGCTTCCAGATCTTGCGGCCGTCGGTCTCGACCGGAGAGCCGTCCAGCGCCGGCACGCCAAGGTCTTCAAGGCGCACGCCTTGCGAGAACAGCATGCGGAAAATGTAGTGGTCCGGCACGATGAGCAATTGCGCCGGGTCGGGGAACGGCTCGTTCAGCGCATACCAGCGCGGATCGGTGTGGCCGTGCGG
>CAZBBT010000228.1:0-4172 GCA_964490065.1 uncultured Mesorhizobium sp. | reverse complement strand
GATGATCTCGGGCGAATCGGGCACCGGCAAGGAACTGGTGGCGCGCGCGCTGCACGAATACGGCCGCCGGCGCGGCGGGCCTTTCGTCGCCATCAACATGGCGGCGATCCCGCGCGACCTGATTGAATCGGAACTGTTCGGCCACGAGAAGGGTGCCTTCACCGGCGCCCAGAACCGCTCCAGCGGCCGTTTCGAGCAAGCCGAGGGCGGCACGCTGTTCCTCGATGAGATCGGCGACATGCCGATGGAGGCGCAGACGCGGCTTCTGCGCGTACTGCAGCAGGGCGAATACACCACGGTGGGCGGCCGCACGCCGATCCGGACCGACGTGCGCATCGTCGCCGCCACCAACAAGGATCTGCGCACGCTCATCAACCAGGGCCTTTTCCGCGAAGACCTGTTCTACCGCCTCAACGTCGTGCCGCTGCGCCTGCCGGCGCTGCGCGAGCGCGCGGAGGACGTTCCCGACCTCGTGCGCCACTTCTTCAAGCTGGGGGAGAAGGAAGGCCTGCAGACCAAGCGCATCGCCACCGGCGGCCTGGAACTGATGAAGCGCTATCCCTGGCCGGGCAACGTGCGCGAACTGGAGAATCTGGTCCGCCGTTTGGCAGCGCTTTATCCGCAGGACGAGATTTCGGCGGAGATCATCGAATCGGAGCTGAAGACCGGCGAAAGGCCGGTCGTTCCGGACGGCGGCGTGCTGATTCCCGACGATCTGTCGGTCGGCCAGGCGGTCGAGCACTATCTGCAGCGCTATTTCGCCTCGTTCGGCAAGGATCTGCCGCCTGCCGGGCTCTATCAGCGGCTTCTTGCCGAGGTCGAGTATCCGCTGGTTCTGGCCTCCATGACGGCAACGCGCGGCAACCAGATCAAGGCGGCGGAACTGCTCGGCCTCAACCGCAATACCTTGCGCAAGAAAATCCGCGATCTCGGCGTCAACGTCTACAAGTCCGGCCGTTCGGCGTAGCGCATCGCTTCCCAGAGGGGCGTAGAAGGACGCTGGAGAGTATCAGGCGCTCCAAAAGATCGCACCACGCACCAGACCTTTCGATTACCTGTTGATTGGCCGTCGAAAGATTTTCGCTTCGGCACTCCTTGTTGCACAATCGCCACAATGCGTTGCATAAAAGTGACGCAATCATGGCTTTAGACGGCGACATGGCATTGCAGGTTCCAACGTTGAACGGCGCGTTATTCCGCAAAGCCGCCGTGCGCGACACGCGGCGGCTGCTGGCGCTACCGGGCGTGGTGGCGATCGTCGGCGCGCTGCTGACGGCGGCGGTGTCGTTCGCGATCCTGGTCGGGGTGACGCCTCTGACCCCGGACGCGACCACCACGTGGGCGCTCATTGCGGTGAACGCAGCCTTCATTCTTGCGCTGGTGGCGCTGATCGGGCGCGAAGTGCACCGCATCGTGATGGCGCGGCGAGGCGGCAAGGCGGCATCGCGGCTGCATGTGCGCATCGTCGCGATGTTCGCACTGGTGGCGGCTATCCCCGCCATCATGGTCGCCATCATCGCATCCGTGACGCTGAACATCGGCCTCGACCGCTGGTTCGAGATACGCACCAAGACGATCATCAATTCGTCGCTGTCGATCGCCGACGCCTATGTGCAGGAGAATGCCCGCAATCTTCAGGGCACGACGCTGTCGATGGCCTACGATCTCGACAATGCGCGCCAGCTCTACGGCCTCGACCGTACCGGCTTTCTCGACCTCTTGAACAAGGAAGCGGTCGGCCGCGGGCTTGCCCACGCCGCTCTCGTCAAGCCGGATGGGTCGTTCGTCATGAGCGCCCAGACCGGCACGGATTTCGCCATGCCGGAACCGCCGGACGGCGCGGTGGCGCAGGCCGCCGACGGCAAGCCGCTGCTGATCGAACCCAAGACGCGCAACATCATGGGTGCGATCATCAAGCTCAGGCAGATCGAGGGGCTCTATCTTTACACGATCCGCCTCGTTGATCCCGAAGTCATCAAGGCGCGCCAGATCGTTCGCTCCAACACCGACGAGTATCGCGGGCTGGAGGACAACCGGCGCACGACACAGGTCGCGTTCGCGCTGCCCTATCTGTCGCTGACCTTGATTATCATCCTGTCGGCGATCTGGACTGGCATAGCCGTGGCCGACCGCCTCGTGCGGCCGATCCGGCAACTGATCGGCGCCGCCGACGAGGTGGCCACCGGCAATCTCGACGTTTCGGTTCCGGTCAGGCCTTCCGATGGCGACGTCGCCTATCTCGGCGACACTTTCAACAAGATGCTTCTCGAACTGAAATCGCAGCGCAACGAACTTCTCTCGGCCAAGGATCTGATCGACGAACGGCGGCGGTTCTCGGAGGCCGTGCTTGCCGGCGTCACCGCAGGCGTTATCGGCGTCGATGCCGAGGGCATCGTCACCATCGTCAACCGCTCGGCCGAGACGATGCTGGCGCTGTCGTCGAAGACGGCGTTGGGGAAAAACCTTTCGACGCTTCTGCCGCATGTGGGTCGTGTCTTCGAGATCGGCCGCAAGTCCGGCAAGCCCTTCTACCGCGAGCAGGTCACCTTCTATCGGACAGGCGCGGAGCGCACCTTCAATATCCAGTTGACGATCGAGGAAGACGAGGAAGACCCGGAACAGAAGTCCTATGTCGTCACCGTCGACGACATCACCGATCTCGTCCAGGCGCAGCGCTCATCGGCCTGGGCCGACGTCGCGCGGCGCATCGCGCATGAAATCAAGAATCCGCTGACGCCGATCCAGCTTTCCGCCGAACGCATACGGCGCCGCTACGGCAAGGTCATCACCGAGGATCGCGAGGTGTTCGACCAGTGTACGGATACGATCATCCGGCAGGTGGGCGATATCGGCCGCATGGTCGACGAATTCTCGTCCTTCGCACGCATGCCGAAACCGGAGATGAAGGCGATCGACCTGCGCGAACCGCTGCGCGAGGCCTCCTTTCTGGTCGAGGTCAGCCGCCCCGATATCGCCTTCGAGCGTGATTTCGGCGACGAACCGCTCAAGGGCACGTTCGACAGCCGGCTGATGGCGCAGGCCTTCGGCAACGTCGTGAAGAACGCCGCCGAGGCCATGGAAGGGCTGGAATGGGACGAGGGCGAGCGCGGCGTCATCCGCATCCGGGCGCGCAGGGACGGCGACGCCTGCCGGGTCGACGTGATCGACAACGGCAAGGGCTTGCCGCGCGAGAATCGCCAGCGGCTCCTGGAGCCCTATATGACGACGCGCGAGAAGGGGACCGGCCTCGGTCTCGCCATCGTCAAGAAGATCGTGGAGGACCATGGCGGGCGACTGGAACTTCATGATGCGCCGGCGGATTTCCATGGCGGGCGAGGCGCGATGATCAGCCTGATCCTCCCTTCCGCCAAGACCTCCGTCGAAGGCGAAGACAAGTTGAAAGAAAGAAAAGCTGAAAAGGTCGGGAATGGCGTCTGACATCCTTATCATCGACGACGAGGAAGATATCCGCGAACTCGTTGCCGGCATACTGAGCGACGAAGGCCACGAGACGCGCACGGCGCACGACGCCGACAGCGCGCTGGCGGCAATTGCCGACCGCGCCCCTCGTCTGGTTTTCCTCGATATCTGGCTGCAAGGCTCGCGGCTCGACGGCCTGGATCTGCTGGACGAAATCAAGACCATGCACCCAAACCTGCCGGTGGTGATGATCTCGGGGCACGGCAACATCGAAACCGCCGTTTCGGCGATCCGCCGCGGCGCCTACGATTTCATCGAGAAGCCGTTCAAGGCGGACCGGCTGATCCTGGTCGCCGAGCGGGCGCTGGAAACCTCGAAGCTCAGGCGGGAGGTTTCCGACCTCAAGCAGCGCAGCGGCGAGACGTTCGACCTGATCGGCATGTCCTCGGCGATGAGCCAATTGCGCCAGACGATCGAGCGCGTCGCGCCGACCAACAGCCGCGTCATGATCATCGGGCCGTCCGGTTCCGGCAAGGAACTGGCTGCCCGTGCGATCCACGCGCTGTCGGCGCGCAAGAGCGGTCCGTTCGTAACGCTCTCGGCCGCCACCATCACGCCGGAGCGCATGGAGATCGAACTGTTCGGCACCGAATCCAACGGCACCGAACGCAAGGTGGGTGCGCTGGAAGAAGCGCACCGCGGCATCCTCTATATCGACGAGGTCGCCGACATGCCACGCGAGACGCAGAACA
>CAZBBT010000227.1:0-4174 GCA_964490065.1 uncultured Mesorhizobium sp. | reverse complement strand
TACCGTAATAACCGGATTTTCCCTACACGCAAGGCTTCTGGTTAATTTGTATTTACTTACCCAAGCGGCGTGGCTTTCACGTCACGCCTATCCCCCGCCATGGTAAACGAGGCCTCAACGGCGGCACCGCCTGCGCCGAATTTCTTCATGATTTCAGCAGCCAAACAGATCGTTCCAGAATACGAAGCCCATGAAGGCGAGCACCAGCACCAGCCCGGTGCGATAGACCGCCTCCATCATGCGCTCCGACACCGGCCGCCTCAGCACCGCCTCGATGCCGTAAAACAGCAGATGCCCGCCGTCGAGCGGCGGAATCGGCAGCAGGTTGAGGATGCCGATGCCGACCGAAAGCAATGCCACCAGTTGCACCAGCCACTCGAAGCCGAGCTTTGCCGCCTGCTCGGCCATGCCGGCGATCTTGACCGGCCCGCCAAGCTGGCACTTGTCCTCGCGCCCGACCGCGAAGCGTTTCAGGAACTGGCCGGTGCGCTGGACGATATGGCCCGTCTCCTCGACGGCCGCGACCACGGCCTGCACGGGCGTGTAGGTTATAAGTCGCGGCTGGCCCACTTGCCGGTTGTTGACGACACCGATGACGGCGACCTTGACCTTGTTGCCGAGTGCATCTTCCTGTTCCATCAGCCTGGGCGTCGCCACCACGGTCACTTCCCTGCCGTCGCGCAGCAGGACGAAGGTGATCGGATCCCCTCCCCGGCCCGAGACGAGGCGCTGAACATCGGCGAAGGTCTCGACCTTGCCGCCATCGACGCTCACGAACCGGTCGCCAGGCATGATTCCGGCCTGCTGCGCCGGGCTGCCGGCCGTCACCTCCGCCACCATGGGCTCCGAGACCCAGCGCCCGTAGGCTGCGAACAGCACGGCGAAAACCGCTATGGTGAGCAGGAAATTGAACAGCGGCCCGGCAAAAACCGTCGCGGCGCGCTTCCAGATCGGCTGCGTATGGAAGGCAACGCGCCGCTCGTCGTCGCTCAGAGCCTCGATCTCCGCCGAATCGGGCGTGCTCGTCGCGTTCATGTCGCCGACGAACTTCACATAGCCGCCAAGCGGGATGGCGCAGAGCTTCCAGCGCGTGCCGTGGCGATCGTTGAAGCCGAGGAGTTCGGGGCCGAAACCGATCGAAAAGGCGTTGACCCCGATGCCGCACAGGCGCCCGACGAGATAGTGCCCCATCTCATGCACGAAGACGACCACCGTCAGCACGAACAGGAAGGGCACGAGCGTCCCGAGAACGAAGGCCTGCGTGCTTGAGGCCGCTAGAAGTATGTCGTTCAATTCCTGTCCTCGGTTGCGTCGCCGCGCATCGACTGTCCCGGCAAAGCGGGCGAATCCGTGACGCGCCGCCCCTGCCCGGTGATCGATGTCACGCCGGGAAAAGGCCGTGAGCCGGATGATCCGCGGAAGCCGCCAGCCAGCCGATGAGGTACAGCGCGACGGCCGCCGCGACAAGCCCATCCACCCGGTCCATCACGCCGCCGTGACCGGGGATGATCTGGCTGGAGTCCTTGCGGCCATGGCGCCGCTTGACCCATGATTCGAAAAGGTCGCCCGCCTGCGCGACCGCGGACAGTATCAGCGCCACCCCGGCGAGCCATGCGAGGTGGCCGGCGCCCGCAATCGCCGCGAGCAGAACGCCCGCGACAACGCCACCGGCCGCGCCACCCAGAGCACCGCTCTGCGTCTTGCCGGGAGAAATCGCCGGCGCGAGCTTCGGCCCGCCGACGGCGCGGCCGACGAAATAGGCGAAAATGTCGGTCGCCCATACAACCGCGAACAAAAACAGGATGGCAAGCAGCCCGGAACGGTCGCCATCGCGCAGCATCGCCAGCGCAAAGCCGGACAGGCCGGCATAGGCGATGCCCGGTACATCCCACCTGTTGCCGCCGCGCAGCGCCTGCATGGCCGCAGCGACAATCAGCAGCGCAACCAGCAGGGCAAGCAGCGTCATGGCCGGGAGGCCCGCAACCAGGGCGACGAGAAAGAGCGCGACCATCGCCTCCGGCACGAAATCCAGCGGCCGCAGCGTGGCGCCGAAGCGCGCCATGCGCATCCATTCATGGAAGACCACCCCGGCGATCAGGACGGCAAGCAACCGGAACGGCAGGCCGCCAAGCCAGGTCACGGCAAGGACCGCCGCCGCCAGAACCACGGAGGAAATGATTCTGACCTGGAGGTTGCTCATGCCTTCGCTCATAAAGCGACGTCTTGTGCCGTCAGTCCGCCGAAGCGGCGCTCACGGCTACCGAAGTCCCGCAGCGCCTCGGCAAGGTGCTCGGCGCTGAAATCCGGCCAGTAGCAGGGCAGAAACACGAGCTCGCTGTAGGCCGCCTGCCAGAGCAGGAAATTCGACAGGCGCAGCTCGCCGCTGGTGCGGATAATCAGTTCGGGGTCCGGGATTCCGGCTGTATCGAGGAATGCGGCGAACACGTCCGCCGTGATCTCCTCCGGATCGATTTCGCCGAGGGCCGCGCTTCTGGCCAGTTTGCGGGCGGCACGGGCGATCTCGTCGCGGCCGCCGTAGTTGAACGCGATCACCAGCGTCAGCGCGTCGTTGAGCGCCGTCAGCGATTCAGCCTCTTCCAGCAGGCCGCGGATGTCGGGCTGCAGGTTTGCCCGGTCGCCGATGACGGTGACCCTGACGCCGTTCTGGTGCAGCTCGGCGAGGTCGCGCCGGATGAACAGCTTCAAGAGACCCATCAGGTCGCTGACCTCGGATTTCGGCCGCGACCAGTTTTCCGAAGAGAAGGCGTAGACCGTCAGGTAGGCGATGCCGAGGGCGGGCGCCGCGCGGACAGCCTTGCGCAGCGCCTCCACGCCCGCGCGGTGGCCGGCAAGGCGCGGCAGACCGCGCGCCTTGGCCCAGCGGCCATTGCCGTCCATGATGATCGCGACATGCGCGGGGTTCGTCATGATCTCGCTTTCGAATCGGCCGGAAGCTGGAGCCGATCCTAAACCTGCATGATTTCCGCTTCCTTGTCGGCAAGCAGGCTGTCTATGGTTGCGATGGTTTCGTCGGTCAGTTTCTGGACCTGGTCCGATTCCTTGCGGTGATCGTCCTCGCTGATGTCACCGTCCTTTTCGGCCTTTTTCAGGAAATCCATGCCATCGCGCCGGACGTGGCGCGCAGCCACACGGGCGTTCTCGGCATAGGTGTGCGAAATCTTGACCAGTTCCTTGCGGCGTTGCTCGTTGAGTTCAGGCAGCGGAATGCGCAGCGTAACGCCGTCGACGATCGGATTGAAGCCCAGATTGGCCTCGCGGATGGCACGGTCGACGGCGCCGACCATAGACTTGTCCCAGACCGAAACCGAAATCATGCGCGGCTCCGGCACGGACACGGTGGCCACCTGGTTGATCGGCATGGCCGTGCCGTAGGCCTGCACCTGAATGGCATCCAGAAGGTTCGAGGAGGCGCGCCCGGTGCGCAGCGATGCCAGGTCATGCTTGAAGGCGGCGATAGCCCCCTCCATACGCCGCTTCAGATCGTTGTAGTCGCCACTCATGGTCGTCTCCCCGGCCCTGTCGCGGGCTCGCTGCTTTCAGGACCTAAAGCGTGTCGCGATCTTTCAGATTCGCTCTGTACGCTTTAGGTTCTTGATTTTACGCATGTCTTTGTCCCGAAACCGGTGCCCACTTTCGGGAGACATGCGTTAGCTGTCAATCGTCAGCGACGACCGTGCACCGGCCACCGCCCTTGAGTATTTCTCCGAAACCGCCTTTCTCGTGGATCGAATAGACGATTATCGGAATGTGGTTTTCGCGCGCAAGCGCAATCGCAGCCGTATCCATGATGGAGAGGCCGCGCCCGATCACTTCCGCATGGCTGATGCGCTCGAATCGCGTCGCATCCGGATCCTTCTTCGGATCGGCCGAATAGACGCCGTCCACCTGCGTGCCCTTGAACAGCGCATCCGCGCCGATCTCGGCCGCGCGAAGTGCTGCCGCCGAATCGGTGGTGAAGAAGGGATTGCCGGTGCCGCCGGCGAAGATCACGACCTTGCCCTCGTTCATGTAGGCCGTCGCCTGGCGCTGAGAAAAGCTCTCGCACAGTTCCGGCATCGCGATTGCCGACAGCACCACCGCGTCGACGCCGATCTTGATCAGCGAGGTGCGCAGCGCCAGCGAATTGATGACGGTGGCGAGCATGCCCATATGG
>CAZBBT010000226.1:0-4181 GCA_964490065.1 uncultured Mesorhizobium sp. | reverse complement strand
TCCTCAATCTCGGCATCGGGCTGAACACGCCGCCGGTCGGCACGGTGCAGTTCGTAGCCTGCGCGGTCGGCCGTATCACGGTTTGGGAATCGATGCGCTCGATCTGGCCGTTCTATGCCGCCGGCATCGTGGTTCTCGGCCTCGTCACCTATATCCCGGCCATCTCGCTCTGGCTGCCGAGCGTGTTCAGATAGGGGGCGGATGATGGCGTCGGACACCGGTTTCAAGGTCGAGCGCAAGCCGAAGCTGTCGGAGACGGTCGTGGCCGCTATCCGCAGGCAGCTCGTCTCGGGCGAGATCCAGCCTGGCCAGAAGCTGCCGACGGAAGAGAAGATGACCGAGACCTTCGGGGTTAGTCGCACGGTGATCCGCGAGGCGCTGGCGAACCTTGCCGCCGACGGGCTGGTCGAGCCGCGACAGGGCGCCGGCGTGTTCGTGCTCGACCATCCGGCGCTGACGCTCGGCGCACTCAGCCAGGAGATCAGCAAGGTCAGCCAGGCGATCAACGTGCTCGAAGTACGCATGGGCATCGAGGTCGAGGCGGCGGGACTGGCCGCCATGCGCCGCAACGCCGCCCAGGCGGCGCTAATCCAGGAAGCCTTCTTCGAGTTCGAGCGGGTGCTCAAGCTCGGCGAGCCGACCGGCAAGGCCGACTTCGCTTTCCATCGCGAGATCGCGTCCGCGACCAACAACCCGCTCTATGTCGAGATGCTCGATGCGCTCGGCGACCGCACCATTCCCTGCGACCGCAGTTCGCCCTGGTATTCGATCGAGGTTCTGTCGATGGAATATCTCACCGGGCTGCAGCGCGAGCACCTTCTGGTGCTGAAGGCGATTTCGGCGGGCGATGCTCAAGCCGCGCGCGAGGCGATGCGCGCCCATCTTGTGGCGGCGCAGGCGCGCTACAGCGAGCGGCTCGTGGGCCAGCAGGTCGAATACCTCGCCAGCGCGCGACGCTGACCGAGTACGGACAACAGGAGAAACACGCCACATCATGGGTTCCCAAACCGACACTTCCTCGCGCTTTGCCATCGACCCCGCCGCCGCCGCCGCCATGGCCACCGACGAGTTGCGGCATCATTTTCTGGTTTCCGATCTTTTCGAACCGGGCCATGTCAACCTGACCTACACCCATTACGACCGCATGATCGTCGGCGGGGCGATGCCGGCCGGTGCCGCACTTGCGCTTGAGGCGATCAAGCCGACGGGGACGAAGCATTTTCTCGAGCGCCGCGAACTGATCGCCGTCAACATCGGCGGCGCCGGCACGGTCCAGGCTGGCGGAGAGAGTTTCGATCTGGCCAACCGCGACATGCTCTATCTCGGCATGGGGACGGATCCGGTCTCCTTCGCATCGGCGAATGCCGGTGAGCCGGCGAAATTCTACCTGCTCAGCGCGCCGGCGCACCAGAAGCACCCGAACCGGCTGATCCGCATCGGCGACGCCAGGCGCATCGACCTCGGCGGCCTGGAAACCTCCAACGAACGGTCGATCTTCCAGTTCATCCACGCCGATGGCGTCAAAACCTGCCAACTCGTCGTCGGCATGACCCAGCTCGCGCCGGGGTCGGTGTGGAACACCATGCCCGCCCATGTCCACGACCGCCGCATGGAGGCCTATCTCTATTTCGACCTGCCGGAGACGGCACGCGTGTTCCATTTCATGGGCGAGCCGGACGAGACGCGTCACATCGTCATGAAGAACGAGGAGGCGGTGCTGTCGCCGCCCTGGTCGATCCATTCCGGCGCCGGCACCTCGAACTACACCTTCATCTGGGCGATGGCCGGCGACAATGTCGACTATACGGATGTCGATCCGGTGCCGGTCGAGACGTTGCGGTGAGCGATCTTTCTTCCTTCAGCCTCGAGGGCAGGCGCGTCCTCGTCACCGGCGCCAATACCGGCATCGGCCAGGGGATTGCCGTGGCGGTCGCGCGAGCCGGCGGGGCGGTGGTCGGGGTCGGCCGCTCGGCGATGGACGAGACGGCGGCGAAGATCGCTAAACTCGGCGGTCGCTTCGAGGCGGCCGCTTGCGATCTCTCGGACACATCGGCCGCGCAGGCGATGCTGGATCGTGTCTGGGAGGGCGGGCCACTCGACGGACTGGTCAACAATGCCGGCATCATCCGCCGCGCCGATGCGGTCGATTTCACCGACGCCGACTGGGACGACGTCATGGACGTCAATCTGAAGACGCTGTTCTTTCTCAGCCAATCCTTCGGCCGCAAGGCGCTTGGCGAGGGGCGCGGCGGGAAGATCGTCAACATCGCCTCGATGCTGTCCTTCCAGGGCGGCATCAGGGTTGCGTCCTACACCGCCTCCAAGCATGGCGTGCTCGGCGTCACCAGGCTGCTCGCCTGCGAATGGGCGGCGAAAGGCATCAACGTCAACGCCATCGCGCCGGGCTACATCGAGACCAACAACACCGAGGCGCTGCGCGCCGATGCCGAACGGAATGCCGCGATCCTGGCGCGCATTCCGGCCGGTCGCTGGGGTGAGCCGGACGATATCGGCGATGCCGCGGTGTTCCTGCTGGCCAGGGCGTCCGACTATATGCACGGCGCCGTGGTGCCGGTCGACGGCGGCTGGCTGTCCAGATGAGGACGACGCGATGACCCAGGTGTTCACCCATGCCGGGGCGGTCGGTTGGACGGCGACGCCGGACGGCAACCGCCGGCGTGTGCTGGTCCAGACCGACGAGCTGATGGTGGTCGAATTCGCCTTCGAGAAGGGCGCTGTCGGCGCACTGCATTCGCATCCGCATGTCCAGGCGAGCTATGTCGCAGAGGGCCGCTTCGAGGTGACCATAGACGGCAGGACGGAGACACTGGACACCGGCGATTCCTTCATCGTGCCGTCCAATCTCGTCCACGGCGTCAAGGCGCTGGCGGCCGGTCGGCTGGTCGACTCCTTCACGCCGCACCGCGCCGATTTTCTCGGCTGATCTCGCTGCGGTCGGGGATGCCACTGGCCGAGGCCATACCGGTAATCGCGACCATCGGCGCCCCGGTATGACTCCATCCTGTACTCACGGGGGACAGTGCGCTCCGTTCCGCAGAGTCGGCCGGGACAAGCCTCAGGCGAAATACTGCCCGCCGTTCGCGGAAATGGTGGAGCCGGTTATGAAGCCGGCCTCTTCCGAGGCCAGGAAGACGACGCAGCGGGCGATTTCCTCGGGTTCGCCGAGGCGGCCGACCGGGATCTGCGGGATGATGCGCTCGGCCAGCACCTTCTCGTCGATCGCCTTGACCATCTCGGTGGCGATGTAGCCCGGGCAGATGACGTTGACCGTGATGCCCGCCCGCGCCCCCTCCTGTGCCAGCGCCTTGGTGAAGCCGATGTCGCCGGCCTTGGAGGCGGAATAGTTGGCCTGGCCGGCCTGGCCCTTCTGGCCGTTGATGGAGGAAATGGTGATGACGCGGCCGAATTTGCGATCGCGCATGCCGCTCCACAGCGGATGCGTCATGTTGAAGACGCCGTTCAGATTGGTGCCGATCACTTCGTTCCATTGCTGCGGCGTCATCTTGTGGAACATGGCGTCGCGGGTGATGCCGGCGTTGTTGACCAGCACCGAGACCGGGCCGAGGTCCGCCTCGATCTGCTTTGTCCCCGCCACGCAGGCGTCGTAGTCGGCGACCGACCATTTGTAGGTCTTGATGCCCGTCTCGGCGGTGAACTTCTTCGCCGCCTCGTCATTGCCGGCATAGTTGGCGGCCACCGTGTAGCCGGCGTTCTTCAATCCGACGGAAATGGCGGCGCCGATGCCGCGCGAGCCGCCGGTGACGAGTGCGGTTTTGGTCATGAAGTTCTCCTCCCTGAGAAAAAGGCAGTAGGGCAGTAGGGCAGTAGGGCAATATGACAGCAAATGCCGGGCAGTGCATCGGCCGTTTTTCCGGCACTTTCCTACTGCCTTACCGCCCTATTGCCTTACTGTCTTAACTCAACCCTTCCACGCACATCGCGACACCCATGCCGCCGCCGATGCACAGCGTGGCCAGGCCCTTTTTCGCGCCGCGGCGCTTCATCTCGTGCACCAGCGTGTTGAAGATGCGCGCGCCCGACGCGCCGATCGGGTGCCCGATGGCGATCGCCCCGCCATTGACGTTGACGATGTCGGGGTTCCAGCCCATGTCCTTGTTGACCGCGCAGGCCTGCGCGGCGAAGGCCTCGTTGGCCTCGAC
>CAZBBT010000225.1:0-4203 GCA_964490065.1 uncultured Mesorhizobium sp. | reverse complement strand
GAGGTGCCGATCTTGTCGTAGGAAATGCGGTGGAAGACCTCGGAAAAGCCGTCCATCCGCTTCTCGAAGATCGGCTCCAGCGCCTCCGGCGTGACGTCGCGGCCGGTGAAGCCGGTGCCGCCCGTGGTGATGACGACGTCGATTTTTTCGTCTCCCGACCACGCCAGTACCTTGTCGCGGATCTTCTCGCGGTCGTCGGTCACGATGGCGCGGTCGGCCAGCACATGCCCGGCTTCGACGATGCGGTCGGCCAGCGTCTGGCCCGATTTGTCGTCGGCGAGCGTGCGCGTGTCCGAGACGGTCAGCACCGCGATGCCGACGGGGATGAAGGGGCGTGCCTCGTCAGCCATGCGCGTGTGCCTCCGATGCTATGCTTCTGGTTGCCGCGACGAACCAGTCCGGGTGACGCGAACGCAACTCGGCCGCGGCGCGCTTGGCGACATTGCCGGTCTCGAACAGGCCGAAACACGTGGCGCCGGACCCCGACATGCGCGCGAATCCCGCGCCTGCCCGATGCAGCGCGGCAAGGACGTGCCCGATCGCCGGTTCGATCGCGCGCGCCGTCGGTTCGAGATCGTTGCGGGCGGTTTCCAGCCAGTTGCGCAGGCCGTGGAAATCGAGAACCCTGGGGAGGGCCGGAAGGGGTTCGTTGTCGCGGCGGGCCAGCGTTGCGAATACCTGGGCGGTGGAGACGGCGCGGCCGGGATTGACCAGCACCAGCCCGTGCGCGGGCACGCCCGACAAGGCGGAAATCTCATCGCCGATGCCGCGCGCGACCAGCGGTTTGGCCATGAGGCACATCGGCACGTCGGCACCGAGGCCGAGAGCGATGCGGGCCAGGTCATTGAGACTCATACGGAGGTTCCACAGCCGGTTGAGCGCCCTGAGCACCGCCGCCGCATCACTCGACCCGCCGCCGACGCCGGATGCGACCGGGAGGTTCTTTTCGAGGTGAATCGAAACAGGAAAGGCTGAAATGGCGCATTCCCTCGCGCCCCCCTCTGTCCTGCCGGACATCTCCCCCGCACGGGGGGAGATTGGCAGTTCCGCAGTTCGCACTTCTCCCGTAACGGTGGAGATTGGCGAAGTCATCGCGGCCGGCATGATTTCCCCCCGTGTGGGGGAGATGTCCGGCAGGACAGAGGGGGGCGACGTCGGGCGCCGGCCTTCAACGAACTGCCGCAGCGCATCACGCGCCTTGAGCACCAGATTGCCGCCATCGGTCGGCACGTCGGCGGCGAACGGCCCCGTCACCGAAAACCGATCCTGCTCCGAGGCCTCGACCGTTATCCGGTCGCCGAAGCGGGTGAATACGGCCAGGCTTTCAAGCGTATGATAGCCGTCGGGTCGTCGCCCCGTCACATGCAGCGCGAGGTTGATCTTCGCCGGGGCGAATTCGGTGATGGAGGAGACGGCGACGTCCACGGTGCGAAAGGTCTGAAACTCAGTCCTTGGCGAGCCGGTATTCGCCGGTCTCGGGATCCTTGACGAGCGTGCCGGTGGCGCCGGTCGCGTGCTGCTTCTCGGCGCGGCGCACCTTGGCCGTCACCCGGTCGGCTTCCCTGACGAAGGACCGGTAGCCGACATAGGCGGCGACACCGACGATGGCGAACAGGATCAACTGCATTTCGGGTCTCCCATGAGACCGGCCTCGACAAACCCGTCGGGCGATCGTTCAGCGTATCTAAGCTTCATCGTAGCCACTACAAATGGTTTTTCAAAGACCGTAGCGGCTCCACAGCGCGCGCTCTTCCGCCGCATCGATCAAGCCCGCGGCGGCCGCCTGGGCAACCTCGACTGCCGGTGCCCTCGACCCGAACAGGCCGAAGCGCGACAACAGCCCGCGCGGCGCGCTGACCAGCTTGAGCTGCGTTTTCGGGCCAAAACGCTGCTTGA
The DNA here is from genome assembly GCA_964490065.1 of uncultured Mesorhizobium sp. Taxonomy (GTDB): domain Bacteria; phylum Pseudomonadota; class Alphaproteobacteria; order Rhizobiales; family Rhizobiaceae; genus Mesorhizobium. Next base: position 2,307 of record CAZBBT010000225.1, on the reverse strand, counting down.
GCGTGCTTCGCATGTCGCCAAGGGAATCGACCAGGCCGAGGTCGAGCCCCTTCTTCGCCGTCCAGAACAGGCCGGTGAACAGGTCCGGATCGTCCTTCAGCTTCGTGCCGCGCCGTTCCTTCACCAGTTCGATGAAGGTCTCGTGGACTTCCAGTTGCAGCGCCTTCAGCCGCTCGACATCCTCCTTCTTCTCCGGTTTGAACGGATCGAGCACCGCCTTGTTGCGGCCTGCCGTATGCACGCGCCGCTCGACGCCGATCTTCTTCATCAGTTCCGGAAAACCGAACGAGGCCGACACCACGCCGATCGAGCCGACGATGGAGGAGGGGTCGGCGACGATCTCGTCGCCGGCGACGGCGATCATGTAGCCGCCGGAGGCCGCCACGTCCTCGACAAAGACCAGCACGCGCTTGTTCTTCTCCGCCGCCAGGTCGCGGATGCGCTTGTAGATCAGCCGCGACTGCACCGGCGAGCCGCCCGGCGAATTGATCGAAATCGCCACCGCCGGCGCTTCGAAGGAAAAAGCCTTCTCGATCAGGCCGGCCGTGGTGGCGAGCGACAGGCTCGGCCGAAACTGGCCGCCACCCGTCATGATGACGCCTTGCAGCCGGATGACCGGAATGGTGACGACGTTCGAGCGCCAGGATTTCGGCAGCAGGCGATTGAGGAATCGGCGCAAGGGCGTGGGTCTCCGCAAAGCAGGGCCAGAAGCATGTAGGCATTCGCCGCTCGGGAGCAAGAATGCAAGCTTTGCCGCCAGTCAATCGCCGAAAAGCGAGGCCAATCCGTTGTTGATGGCGTCGGCATGCGGCGAAAACCGGTCGCTGTCGGCCTCGTGCAGCATCAGCGGCGGGCGGATCGAGAGTTTTCCGCGGCCGCCGCGCACACCGCGCAGCACGATGCGGATCGCCGCCCGGTCGGCGCGCGGATGCACGGCCAGCATCTCGGCGTTGCCGAAGCGACCGAGGAAGGCGTCCAGCAGTGCGCCAATCTGCTCCGGCCGGGCGATGACGGCGATGCCGCCGCGCGGCCGCACCACGGCGGCGGCGCTCTTCACCCAGGCCTCGAACAGGCCGTCGCCCATGACATGCGCCTGTTTCTTGAGATCGTCCGGCGTGGCGCGGTCCGCGCCGGCGTTGAAGGGCGGGTTCATGATGGCGAAGTCGAAGGAATTGTCGGCGAGGCCGGCGGCGATCCTGGCGCGCCCGGTCAGCGCCACGTCTGCCTGAAGCAAGGCTGCGCGACCGGCAAGATGCGCATTGGCCGGGTGTGCCAGTGTGGACCTCGCGAAATCCACCATGTCTGGCGACTTCTCGACCAGCAGCGCGGTCGCCTGTTCGCAGCGCGACAGCACGGCCAGGCCCGCCGCGCCCGCGCCGGCGCCGAAATCGGCCAATCGCCCGGCGAAAGAAGAAGGCACCGCCGCCGCCAGCATCATGGCGTCCATGCCGGCACGATGGCCGCGCCCCGCCGGCTGCACCAGAAAAAAGCGGCCGCGATGGAAGGCGTCCACCGTATGCGCCGGCGGTTCCGCGGCCGGGATGACCACCCTGGTCATTTCGGCCGCATCTCGTTGGCGACGCCGGCGTCGGTCAGGATTCGGCGCGCTTCGTCGGCTCGTGCGCTCTCGACCAGGATGCGCCGGGGCAGAATGCCCAGCGACCCGTCCATCACGCTCATATTCTGGTCCGCGACAAGACAGCCGATACCGGCATCGCGCATCAGCGCTTCGATGAAGGAGATGACGACGGGGTCGTTGGTGCGGACGAGCTCGATCATGGATGCGAAACTTTCAGTTTGTTGGCCGGTTGTAAATCTCGCTGCCCGTTGTCCGCGCCAATTCGCCACTTGTCGCATCTTCCTGCGCCGCCTAGACTCCTTTAACGGGACGAGCGCGATCTGGCGCATATCGGACGGAGTGTCGTGGTGGGTGTCGTTGTCAATCTCGGTGACGGGAAGCGGGAAGCCGCCTCCATCCAGCAACTGATCGATCTGACGGCGGCCGACATGGCGCGCGTCAACGAACTGATCCTGGCCCGCGCCGGCTCGGACGTCGAGATGATCCCGGAGGTCGCCAATCACCTGATCTCGTCGGGCGGCAAGCGGTTGCGACCGATGGTGACGCTCGCCGCCGCGCAGATGTTCGGCTACCAGGGCGACGGCCACGTCAAGCTCGCCATGAGCGTCGAATTCATGCACACCGCCACCCTTTTGCACGACGACGTGGTCGACGAAAGCGACCTGCGCCGGGGCAAGAAGACGGCGCGCATGATCTGGGGCAACCAGGCGAGCGTGCTGGTCGGCGAC
>CAZBBT010000224.1:0-4206 GCA_964490065.1 uncultured Mesorhizobium sp. | reverse complement strand
GGGTCCGAAGGACGGGCGAGACCCGTGGCTCGCCCCGGCAAGGTTAGGGGTGGGGTGCGAAGCCATAGGCGATCGCCCTGGATCGACGGGAGAGATGGCGTTCCTCGCCCCGCCGGCGGCCACTGCCGAGCGTCCCCGAGAAAAGGCGACGGACAAGCGGCCGGACGGCACGCGCGCCCGACCGTCATCCTTCAATCCGCAATTCGAACGGCACGCCCTCGAATGCCTCCGCGCCGCGGCCGATCGACTTGATCGCCTCGACCATGCGGCCGTTGCGCGCCAGCAGGACATCGGCGACGGCGACGAGGCGCGGGTTCGGAGTCGCCGATGGCGAGATCGCACGCAGCGTTTGCGCCAGTTCCTGTTCGTCGCGCTCCGGCGCCAATGCGGCGGCAAGGATGTAGGCGGAGGCCGTCGAGCGGCTGATGCCGGCATAGCAATGCACCACCAGGGGTTTCGCCCGGTCCCAGCGCCGCCCGAAATCGAGCAGGTTGCGCACGTGGACCTCGCCCGGCAGCGTCATGCCGTCCTGCGCCTCGGCAATGTCGTGCATGACCAGATGCAGATGGTTCCGAGGCACGATGGACGCCGGACGGGTCATCTCGGTGCCGGCGGCAAGCAGCGACAAAAGATGCCCGGCGCCTGTGCGCGCCACCACCTCATCCACCTTCGACAACGAGCAGACATGGATCGACGACCGGTTCATGAGCGAACCTCCTCGGCCTGATCGTGGTCCGTGTGCGCCCAATCGGCAAGAGCCGATTCAAGCCGCTGCCATTCCTCCCGACAGGCCGGCAGGCCGGAACGCAGCACGTTCGGCCGATCGGCGAAGTGACGCAGCAGGATGCCCTTTTCGCCGAGCGCGCGAAAAAGCGCGACCGCGCCGGCAAATTCGATGAAGCGGTATAGCGCCGTCCCGCCGGCAACCGGCACGTCGAAGCGACGGAAAAGCGCATCCAGCCTTTCGGCTTCGGCGGCAAGTTTGCGGCGCGTCGTTTCCTGCCAATCGGCATCGGACAGCGCGGCGACGCCGTATTCCAGCGCTGGGCCGGAAACCGCCCATGGGCCGAACCGTGCCTCCAGCCTGCTTGCCGTCGCCGTGTCGGCCAGCGCAAAACCGAGCCGCACCCCGGCCAGGCCGAAGAATTTTCCGAACGAGCGCAGCACGACGATGCCGCCCTGCCCGACGTCGCCCGCCAGGCTCTCCGCGCGCGGACCGACATCCATGAAGGCTTCGTCGACGACCAGCAAACCGCCCTTCGCGCGCAGTTTTTCAGCGAGGACGAGAAGGTGGCGGCGCGACACCACGCGGCCATCCGGATTGTTCGGATTGACGACGATGGCGAGCTCAGCACCCTCCAGCGCGGCGAAAGCGTCTACTTCCGCGATATCATGGCCTGCGACAGCCGCCCCCCGCGCATGCTCGGCATAGGTCGGCGCGAACACGCGGGCGCGGCAGGGGGGCAGAAGCGAATAGACCGCCGGAAGAAGTATCTGCGTGCCCGGCGCGGCGGCGACATGGGCTGTATCCGGCGCGCCGTAGGCGCTGGCGGCGACCCGCTTGAGATCGTGCAGGCGCTCGGCTTCCGGCAGGCGTGTCAGCGCGGTGGCGGGGAGTTCAAAAAGCGGATAGGAGTGCGGGTTGATCCCGGTCGAGAGATCGACGAACGGCTCCGGAGCGCTGGGGAAAAGCGCCCTCGCCCGGCCAAGGCTTCCGCCGTGATCCACCGCCGCCCGATTTCCGTCCGGAACAATCATGTCCGTCCTGATCGCTTTCCTGTCGCTCGCCGCCGAGGCCCTGATCGGCTACCCGGACGCCCTGTTCCGCGCCATCGGCCATCCGGTGACGTGGCTTGGCCGGCTGATAGCCTTTCTCGATCGCACGCTCAACCGCGCCACCGATTCCGACAGCAAGCGTCGCATCGCGGGCGTCATTGCGTTGATAATCATCGTGGCGATCCCCTTCTTCCTGGGTCTTGTCCTCCAAAGGCTGCTTGGCACGGTTCCGGGCGGCTTCGCGATTGCCGCGCTGCTGGCCACCTCGTTGCTGGCACAGAAAAGCTTGCGCGATCATGTCGGCGCCGTGGCCGATGCACTGGATGCAGGCGGACTGGAAGCCGGCCGCAAGGCCGTCTCGATGATCGTCGGCCGCGACCCCGAGCGGCTTGACGAGCCTGCCGTCTGCCGCGCTGCCATCGAAAGCCTGGCCGAGAATTTCTCCGACGGCGTCGTCGCGCCCGCCTTCTGGCTGGGCGTCGGCGGGCTCGCGGGCGGCGCGGCCTACAAGGCGGTCAACACCGCCGATTCGATGATCGGCCACAAGACGCCGCGTCATCGGGCCTTCGGCCGGGCTTCGGCGCGCTTCGACGATCTCGTCAACCTGCCGGCCTCGCGACTGACCTCGGCGCTGATCGTTCTGGCCGCATTTTTCGTGCGCGGGGCCGATCCCGCCGCCGCGTGGCGGGCTGTCTGGCAGGATGCGAACAGGCACCGCTCGCCCAATGCCGGCTGGCCGGAGGCGGCGATGGCCGGCGCGCTGGGGCTGGCGCTGGCCGGACCGCGCGTCTATGGCGGCGTCATCGTGGACGATGCCTTCATGGGCAGCGGAGGCCGCCGCGACGCCACCAGCACCGACATACGTCGCGCGCTGGCGCTCTACCGGGGCGCCGATCTTCTGCTGATGGCCCTGTTCGGCCTGTTGGCGCTGCTCGCCTTCGCCCTCTGATCCTGCTTCGGGATCGGGGAGACTGGTTGCAATTTCCACTGTTTTTGAAAAGACCCAGCCCCTATGTTGACCTCTCGGCGGCGAAGCGGACACTGAAGCGAGACTATCCGAAAGGCGTGCATGGCGGCGGAAGCATCGAACGGCGAACTCGTCCAGGTGGTGGCGCTGCTGGCGGCCGGCGTCGTCGCCGTGCCGATCTTCAAGCGAATCGGGCTGGGCTCCATCCTCGGCTATCTGGCCGCGGGGCTGGTCATCGGTCCGTTCGGCCTGGCCGTCTTTTCCGATCCCGAAGCGATCCTGCATGTCGCCGAACTCGGCGTCGTCATGTTCCTGTTCATCATCGGGCTCGAAATGCAGCCGTCGCGGCTGTGGGGCCTGCGCCGGCAGATATTTGGCCTCGGCACGATGCAGGTCGGCATCTGCGCGCTGCTGCTCACGCTGGTCGGCTGGATCGGCGGCTTTCCCGCGTCGCAGTCCTTCGTCGCCGGCGCCGGCTTCGTGCTGACCTCGACGGCCATCGTCATGCAGCTTCTGGAGGAGCGCGGCGACATCGCCACGCCGCTCGGCCAGCGCATCGTCTCGATCCTGCTGTTCGAGGACCTGATGATCGTGCCGCTGCTGGCGCTGGTGGCATTTCTGGCGCCGGGCGGGGCCGAAACCACGCTGGAAGAGCGGTTGCGGGAAGTCGGCATCGGCATTGCCGCCATCGTCGGCCTGGTGATCGCCGGGCGCTACCTGCTCAACCCGCTGTTCCGCATCCTGGCCGACGCCCGTGCCCGCGAGGTGATGACGGCCGCGGCGCTGCTGGTGGTGCTGGGGTCGGCGCTCGCCATGCAGCTTTCCGGCCTGTCGATGGCGATGGGCGCGTTCCTGGCCGGCGTGCTCTTGTCGGAATCGACCTTCCGCCACCAACTCGAAGCCGACATCGAGCCGTTCCGCGGCGTGCTGCTCGGCCTGTTCTTCCTTGCCGTCGGCATGTCGCTGGACCTCATGGTCGTCGCCGAGAACTGGCGGCTGATCGCCATCTACGTCGTCGCCTACATGGTCATGAAGGGCATCGGCATCTACGGCGTCGCGCGCCTGCTCAAGACGCCGCATCGCGACGCGCTGGACCGCGCCGTGCTGATGGCGCAGGGCGGCGAGTTCGCCTTCGTGCTTTATGGCTCGGCCGCCGCCGTCGGCATCATAGACGCCAGCGCCAACTCCATGCTGACCGCCATCGTCATCATCTCCATGGTGCTGACGCCGCTGGCGATCATCGCGCTGCGTGCGCTTACGCCGCGCGACGAACAATCGATGGACGGCATCGACGTGGCGGACGGCCTGACGGGCTCCGTGCTGATGATCGGCTTCGGCCGCTTCGGCCAGATCGTCAGCCAGCCGCTTCTGCTGCGCGGCATAGACGTCTCCATCATCGACAACGACGTGGAGATGATCCAGGCGGCGGCCAATTTCGGCTTCAAGGTCTATTACGGCGACGG
>CAZBBT010000223.1:0-4209 GCA_964490065.1 uncultured Mesorhizobium sp. | reverse complement strand
CAGCAGACGGCGAAGCTCTGCATGACGGTGGCGAGCACGTTCTTCTTGCGCACCATGCCGCCATAGAACAGCGCGAGACCTGGAATGGTCATCAGCAGCACCAGCGCGGTGGATATGAGCATCCAGGCGGTGTTGCCCGTGTCGAGCGCGGCTTCGGGCGCTGCGGGAGCGGCCGGCGCAGCCTCCTGCGCGAAGGCGGCCGCGGCGCTCAGCGAGGCCGCCAGAGAAGCCAGCAAAGCCACGCGTCCCATCTTGTAGGGGGAAAAAAGATTCATCGATCTCTCCATTGGGATTGTCGGCGGCTCAAAGCGCGTCGGTGTCGGTTTCGCCGGTGCGGATGCGCACGGCCTGGTCGATGCCGTAGACGAAGATCTTGCCGTCGCCGATCTGGCCGGTCTTGGCTGCATTGCCGATCGCCTCGACGGCCTTGTCGGCCATGTCGGCAGCCACCGCGATCTCGATCTTGATCTTCGGCAGGAAGCTCACGGCGTATTCGGCGCCGCGATAGATTTCGGTATGCCCCTTCTGCCGCCCGTAGCCTTTGACTTCGGTGACGGTCAGGCCCTGGATGCCGACGGCGGTGAGCGCTTCGCGCACCTCGTCGAGCTTGAACGGCTTGATTATTGCCATCACGATTTTCATGAGGTTTCGCCCTTTGCTGTTGCGGGTCCCCGCGTGATTTCCCCCGGACCGCAACGCGAGCCGGAATGCCTGGCAGGATTCAAGCTCCGTGCCAGTTGACGGTTCGGATAGGTAAACTATTGACCGAAAAGAGATTATCCGCGCAGAGGCGGCACGGCCTTCGCAGATGCAGCAAAGTCGAAGATCAAAAAATAGGCAATATTTTCGTTTTGCCTAATCCGCAGGCGGACGACGCAGGCGGATCAGCCCTTCCTGCGCCACCGAGGCGATCAGCGTGCCGTCGCGGGCAAACAGCGAACCGCGCGTGAAGCCGCGCGCGCCTTGGGTGGAGGGGCTGTCCTGCGCATAGAGGATCCAGTCGTCCAGCGCGCAGGGCCGGTGGAACCACATGGCGTGGTCGAGGCTCGCCGCCTGGATGTCGCGGTCGAAGATCGCCCTTCCGTGGGCAAAGGTCGAGGTGTCGAGCAGCGTCATGTCGGAGAGATAGGCGAGCACCGCCGTCTGGATGCGCCGGTCGGCCGGCACCGGCCCGGTGGTGCGAATCCAGATGTTCTGGTGCGGGTCGAGCTTCTCGCGGCTGGTGTAGTGCTTCAGCATCACCGGCCGCATCTCGATCGGCCGCTCGCGTTCCCAGTAGCGCCTGATGCCCTCGGGCACGGCGCTGCCGAACTTTTCCAGGAGTTCGCGCTGCGAGGGCAGCGTGTCGGGTTCGGGAACGTCCCGCGGCATCGGCAGTTGATGGTCGAGTCCCTCTTCCTCTATCTGGAAGGAAGCCTCGAGCGAGAAGATCGCATGGCCATGCTGGATCGCCACCACGCGCCTGGTGGTGAAGGAGCCGCCGTCGCGGATGCGGTCGACTTCGTAGACGATCGGTACCTTGGTGTCGCCCGGCCGCATGAAGTAGCCGTGCAGGGAATGGACATGGCGGTCCGGCTCGACGGTTCGCTGCGCCGCGACCAGCGCCTGGGCGATGGTCTGGCCGCCGAAGACGCGTTGCCAGTCGAGATTGGGGCTGCGACCACGGAACAGGTTGTGTTCCAGCTTCTCCAGGTCGAGAATGCTCAGCAATTCGCTGATCGCCGTCATGCTGCCGTTTCCCTCGTGGACACGCGATCGGGTTTCGGACAGGACGCAGGGGCCGTCAAGGGCCAACGGGATAAGCAGACTTATGAAACTCCCGGCGCCGTGAGATTGGAAGGAACGCCAATGCCCGATGACGCATCGAGCCTCGACGTGCTGATCGCCGGTGCCGGCTATGTCGGCCTGGCCGCCGCCGTCTCGTTGAAGCAGGCGCGGCCGAGCCTTTCCGTGGCGGTGGTCGACGCAGCCCCCGAAGGCGTCTGGAAGAAGGACGGCCGCGCCTCGGCGATCGCGGCCGCCGCCTGCCGCATGCTCGACCGGCTGGGCGTATGGGACCGGCTGGCGCCGGAAGCGCAGGCGATCACCGAGATGGTCATCACCGATTCGCGCACCGGCGACCCGGTGCGGCCCGTCTTCCTCACCTTCGACGGCGAGGTCGCGCCCGGCGAGCCCTTCGCCCACATGGTCGCCAACCGCGATTTGAACGGCGCCCTGCGCGCCGAGGCGGCGCGGCTCGGCATCGACATCGTCGAAGGCGTGGCGGTGCAGGGCTTCGACACGAATAGCTCAGGCGTCACCGTGCATCTCGCAGACGGCGCGACGCTGCAGGCACGCCTGCTCGTCGCCGCCGACGGCGTGAAGTCGCGGCTGCGCGACATGGCCGGCATCCAGACGGTGAAGTGGGAATACGGCCAGTCCGGCATCGTCTGCACCGTCGAGCACGAGCGGCCGCACAACGGCCGCGCCGAGGAGCACTTTTTGCCCGCCGGTCCCTTCGCGACATTGCCGCTCAAGCCGACACGGGAAGGCAAGAACCGCTCCTCCATCGTCTGGGTGGAGCGCAGCGCGGACGCCGAAAGGCTGGTCGATGGCGACGATCTTCTGTTCGAGAGCGAACTGGAGCAGCGCTTCGGCCTGAAGCTCGGCGAAATCCGCGTCGCCGACAAGCCGCGCGCCTGGCCGCTGGGGCTCACCCTGGTGCGCGCCTTCGTGGCGCCACGTCTCGCGCTGGCCGGCGACGCCGCGCACGGCATCCATCCCATTGCTGGCCAGGGATTGAACCTCGGCTTCAAGGATGTGGCGGCGCTCGCCGAAGTGATCGTCGAGGCGGACCGGCTCGGCCAGGACATCGGCGCGCTCGACGTGCTGGAGCGCTACCAACAGTGGCGTCGCTTCGACACCGTGCAGATGGGCGTCACCACCGATGTGCTCAACCGGCTGTTCTCCAACGACATCGGCCCGCTGCGCGCCGTGCGCGACGTCGGCCTCGGCCTTGTCGAGCGCATGCCCAGACTGAAGGACTTCTTCATCAAGCAGGCGTCGGGCTTGGCCAGCGGCACGCCGCGCCTGCTGCGCGGCGAGGCGATCTGACCCCGCCGCACAGGTCGCTCCAATCCTATTCGGCGAAAAACGCGAAGCGGATGACGAACAGCGCCGCCACGATCGCCGTGGCGGGATGGATGTCGCGCCATTTGCCGGTGAAGGCCTTGAGCACGACATAGGAGATGAAGCCGAAGGCGAGGCCGTTGGCGATGGAATAGGTGAACGGCATGATGATCGCCGTGATCGCCGCCGGCGCCGCTTCGGTGAGTTGGTCCCAATCGACTTCGGTGAGTTCGCGCATCATCAGGCCGGCGACGTAGAGCAATGCCGGCGCCGTCGCATAGGTCGGCACCGAGCCGGCCAGCGGCGAGATGAACAGCGACGCGAGGAAGAGGACGGCGATGACCAGCGCGGTCAGGCCCGTGCGGCCGCCGGCCTGTACGCCCGAGGCGCTCTCGACATAGGCCGTGGTGCTGGACGTGCCGAGCAGCGAGCCGGCGACGATGGCCGTCGAATCGGCCAGCAGCGCGCGGCCAAGCCGGTTCGGCTTGCCCTCCTCGATCAGCTTGGCGCGCTTGGAGACGCCGATCAGCGTGCCGGTGGCGTCGAACACCTCGACCAGCACGAAGACCAGGATGACATGAACGAGGCCGCTGTGCAGCGCGCCCGGAATGTCGAGCTGCAGGAAGGTCGGGGCAACGCTGGGCGGCATCGAAACCAGCCCGTTGAAGCTGCTCACTCCGGTGATCCAGGAGAGAACGGTGACGGCGAGGATGCCGATGAGGATCGATCCCTTGATCCTCAGCGCATCGAGCACGGCGATGACGAAGAAACCGAAGACGGCGAGCAGCGGCCCGGTCTGCTTGAGGTCGCCGAGGCCGACCAACGTCGCCGGATTGTCGACCACGATGCCGGCGTTCTTCAGCGCGATGATGCCGAGAAACAGCCCGATGCCGGCCGCGATTGCGCTGCGCAGCGAGTGCGGTATGCCGGCGATCAGCCAGCTTCGCACCCCCGTAACGGTCAGGAGGACGAAGATCATGCCCGAGATGAAGACCGCTCCCAGCGCCTGCTGCCAGGAAAAGCCGAGGGCCGCCACCACGGTGAAGGCGAAGAAGGCGTTGAGCCCCATGCCCGGCGCCATGCCGATCGGCCAGTTGGCGA
>CAZBBT010000222.1:0-4221 GCA_964490065.1 uncultured Mesorhizobium sp. | reverse complement strand
GGCGTCATCTACAACCCGGCCATGGACGAGCTCTACACCGCCGAGCGCGGCGGTGGCGCCTTTTTGAACGACCGGCGGCTGCGCGTCGCCGCCCGCACCAAGCTGACCGACGCGGTGATCGGCTGCGGCCTGCCGCATCTCGGGCGCGGCCACCACGGCAATTTCCTGATCGAGCTGCGCAACGTCATGGGCGAGGTGTCCGGCGTGCGCCGCCTCGGCTCCGCCTCGCTCGACCTCGCCTATGTCGCGGCCGGCCGCTTCGACGGCTTCTGGGAGCGCGGCCTGTCGGCCTGGGATATCGCCGCCGGCATCCTGCTCATCCGCGAGGCCGGCGGCTTCGTCTCCGACATGGACGGCGGCCAGGCCATGCTGGACGAGGGCAGCGTCGCCGCCGGCAATGAGACGATCCACCGCGCGCTGTTGAAGACTGTTTCCAGGCCGCTCAAAGGTTAAGCCGCGCCCACAACCGGCCGCGCTCCACCATTCGCGGAGAGGGTCAGCCAACCGCCGCGATCATCTCGGCGGCGGCGGCAACCAGATCGCCATTGTTATTCGCCAGCCTGCCATCCGGCAGGACGGGTGTATCTTCCAGCCCGGTCCTGATGCCATGGCCGCGCGCCACCGCGCGCCGGTTCACGGCCCACGAGGCGATGCCGTCCCCATGATGGACCTGTTCGAGCGCGATGCCGGCCTCGGTCACGATCCGTTCCATCGTCGCCGCGAGACGGACAGCCTGCTCCGGGTCGGCGGCGAGCGGTTCGACCAGCACACGCCGGCAGCGTCGCGCCAGCCCCGAAGCGACGAAGAGCCGCGCGTCCCGCTCGGCAAGCAGGCCGGCCTCGATCTCGACGCCGCGACCGAGCAACAGGTCGCAAAGATCGAGGATGCCCTCTTCTGCCTGGTTGGCCGTAACCAGTTCGGGTAATTCAAACCAGTCCGCGATGGCCCGAAACCGGCTTTGCGGATCGCCGTTGATGGCCGCCGATGTCGTCAATGAAATCGCAATGCCCGGACAAACCGCACGTATGGCCCGGATCGTGCGCGCACAATCCTCGGCGTCGAAGGTTTCGCGTCCATTCGCATCATAGGCATGGACATGGACGGAATGCGCACCTGCCGCCACGGCAATGCGTGCCTGAGCCGCGATGGCGTCCGCAGTGCGCGGGGCGGCTGGATGGTCACGATCTCCATTCAGCGCTGCTTGCAGGAAGATCGGGGATCCGCCCGAACAAGTCATGAGACCTCCCATCACGCACCAACCTGCCGACCATAGCAGCCGCACGGCCGAAAATCTGTCAGCAGCGATTGGGATAGCCGCGGAAAATCCGTCGCAATTCCGTAGCGTCGGTCTGGCATGTCTCGTGCTTGCTTCCCAGATAGGGAAGGACGAGCCCTTCACATGACCGGATCTGAAACACACACTCGCTCACCGGCCACACCGAACATTCCCTTCATGGGCCGCTGGCACTATACGCGCGGCGAGCTGATCGCCGACGGCATCGTCCATGCGGTCGGCATCGTGCTGGCGATCACGGTCGGCTCGGCGATGCTGACGCTGGCCGCTTTCCATGCCGCGCCGGGCGAATACGTCGCCACCGTCTTTTACGTCGTGGCGTTGCTGACCGTGCTGTCGGTTTCGCTGGCCTACAATCTCTGGCCGGCGACCTCGCGGACCAAATGGGTGCTCAGGCGCTTCGACCATTCGGCGATCTACCTCCTGATCGCCGCCACCTACACACCCTTCCTCGTCCAGCTCGACGACACGCCGCTGGCCGGCTGGATGATCGTGCTGGTCTGGCTGGCTGCCACGCTCGGCATCGCCATCAAGGTTCTGCTGCCGGGCCGCTTGGACAGGCTTGCCGTCGTCTTTTATCTCGCCATCGGCTGGAGCGGCCTGGTGCTCGCCGGGCCGCTGGTCGCCACGCTGCCGCCGGCGACGCTTGCGCTGATCGTCGCCGGCGGCATTGTCTATTCGCTCGGCGTCGTTTTCTTCGCCTGGCATGGGCTGCGCTATCACGCGGCGCTCTGGCACGGTTTCGTCGTCGTCGGCGCCGGCCTGCACCTCATGGCGATGTTCGACGCGCTGGTCTTCAGCCGGCTCTAGCAGGGTCGACAGCCGCCCGCGACGGACTGAAAAGGCGCCGCATCGGGCCGTCGGCCATCGCCGTCGTGAGCCCGATCAACACGGCGAGAAGACCGAGCGTCGGCAGCAGCAAGGGCTGCGGGATGAGGGCCGGCGCGCCGGAGGCGACGAAAGCCATCACCACGAGGCCATGCAGCAGGTAGATCGACAGTGAGCGCTCGCCGAACCAGCGCAGCAGCGTGGCCCTGCGGGGCACGATGGCCGAGAAGCCGAGCACGGCGGTGGCGCTGAGCGCCAGCACCGCCATCCGCGCCACCGCCGGATGGGCGGACGGGGCGCCGCCATTGGCGTAGTCGTGGCTGCCGGTCAGCGCCGACGGCTCGAGCCCGTATGCCCGCCATAGCATCACCAGCGCCATGGCCGCGGCGAACAGCAGCGCGAAGGCGCCGCCGTGCCGACGCGTGAGCGCAACGAGATCCGCGCCGTAGAGATGACCGAGCACGAAGAAAGGCAGGAAATAGAGCGTCCGCGAAACGCTGAGCGAATAGCCGATGCCGTCGTCGTAGCCGGCCGCGACCGAGAGGACGAAGGCCGCGACCAGCCCGGCCGGCGAGGCGAACAGCGGCAGGAGCAGGCGCCAGCAGATCATGCTGGCGATGAACCACAACAGCCAGTAGGGCGTGAGCGGAGAGTATTCATACCAGTCCGTCAGCCGGCCCATGGCTATGTAAAGCGGCTGGAACAGCAGGAGCGGCAGCACCAGCGTCCATACGATCTTGCGATAGTCGCGCCGCTCCAGCGTCTCGCGGGCGAAGGCCCCGGCCAGAAAAACGAAGAGCGGCATGTGGAAACTGTAGATTCCGACATAGGCCGCCTGCAGGATCGGTGATCCCGATGAAGGCCTCTCTATGAGATGCCCGAAGACGACCAGCAATATACCTGCACCGCGCAGGGCATCAAAATGCGCGTTGCGCTTCCCGCTTACTTTGTCCATCGGTATAAATGCACGATCCCGTCATTGGTTCGATCCGCCTTCTCCCGCCCGTGATTCGATTATTCATCGAATCAGTCCATAGGGGCGAGATGATGGCACGCCTGCGCATCGTCGCCGCGCAGGGCCCCGAACTGCTTTCAATTTCGCCGGAATTCCGAGTAAAGTTGCCGCCGAACCCGCTGCGGAATCGGAACGGAAGACGCATGGCCTTTTTCAGATCGTTCGGCATAGGGGGACGCTCCGACGTCCTCAGCTACGACCCGCACAAATTGTCGAGCCCGCAGGTCTTCCTGCTCACCATGGTCATCTTCCTGGCCATCGTCGGCTTCATCGCCATCATCCTGACGCGCCAGATCTCGACCGCCTTCGTCACCAATCCCGGCCTCAACGGCCTGATCCTCGGTGTGCTCGTCGTCGGCATCCTGCTCGCCTTCGCCCAGGTCGGAAGGCTGTTCCGCGAAGTGCGCTGGGTGAATTCCTTCCGCGCCGGCTCGGAAACCACCGAACCGGTGCTGCTGGCGCCGATGAAGGCGATGATCGGCCGCTCTTCGAGCATGGCCTTCTCGACCTCGTCGATGCGCACCATGCTGGATTCCATCGCCACCCGCCTCGACGAAAGCCGCGACACCTCGCGCTATCTCGTCGGCCTGCTGGTCTTCCTCGGCCTGCTCGGCACCTTCTGGGGCCTGCTGCGCACGATCGGCTCGATCAGCGACACCATCCAGGCACTCGATCCGGGCACCGGCGACGCCTCCTCCATGCTCGACGCGCTGAAGCAGGGCCTGGCCGCGCCGCTGGCCGGCATGGGCACGGCCTTCTCGTCGTCGCTGTTCGGCCTCTCCGGCTCGCTGGTGCTGGGCTTTCTCGACCTGCAGGCCGGGCGTGCCCAGACGCGCTTCTATACCGAGCTGGAAAACTGGCTTTCCTCCGTCACCGACCTTTCGTCCGATATCGCCACCGTGCCCGAGGCGGTGAAGGCCGATTCCGCGGAGGAAATCCGGCTGCTGTCGGAACGGCTGCGCCACATGCAGGAGAACGGCAGCTCCAATCCGCGCGTCGCCAGCGCCATGGCCAATCTGGCCGACGGCATTTCCGGCCTGGTCAAGAACATGCGCTCCGAACAGCAGATCATGCGCGACTGGGT
>CAZBBT010000221.1:0-4224 GCA_964490065.1 uncultured Mesorhizobium sp. | reverse complement strand
CGCCACTGGTCGTAGTCGCGCGCCTGGCCGCGCATGTAGATCATGCCGTTGATGGACGAGCAGCCGCCCAGCACCTTGCCGCGCGGATAGGCCAGCGAGCGGCCGTTCAGCCCCGCTTCCTTTTCCGTCGAGAAGCACCAGTCGGTGCGCGGGTTGGAGATGCAGTAGAGATAACCGACCGGGATATGGATCCAGTGGTAGTTGTCGCGTCCGCCAGCCTCCAGAAGCAGCACCGTGGCATTCGGGTCGGCGGACAGACGGTTCGCCAGCAGGCAGCCGGAGGTGCCGGCACCCACGATGATGTAGTCGAACTCTTCCATCTCAGGTCTTCTTCGCGCCGCCCAGCTTTGCGTAGATTTCGCCGACGATACCGCGCCGGAAGAGGAGCACGCAGACCATGAAGATGACGCCGGTGGCGATGGTGACGGGGAAGCCGGAGGTGGCCAGCGTGTTCTGCAGCGTCACCACCAGCGTCGCGCCGACGACCGGGCCGACCATGGTGCCGATGCCGCCGAGCAGCGTCATCAGGATCACCTCGCCCGACATCTGCCAGGTGACGTCGGTGAGCGTCGCGAACTGGAAGACGATGGCCTTGGTCGCCCCGGCAAGTCCCGCAAGCGCGGCCGACATGACGAAGGCGGCGAGCTTGTAGTTCGCCACCGAATAGCCGAGCGAGATGGCGCGGTTCTCGTTTTCGCGGATCGAGCGCAGGATCATGCCGAAGGGCGAGTTGACGATGCGCCAGATGGCGAACAGGCCGACAAGGAATATGGCGGCGACCATGTAGTAGATGTTGAGCGGCTGGGAGAGGTCGAGAAAGCCGAGCAGATGGCCGCGCGGCACGCCCTGTATGCCGTCCTCGCCTCTGGTGAACGGCGCCTGGACGCAGAAGAAGAAGAACATCTGCGCCAGCGCCAGCGTGATCATGGCGAAATAGATGCCCTGGCGGCGGATGGCGAAGAAACCCATGACCAGCCCGAGGACCGCCGCGCCCACCGTGCCCAGCAGGATGCCGGCCTCCGGCGGCCAGCCCCAGACCTTGACGGCATGGGCGCAGAAATAGGCGGCGCCGCCGAAGAAGGCGGCGTGGCCGAAGGAGAGCAGGCCGGTATAACCGAGCAGGAGATTAAAGGCGCAGGCGAACAGCGCGAAACACATGATCTGCATGAGGAAGATCGGGTAGAGGAAGAATGGCGCCGCGAGCAGCCCCAGAATGCCGAGCGCCACCAGCAGCCATTCCAGCCGGGCAGTCGATTTCGCCTCCGTCGACGTGGCAGTCAGATCGGCCATGTCAGGCGTCCTTTCCGAACAGACCGGCCGGCCGCACCAGAAGCACGATCGCCATGATGACGAAGACGACGATGTTGGACGCCTCCGGGTAGAACACCTTGGTCAGGCCCTCGGCGAGGCCCAGCATATAGCCGGTGACGACGGCGCCGAGGATCGAGCCCATTCCGCCGACGACGACCACGGCGAAGACGACGATGATGAGGTCCGAACCCATCAGCGGGCTGACCTGGTAGACAGGCGCGGCGAGGATGCCGGCCAGTCCCGCCAGCGCGGAACCGAGGCCGTAGGTCAGGGTGAGCAGCACCGGCACGTTGACGCCGAAGGCCTGCACCAGTTTCGGGTTCTCGGTGGCGGCGCGCAGATAGGCGCCGAGCCTGGTCTTCTCGATGGCGAGCCAGGTGCCCAGGCAGATCACCAGCGAGGAGAAAACCACCCAGCCGCGATAGTTGGGCAGGAACATGAAGCCAAGGTTGGTGCCGCCAGAGAGCATTTGCGGCGCCGCGTAGGGCTGGCCTGAGACGCCGTAATAATAGCGGAAGATACCCTCGATCACGAGCGCGAGGCCGAAAGTGAACAGCAGGCCGTAGAGCGGATCGAGACTGTAGAGCCTGGACAGCATCGTGCGCTCGACGGCCATGCCGACCACGCCGACGACAAGCGGCGCCAGGATCAGCGCCGGCCAGTAGCCGACGTTGAGCCAATGGAGCAGCAGGAAGCCGACAAAGGCGCCGAACATGTACTGCGCGCCATGCGCGAAATTGATGATCTTGAGCATGCCGAAGATGACTGCAAGCCCGAGGCTCAGCATGGCATAGAAGGAGCCGTTGATCAGCCCCACCAGAAGCTGGCCGAGGAAGGCCTGAATCGGGATTCCGAAGATCATGGTCATCGCCTATACCCCCAGCACATCGTGCAGCAGCGCCATGCGGCTGTCGAGTTCGGCGACCGGGAAGCCAGCCGTTATCTTGCCGTGTTCCATGAGGTAGAAACGGTCGGCGATGCGGCGGGCGAAGCGGAAATTCTGCTCGACCAGCAGGATCGTCATGCCACGCGCCTTGAGTTCGGCCAGAACTTCGCCGATGCGCTGCACGATGACGGGAGCCAGCCCTTCCGTCGGCTCGTCGAGCAGCAGCAGCCTCACACCGGTGCGCAGCATCCGGGCGATCGCCAGCATCTGCTGTTCGCCGCCCGACAGCTTCGTCCCCTGGCTGTTGCGGCGCGCCTTCAGATTGGGGAACAGGTCGAAAATCTCGTCAAGGCTCATGCCGCCCGAGGCCACCACCGGCGGCAGGTGCAAATTCTCCTCCACCGAGAGGGTGGAGAAGATGCCGCGCTCCTCCGGCACGAAGCCGATGCCGGCGCGCGCCACGTGGTGCAGCGGCATGCGCATAAGGTCGCGGCCGTCGAAGCGGGCGGTGCCGGTGCGCTTGCGGATCAGGCCCATGACGGCGCGCAGCGTCGTCGTCTTGCCGACGCCGTTGCGGCCGAGCAGGGTCACCGTCTCGCCCGGGAAAACGTCGAGGTCGACGCCATGCAGGGCATGGCCCTCGCCATACCAGGCGTTGAGGCCGCGCACGGACAGAAGCGCCTCACTCATCTTCCGTCCCCATATAGGCGACCCGGACGCGCTCGTCGGTGCTGACGGTGGCATAGTCGCCGGCGGCGAGGATGCGGCCGGCCTGAAGTACCGTGATCCAGTCGCAGAGTTCGGCCACGACATCGAGATTGTGCTCGACCATGAGGATGGCACGGTCGGCGGCCAGCCCACGGATGATGCCGGACACCACCGCCACGTCCTCGTGCCCCATGCCGGCCATCGGCTCGTCGAGCAGAAGCACCTTCGGGTCGAGTGCCAGTGTGGTGGCGATCTCCAACACGCGTTTGCGGCCATAGGAAAGGTCGCCGGCGAGCCGGTGGGCGGTGTCGGCCAGTCCAACCGTCTCCAGCAGTTCGAGCGCGCGAGGCGTCAAGCTGTCGAGCGCGCCTGCCGAGCGCCAGAACTGGGTGGAAAGGCCGCCCGGCCGTTGCAAAGCGACACGCACATTGTCGAGCACCGTCAGATGCGGGAAGATCGCCGAGATCTGGAACGACCGCACCAGCCCCATCCGCGCCACCTTGGCCGGCGGCGTGCGGGTGATGTCCTGGCCGAGCAGTTCGATCCTGCCGCCTGTCGGCGGGAGGAATTTCGTCAAGAGGTTGAAGACCGTGGTCTTGCCCGCGCCGTTGGGGCCGATCAGGGCGTGGATCTTGCCGTGATGCACATCAAGATCGACGCCGCCAACGGCGACGAAGCCGGCGAACTCCTTGCGCAGGTCGCGGGCGGACAACACCACCCGCGACTCAGGCTCGCTCTTCTCCGGCGCCGCGGTCACGGCAGCCGCTGCCGTCATTTGCCGGCCAGCGCGCAACCGCTCTTGTCGGCGGGAATGAAGGCCTCGCTTCCGGGAATGGTGGCGAGATAGGTGTAGTAGTCCCAGTCCTTCTTGCTTTCTTCCGGCTTCTTGACCTGGAACAGATACATGTCGTGCACCATCGCGCCGTCCGCCTGCACTTTGCCGTTGTCCGTGAATACGTCGTTCACGGGCATTTCATGCAATTGCTTGGCCACGGCCTCCGTCTCGTCGGTACCGGCCTTGTCGATCGCCTTGAGATACTGCGTCACGGCCGAATAGGTGCCGGCCTGGATCATGTTGGGCATGCGGTTGGTGCGCTTGAAGAAGCGCTCCGCGAATTCGCGGTTCTTGTCGTTCTGGTCCCAGTACCAGGCTTCGGTCAGCACCACGCCCTGCGCAGCCTTGAGGCCAAGGCCATGCACTTCGGCAAGGGTGAACAGCAAAGCGGCAAGCCGCTGGCCGCCGGCGACAATGCCAAAATCGGCCGCCTGCTTGATCGAGTTGGAGGTGTCGAGGCCGGCATTGGCGAGGCCGACGATCT
>CAZBBT010000220.1:0-4245 GCA_964490065.1 uncultured Mesorhizobium sp. | reverse complement strand
TTTCGAGGTCGCCGAGCGCGGCCTTGGCCTGCGCCAGCACGTTGATGGCGCACAGTTTCGCGGCCTCCTGGCCGGCTGCCGTGTCGAGATCGCGGCCGAGCAGCCCGGTAACGGCGAGCTTGCCGTCCTTCATCGGCAATTGGCCCGAGGGAAACAGCAGGTTGCCGCTCCTCACGAAGGGCACGTAGTTGGCCGCGGGCGCGGCGGCTGCGGGGATGACGATGCCCAGATCGGCAAGCCGCTTTTCGATTGTTTCGCTCATGCTAATTCCCTATTGCTTGGTAACACCTGCGTCGGCGGGGCCGAAATTGCTCTTTCCGCCTCGCTTCCGCCACGACTTTTTTTAACTTGGTCCATTATTCACCGCGACCTGTCATCAGCCCGAACGGCCGGAGCCCACTCATGCGCGCAGCGCGCTTCCTTTATGCAACAGCGCTGCTTACGGCGGCTTCGAGCGTGCAGCCTGCCGCAGCCTTGCCGTTCCTGCAGCCGCATCGCGCGGTCTACGACCTCTCTCTCGACAAGGCCAGCGACCGTTCCGGCATCACCGGCATTTCCGGCCGCATGGTCTACGAGTTCAACGGCTCGCCGTGCGAGGGCTACACGGTGAAGTTCCGCTTCGTGACGCAGATCAACACCAGCGACAATTCCCGGCTGACCGACCAGCAGACCACCACTTTCGAGGATGCCCAGGGCAAGAGCTTTTCCTTCGTGACCAAGTCCTTCGTCGACCAGCAGCTCGACAAGGAGGTCAAGGGCACGGCGACGAAAGGCCGGAACGGCGTCAAGGTCGAACTCGACGAACCGCAGAAGAACACGATCCAGCTCGCCGCGACGCAATTTCCCACGCAGCACCTGGAGGAACTGATCGGCAAGGCCGAAAAGGGCGAGACCTTCTACGAAACCAATCTGTTCGACGGTTCGGAGGATGCCGACCGGGTGATGACGACGACGATCATTGTCGGAAAACCCACGGCTGCCGCGAAGGACGATCCCGAGCTGCCGGCCCTGAGCAAGCTTGCCGGCGACAAATACTGGCCGGTCGACATCGCCTATTTCGACGAATCCAAGAAGGGCGAGGGCGAGGAGCTGCCGGAATACCGGATCGGTTTCAAGCTGCACGCCAATGGCATCACGCGCGATCTCACGATGGATTACGGCGAGTTCTCGATGACGGGCAGGCTGGTCAATCTCTCGCTGTTCGACACGGCGCCGCGGAAAGCCTGCAACCAGTAGTTTCCCTGCCGGCAATGACCGTCTATGTCGACGCGGCGATCTGGCATCATGCCGGCCGGCGCTGGTGTCATCTCCTGGCCGACGACGAAGCGGAACTACACCGCTTCGCCGCTTTCCTCGGCATCAAGCGTTCGTCCTATCAGGGGCCGCCGAAAACCTCCGCTCCCCACTACGATATCACCGGTCTGGAGCGCGATCGCGCGGTGCGGCTGGGCGCCGTGGAATGCAGCCGCGAGGAGATCGTGGCGGTGTTCCGCCGGGTGCGGGTCGTTGGCGGGAAGACGAAGTGATGAGAAGCGCTGCGGTTCCGTCCGATGCCGTCAGATCAGCGTCAACGCAACCGAAGCGGCCGGAAGAAGCAGCACCACCGCCCATGACGGCAGCCGCAGAGCGACGAGCAGGATGAAACCTGCCGCCGCAAGCGCCGCGTCGACCGGGCCGAAGACGGAACTTGCGAGCACGGGATCGATGAAGGCTGCGGCCAGGATGCCGACCACGGCGGCGTTCGCGCCCCGCATGGCGGCGCCGGCGGTCGCATTGCCGCGCAACCCGGCCGAGAACGGCAGCATTCCGTAGACGAGAAGCAGGCCCGGAAGGAAGATCATCACCAGCGCCGCCAACCCTCCCGCGATACCGCCGGCAGGCGCATGGGCTGCCGCACCCAGATAGGCGGCGAAGGTGAACAGCGGGCCGGGCAGGGCCTGCGCCAGGCCATAGCCGGCGAGGAATGTTTCCTGGCTGATCCAGCCGGCATCGACGACGGATGCCTTGAGCAGCGGCAGCACGACGTGGCCGCCGCCGAAGACCAGCGCCCCGGTCTGGTAGAAGGCACCGAGCAGTTGCACTTGCGGCTGATCGAAGGCTTTATCCACCAAGGGCAGCAGGATGAAGAGCAGGGCAGCCGCGGCGAGGGCAAGCAGGCCGCTTGGGCGCGAGACGGGGATGCCGACAGCCGGCGCGGCCGGTGCATTTGCGCCGCCGAGCAGCAATCCGGCCAATGCGCCGGCTGCAAGCGGCAGGATCTGGCCGAATGTTCTCCCAACGCCGAGAGAGAAGGCGAGCGCCGCCAGGGCTATGGCGATTCGGGCGATGTCGGGCGTCAGCGTGCGCGCCATGCCCATGATCGCCTGTGCCACGACCGCCACGGCGACCAGTTTCAGCCCGTGCAGCAGGGCATCGGCGCCGGGGCCGGTGACGAAGGAGGCGCCGAGCCCGAAGGCGATCATCAGCGCCGCCGACGGCAGGGTGAAGCCCAGCCATGCCGCCGCTCCTCCCAGCAGGCCGTTGCCGCGCAGCACGCCCAGCGAAAATCCGACCTGGCTGGACGCCGGGCCAGGCAGGAACTGGCACAGCGAGACGAGATCGGCATAGCGGGCGTCGTCCAGCCAGCGCCGCCTGGCGACGAACTCGTCGCGAAAATAGCCGAGATGCGCCACCGGCCCGCCGAAAGAGATCACCCCGAGCTTGAGAAAGGCGAGGAAGATTTCCGGCAGCGAGCCTCGTTCGGCCTCGATGTGATCGTTGGCGGACATCGGTTCCTCATGGCTCTGCCGTTCGGTTGCAGGGCAACGCACCAATGCCTGTCGGACGCCATAGAGGCAAGCGCGATGGTGTTGGCTGGAGGCAGCCTCGGCCACGCTTGCAGGCTGAGTTGAAATGGACTAAGTTTAATAAACTAAGTTTATTGTGGGCAG
Source organism: uncultured Mesorhizobium sp. (assembly GCA_964490065.1). GTDB lineage: Bacteria > Pseudomonadota > Alphaproteobacteria > Rhizobiales > Rhizobiaceae > Mesorhizobium. Next base: position 1,315 of record CAZBBT010000220.1, on the reverse strand, counting down.
TCCGATGCGAACCGTCAACATCCATGAGGCCAAGACTCACTTGTCGCGTCTGGTCGAACAGGCCGCCGGCGGCGAACCGTTTATCATCGCCAAGTCCGGCAAGCCGCTGGTCAAGGTCGTGCCGATCGGGAAACCGGCGACGAAACCCGTGCGCCGTATCGGATTTCTGGCTGGCCAGCTATCGGTTCCGGATGATTTCGACCGTATGGGAAGCGAAGAGATCGAAAAGATATTCGGCCTGTCGGAATGAAACTTCTGCTCGACACCCACCTGCTGCTGTGGGCGGCCAGCGCGCCCGACCGATTGTCGATGCGCGCCGTTTCGATGATCGAAGACACTGGCAACGAGCTTATGTTCAGTCCGGTGAGCATTTGGGAGGTTGCCATTAAGCGTAGTCTCGGCCGGGACGATTTCCGGGCCGATCCGCGCTTGCTGCGGCGCGGTTTGGTCGACAATCAATACCAGGAACTGGGGGTGACCAGCACGCATGCCATCGAGGTCGACAACCTCCCGCCGATCCACAAGGATCCCTTCGACCGCTTCCTGATCGCCCAGGCGATCGCCGAGGGTATAACGCTGGTTACGGTCGACGAGGTCGTCGCGCGCTATCCCGCGCCTATCCTGAAGGTCTGACCGAACGACCCGCCGCTTGCATTTGCCGCGCTTCCCCTCTATATGCGCGGCCATTCCACACACGGACTTTGGTTTCCGCCCGGGAGAAATCCGGCGGCGACCGCCGGTGGCGCAAGGGAGATTTCCCGAAACGTCGTTGTCCGTGGAGGCCAACCGGAAAGGAAAAGACAATGGCTCTGCCTGATTTCAGCATGCGCCAGCTTCTGGAAGCTGGTGTTCACTTCGGCCACCAGACCCACCGCTGGAACCCGAAGATGGCGCCCTACATCTACGGCGCCCGCAACAACATCCACATCATCGACCTGTCGCAGACGGTGCCGCTGCTCAACCAGGCGCTCAAGCAGGTTTCCGACACCGTCGCCCGCGGCGGCCGCGTGCTGTTCGTCGGCACCAAGCGCCAGGCTTCCGACATCGTGGCTGACGCCGCGCAGCGTTCGGCGCAGTACTACGTCAATTCGCGCTGGCTCGGCGGCATGCTGACCAACTGGAAGACGATCTCCAATTCGATCCAGCGCCTGCGCAAGCTCGACGAGATGCTCTCCGGCGGCGAGGCCCAGGGCTTCACCAAGAAGGAGCGCCTCAATCTCGATCGCGAGCGCGAGAAACTCGACAAGGCGCTGGGCGGCATCAAGGACATGGGCTCGACGCCCGACCTGATGTTCGTGATCGACACCAACAAGGA
>CAZBBT010000219.1:0-4255 GCA_964490065.1 uncultured Mesorhizobium sp. | reverse complement strand
TCGCGCCCCACCTCCTCCACCACCTCGCGCAGCGTGATGAAATCGCCCGAGCGCTTCGACATGCGCACCGGCTCGCCGTCGCGGAACAGCTTCACCAACTGGCAAAGCAGCACCGTGAGCTTGACGCGACCGTCGGTGACGGCGCGGGCGAGTGCCTCCAGCCGCTTGACGTAGCCGCCGTGGTCGGCGCCCAGCACATAGATCAGCTCGTCGAAGCCGCGGTTCACCTTGTCCTTCAGATAGGCGACGTCGCCGGCGAAATAGGTGTAGGAGCCGTCCGACTTCACCAGCGGCCGGTCCATGTCGTCGCCGACGGCGGTGGAGCGGAACAGCGTCTGCTCGCGGTCCTCCCAGTCGTCGGGCTTTTCGCCCTTCGGCGGCGGCAGCTTGCCCTTGTAGATGTGGCCTTTCATGGTGAGGTCGGCGATGGCCGAGCGTATGGCGCGCGCATTGTCGGCGTGCAGCGTGCGCTCGGAGAAGAACACGTCGTGATGGACGTTGAGGAGCGCCAGGTCCGCCTTGATAATCGCCATCATGGCGTCGATGGTGCGGTCCTTGACGATCTCCAGCGCCTCGTCGTCCGGCATCTGCAAAAGCGAGCGGCCGAATTCCTTCGCCAGCGCCTGGCCGACGGGGACGAGATAGTCGCCGGGATAGAGGCCGGCCGGAATTTCGCCGATGTCGTCGCCCAGCGCCTCGCGGTAGCGCAGCATGACCGAGCGGCCGAGCACGTCGATCTGCACGCCGGCGTCGTTGATGACGTATTCCTTGACGACGTCGTAGCCGGCGAAGGCCATCAGGTTCGCCAGCGTGTCGCCGACAACGGCGCCGCGGCAATGGCCGACATGCATCGGCCCGGTGGGATTGGCGGAAACATATTCGACGTTGATCTTGCGGTCGCCGCCGATTTTCGAGCGGCCATAGTCCCTGCCCTCATCGAGCAGCGCGGCCAGATGCGACTGCCAGAAATGCTCGGTCAGCCTGAGATTGACGAAGCCGGGGCCGGCGATCTCGGCGGAGGCCATATCCGCATCGCCGCGCAGCGCCTCGGCGATCCTTTCGGCCAGGGCACGCGGGTTCTGGCCGGTCGGCTTGGCGAGCACCATGGCGGCATTGGTGGCGAGATCGCCATGGCTGGCATCGCGCGGTGGCTCGACGGCGATGCGCGAAAGGTCGAGTGCGGCGCCCTCCTTGTCTTTCAGGTCAAGACCTTCGACGGCTTTGTTAATCCGCGCGGTGAAGTCGGCGAAGATGTTCATGATTTTTCTCTGGAAAAGAGGCGCTCTAGCGCAAGAGCGCTACCTTAAAATCTCGGCCCCGCCCTAGCTCAAATCCGGTGTCCGGTCAAACAGGCGCCGATGTTCCTTCAGCGCATAGGTATCCGTCATGCCGGCGAGGAAATCGGCTACCGAGCGCGCCTTGATCCTGTCCTCGGCGCGATCCAGCCCCTCGCGCCACCCCTCCGGCATGGCGCGCGGGTCGGCATAATAGGCGTCGAACAGGTCCCTCACCACCTCCTCGGCCTCGGCACGCACCCGCATGACCTCGGGATGACGGTAAAGATGGCCGTAGAGAAAGGCCTTCAGTTCCTTCTCCGCGACCGCCATTTCCCGTGAAAAAGTCACGATGGCCTCGCCGGCATGACGTGCCTCGTCGGCGCTTCCCGGCCGCAACCGCTCGAGATTGCGTTGCGAGGCGGCAATCACGTCCTCGACCATCAGCGTGATCTGGCGCCGCATCAGTTCATGGCCGGTGCGTACCGGGTCGAGCGCCGGATAGCGCTCGCGCACGCCTTTCAGGATGCCGCCCGGCAGTGAGACCGCATCGAGCATGTCGAGTGTCAAAAAGCCGGAGCGCAACCCGTCGTCGATGTCATGGGTATCATAGGCGATGTCGTCGGCGATCGCCGCGCATTGCGCCTCGACGCCGGCGAAGGACGACAGTTCAAGATCGTGCAGCTCATTGTAGTGGCGGATCGTCGGCGGAACCGTGCCGGCGAGCCCCCTGCCCGCTGCGTCGGTCAGCGGGCCGTTGTGCTTGACCAGACCTTCCAGCGTCTCCCAGGTGAGGTTCAGCCCGTCGAACTCGGCGTAGCGCCGCTCCAGCCGGGTCACCACGCGCAGCGACTGGGCATTGTGGTCGAAGCCGCCCCAGGCGGCCATCTTTTCGTTCAGCGCATCCTCGCCGGTGTGGCCGAAGGGCGTGTGGCCGAAATCGTGCACCAGCGCGACCGCCTCGGCGAGATCCTCGTCCACCTTCAGCGCACGGGCCAGCGCCCGGGCGATCTGCGCCACCTCGATCGTATGGGTGAGGCGCGTGCGGTAGTGGTCGCCCTCATGCGCGACGAAGACCTGCGTCTTGTGCTTCAGCCGACGGAAGGCGGTGGAATGGATGATGCGGTCGCGGTCGCGCTGGAACGGCGTGCGGGTCGGGCTTTCCGGCTCGGCGAACAGCCGGCCGCGCGAATGCACCGGGTCGCAGGCATAGGGCGCCCGCGGACGATAGCCGAAGCCGAGGTCGCCGAGATTTTTACCCCCATCTTCCATCACATGCGCAATCAGGCCCGCGGCAGGAGCTTGCGCAGGATGACGGACGACTGGCCGCCCGCATCGTGCGAAGCAGTCTGCCGCTCCACGACCTCGAAACCGTGCTTGCGGTAGAAGGCAAGCGCCCGCTCATTGCCTTCGATCACTTCCACAGCGATGCTCGGGATGCCGGCGTGGAAGGCCAGCACCGCATGCAGCAGGTCGGTCGCCAGCCCGGTTCCGAACTCGGACGGGTCGAGATGCAGCCGGTCGAGACTGACATCGCCGGAACTGTCCATGCTGGCCAGCGCGTAGCCGGCGAGCGACCGGTCGGGCCGCTCTGCCACGAAGGACGCCTTGTCGGGATTGGCGAGTTCCTCGGCAAGCCGTTCCGGCGCATGGCGCGCGTCGGACACGCGTGCGGTGGTCTCGGCGCCCATGATCGGCGCATAGGTGCGCCGCCAGGATGCGCCGAGCAGCCGCGAGACCGCATCGAGATCGCGTTCCGTCATGGCCCTGATCTGGATCATCGCCACCTCCCTGGACAGCCCCAGCCGCCGGTTGACTTGGCCGCCGCCGCTTCATACCTATCATGACAAGCACAACGCAAGGTGAGCGCCATGGGTGCCGACGCCAAGACCGCCATGAAAGTCGAGATGACCGATGCCGCCGCGAAGCGGATCGCCAGGATTGTCGCGGCCGAGCCCGGCAAGACGGCGCTGCGCGTCGCCGTCGAAGGGGGCGGCTGTTCCGGCTTCTCCTACAAGTTCGACCTGGTCGATGCCCGCAACGACGAAGACATAGCGATCGAGAAGGACGGCGCGACCGTGCTGATCGACGATTTGTCGCTGGTCTACATGGGCGGCTCGGTGATCGATTTCGTCGACGATTTGATGGGCCAGTCGTTCCAGATCAGGAATCCCAACGCCGTCGCCTCCTGCGGCTGCGGCACCAGCTTCTCTATCTGATTCCGTCTACCGCACCACGGTCAGCCGTTCCGCCGCGCGGGTGATAGCCGTGTAGAGCCAGCGCTGGCGCGTGTCCTTGAAGGCAAAGCTCTCGTCGAACAGCACCACGTCGTTCCACTGCGACCCTTGCGCCTTGTGCACGGTCAGCGCATAGCCGTAGTCGAAATCGTCGAAACGCTTCTTCTGCTGCCAGGGGATTTCCTCGTCGGGGTTCTCGAAGACGGCCTTCAAGAGCTTGATCTTGGCGACGCCGCGGTCCGGATCGTCCTCCTCCGGCGAAACCAGCAGGTTGATGCCCGGCTTCACCGTCTCGCGCGAGGACGTCATCACCTTCCACAGCGAGCCGTTGAGCAGGCCCTTGTTGGGATCGTTGCGCAGGCACACCAGCTTGTCGCCGGCCTGCGGATAGGAAGCGGAAAAGCCTTTCAGTTCGCGCAGGCGCTGGTTGTAGCGGCGGCGCGTGCGGTTGGTGCCGACCAGCACCTGGTCGGCCCTCAGGACAAGGTCCTGCGTCACGTCCTCGCGGCCGATCACCTGCGCGCTGCCGAAATCGCCGCGCATGAACTCCCTGCCCTCGCGCACGTCCAGCGCCAGCCGGCTGATCGGGTTGTCGCGCGCCTGCCGGTGGATTTCGGTCAAGAGATAGTCCGGCTCATGCTCGGTGAAGAAGCCGCCGCCCGAGATCGGCGGCAGCTGCGCCGGATCGCCCAGCACAAGGATCGGTGTGCCGAAGCTCAGCAGGTCACGCCCGAGCTGCTCGTC
>CAZBBT010000218.1:0-4278 GCA_964490065.1 uncultured Mesorhizobium sp. | reverse complement strand
AAGCCGGGCGACGTTCTGGCGCGTATCCCGATGGAAAGCGCCAAGACCAAGGACATCACCGGCGGTCTGCCGCGCGTTGCGGAACTGTTCGAGGCTCGCCGTCCGAAGGACCACGCCATCATCGCCGAGATCGATGGCACGATCCGCTTCGGTCGCGACTACAAGAACAAGCGCCGCATCATCATCGAGCCGCATGACTCGACGCTGGAGCCGGTCGAATACCTGATCCCGAAGGGCAAGCCGTTCCATCTCCAGGACGGCGACGTCATCGAGAAGGGCGACTACATCCTCGACGGCAATCCGGCGCCGCACGACATCCTGGCGATCAAGGGCGTGGAGGCGCTGGCTTCCTACCTCGTCAACGAGATCCAGGAGGTCTACCGGTTGCAGGGCGTGTCGATCAACGACAAGCACATCGAGGTGATCGTGCGCCAGATGCTGCAGAAGGTGGAGATCACCGAGCAGGGCGACTCGACCTACATCCCGGGCGACCATGTCGATGTGATCGAGCTGGACGAGATCAACGAGCGCCTGGTGGAAGAGGGCAAGAAGCCGGCCGTGGGCCAGCCCGTGCTGCTCGGCATCACCAAGGCCTCGCTGCAGACGCCGTCCTTCATCTCGGCCGCCTCCTTCCAGGAGACGACCCGCGTGCTGACGGAGGCGGCGGTCGCCGGCAAGACCGACACGCTGCAGGGCCTGAAGGAGAACGTCATCGTCGGCCGTCTGATCCCGGCCGGCACCGGCGGCCAGATGACCCAGATCCGGCGCATCGCCACGCATCGCGACGAACTCATCCTCGACGAGCGCCGCAAGGCAACCGGCGTCGAAGTAGCCGAGCCGATGCTGGCGGACATGACCAACGCCGCCGAGTAAGGCGTTTCCAGCTAACAAGCAAAGGGGCCCTTTGGGGCCCCTTTTCATTTGATGTCCCCGCGGACTGCGGGATCAGGCCGGCCGCCACTCCCTGGCGACCTTGGCCGCTGCGGTCTCCAAGGCATCCGGTGCCAGGATGCCGGTCTTGCGTGCAAAGGCCTCGAAGGCGAGGCGCGCTGCTTCCTGCTCGCAGGCGCCGGCGCTCGCCTCTCGGCACCGTACGAGCGCCTTGGCATGGATCGGCCCGCGTGAGCCGCTCCATTCCGACAGCAACGCGCACGCTTGCCAAGCGTTCTCGACATTATAGGGGAAGCCCAGCCCGACGAAGACCGGGACGGGCGTGGAAAAATTCCTGGCAGTCATGAAGTCCTCCGGATGAGAGAGCCGGCAATCAACGCGCCAGGTGAAACCCGGTTGCGATGGTTTTCGATCTATTTTCGCTGGCGCCTGCCAGCATTTTTTGAGTTACGGCTTCCGGATCGATTTCGGGTGGCGAATGCGGCGGCTTCCGTGCTCCATTGCAGCGATGCAAACTGAACGATCCACTCCGTTCATCCGCCAGACCATTGCCAGTCCGATCGGCGACTTGACGCTGATCGCGCGAAACGGTCTCCTCTGCATGGCCGAGTTCGCGGATTGTGAACACCGCATGGATAGGTGGCTGCGCAAGCGCCTGGCGAAGGAGCGGAGCGAAATGGCGATGGGGAAAGTGCCGCTGCCCATCGCGCGTGCCTTCTCCGGCTATTTCGAGGGCGACATCGCCGTGCTCGGCGAGATCGAAGTGGAATTTTTCGGCACGGATTTCCAGAACGGTGTCTGGTCCGCGCTGCGTCGCATTCCACCGGGCCGGACTATTGCCTATGGCGCTTTCGCTGAATATCTTGGCCGGCCGCAGGCGGCGAGGGCGGTCGGCCACGCCAACGGCGCCAACCCGCTGTCGATCATCGTACCATGCCATCGCCTTGTCGGCGCCGACGGGGCGCTCACCAATTACGGCGGCGGCCTGTGGCGCAAGCACTGGTTGCTCGACCACGAAGCCGGCCACGCCGCTCAGCCGTAGAACGCCGCGACGACGATATGCGTCTGGCCGCTGGTCGCCCGAAAGGGTTGAGGGACGTGCGAGATTTGGTAACGTCGCTTACCAATCGGTACTGAACGCGGGTGGCTGTTTTGGGGGAACAGGTCGACAGCGGCGCGCTGTCTGAGGTCGAGGAGCTTATCGAGCAGGCGGGGCTTGGCATTGCGCGCTGGGAGGACATCTCGGCGCGGATGGTTCGACTCTTCCCCGGAGGGTTCTTCAGTATTGTCAGCCAGAACATGGCGGACGGCGTTGTCAACTTCAACGCCAGCGCCGGCATCGAGGATGCGTATCTGGCGTCGTTCTCCGAATATTATTACGCGATCAACCCCTGGAACGAATGCTGGCAGCGGTTGCGTTCGGGCGAGCCGCTCATACCTCGCCTTATAGCGCCGATAGAAAGCCTCGAGGACACCGAGTTCGTCGCCGATTGGCTTCTGCCGCAAAAGCAGTTCGACGCAGCGGTGGGCCGTAAACTGGTATCCGCCGGCGGCGATCACGTGTTTGTCGCGCAGCATTTTCCCAGGCATCTCATCGACTCCTACGAGCCCCGGATACTCGATGCGCATGACAGACTGTCTGCGCCTCTGATCCGTGCCGTCGAAACGCACCGGATGATGGCCGAAAGAGAGGCCGGAGCGATTGCCGCGGCGGCGCTGGCGGCGCGGGAGAATGACATCGCCTTCGTAGTCGATTTCCACCTGAACGTGGTCGAAGCCAATGCTGCGACGGTCCATGCCTTGCGGACGGGTGGTCCGCTCTACGTGTCAGGCAGCGTATTGCGGCTGAGGGACGACGAGGCGGGAAAATGGCTGGCCGCTACGGTCAAGGCGATGCTTGCCAACCGCCCTTGCGAGGCTAGCAAGCGTATTGCGCGTGCGGAGAATGGCGCCTGGAAGGTGTCGTTGGCGGTCGTCCCCGAACACGATCGCGATCTCAACCGCTACATCTTCCCGCGCCGGCTTGTGCTGGTGCTGATGCAGGATCTCTCGAGGCCGGGTAAAACAGGTGACGGCACGATGCTGGCGCGGGCATTCGGCTTGACCCCGGCGGAAGTAAGGCTGTGCCTGGCGCTCGCCGAAGGGCTGACCGTGACGCAAGCGGCGGATCGGCTGGGCGTGACACGCGAGACGACCCGCCACCAACTGAAAATGGTCTTCCAGAAGACCGACACGCATCGCCAGGCGGAACTCGTCGCGCTGCTTTTGCGTGCGCTGTAAGGTGACATTGTGGGTTTGCCGTAAGATGACGGCGGCCGCGGTCTGTCAGTCGTGAAAAGCCTCGACCACCCTGCGCTTGCCCAGCATGAAGGCGTCGGCGACATGCTGCAGCGGTGCCAGATCGACATCGGAAACGCTGGCGTGGATGATTTCGGCAAAACGGCGGTAGAGCATCGGATACTCGGCTTCCGGTTCCTCGTGCATGACCTTGCCGTCGACGGTCAGCTTCGATCCACCATCCGACAACAGCATCGACCCCGCATCCGTCTCGGCGACAATGTCCCAGCTTTGCGGGCCGGTTTGCAGCCAGTCAAGTTCCATCGGCACGCTTATGCCGTCATCGGTGCGGAACACCACATGGGCGGCCACCGGCGCGTCGCGGTTTTCGGGAAAATCGAGCGTCGTCTCGGCAATGAACATGGGCGGCAGGATATGGGTCGCGATCGATAGCCCGTTGATGCCGGGGTCGAAAACACCGAAACCGCCCGCCTGCCATATCCATTCCTGGCTTGGGTGCCAGCGGCGCACGTCTTCCTTCCAGTTGATTGCCGCTGTGCGTAGACGCGTGGAGGCCAGGAAGGATTTCGCCGCTTCGACCGCCGGCGCGTAGCGCGAATGCCAACTCGCGAACAACGAGACGCCCTTCGCTGCGGCCAGCGCCTTCAGGTGCTCTACCTCGCTGACCGTCGCGCCCGGCGGCTTTTCCAGGAAGACATGCTTGCCGGCCGCAATTGCGGTGCGCGCGGCGTCGTAACGGAACTGCGGCGGCATGCACAACGACACCGCCTGCAACTCCGGAACGGCGTCCAGCATGGTCTCGATGGTCGGGAAATTAGGAATGCCGTCTACCTTGCCGTGTCGGCTGGCAGCCGCGGCGAGGCGGTAGTTTTCGTCTTTTGCCAACGCCGGCAGGTGCTGGTCGCGCACGATCTTGCCGACGCCAACGATGCCGATCCCGATTGCCTGCCCAGATGTGGCCATGCCTTGCACACCAATTTGTCTGATAAAACATTCGAGGCCGTTCTAGCGGCGTCGCCTGTTGGCGGCAAGCGGGTGTCCGGGTTCAGGACATATGAGACGGTTGCGGTGTTCCGGTGCTGAAGGATG
>CAZBBT010000217.1:0-4295 GCA_964490065.1 uncultured Mesorhizobium sp. | reverse complement strand
TGTCCTTCATGAACGGGGAATCGTTGAGGCGCTTGGCGCGCTCGTGGTTCCTGACCAGGCCCGGCATCAGCGTCGCGCCGAATTCGCGGACACGGCCGCTGGCATAGTCGAGCGGGAACGACGTGATGTCGAGTTGGCCCTTGATGAGGGCGTTCCATTGATCCTTCGCCTTGAAGAGCGAGGCGCCCGGATAGACCTGGATGTCGAGATCGACATTCGCGGCCTTGGCTTCCTTGGCGATGATCTGCACCATCTCGTCGCGCGGATCGCCCTTGCCGCCCGGGAACTGGTGCGAGGCCTTCAGCGTGAGGGCGCCGGCGCCGCCGGCAAAGGCGAGCGAGAGGCCGACGGTGGCGGCCAGGGTAGCGATAGATTTCATTGTTTCCTCCCTGCGGACTGTCGCCGCATGTCGTTTGTACTCCTCCGTACCCCCACCACTCTAACCGACGTGCACCCTAAGTCAACGTTCTTGTATACAAGAATGATATTGCTGGATGCAGGTAGCTGTTCTACCATCGGCTATGGTGTTGAGAACCGCGGACAGGATCAGGGAGCAACTCGAGCAGGCGATCATGGCCGCCGAGTTTGCCGAGGGCGAGCGTCTCGACGAGGTGACGCTGTCCGCACGCTTCTCGGTTTCACGGACGCCCGTGCGTGAGGCCCTGCACGGGCTCGCCGCTTCCGGTCTCGTCGAAACCATTCCGCGCCGCGGCGCTTTCGTACGCTATCCGAGCTTCATCAAGCTGGTCGAGATGTTCGACGTGATGGCCGAACTGGAAGCCATGTGCGGGCGCCTTGCCGCGCGCCGCATCACGCCGGAGGAGCTGGAACGGTTGGAGGGGGCGGCGATCGCCTGCGAAAAGGCGATGGAGAAGGGAGACGCCGACGACTATTACCGCGAGAACGAGCGGTTTCATCATATTCTCTACCGGGCAAGCGGCAACTCATACCTCGCCGGGGAAGCATCGAAGCTGCACAAGCGGCTGCAACCGTTCCGGCGACTCCAGCTTCGCGTGCGCGGGCGCCTGAGACAGTCGATGCAGGAGCATCGCGAGGTGCAAGACGCCATCATCAAGGGCGACGCCGAGCGCGCCGCCGGCGTGCTGCACGACCACATCGCGATCCAGGGTGAAAACCTCAAGGATCTCATGGCGAATTTCGCCCGATATCATCAGCGGACGACGCAGGGGGATCCGTAAGCACCGATGGAGTGCCTCGGCTCAAATGCCGAAGCACCAAGGCCAGTCCGGAATTCGGCATATCTGGCGGAGAGAGGGGGATTCGAACCCCCGGCACGGTTTCCCGTACACACACTTTCCAGGCGTGCGCCTTAAACCACTCGGCCACCTCTCCGCCTCGCGTCCCGGATCTTGATCCAGCCGCCGGAGCGGCGGACGCGGGGCTCATCTAGTCGATCCGCAGCCGAATGCCAAGCCATAAGGTGGTCTCGCATGCGGCGGCGGTCGTATCCTCCGGACAACCGCACTGGCTGCCGGCATCGCTACGGGGCGGCCTCTCGGCGTTCGGCGATCCTGTTATGTAACAGAACGCCGCGCATTGCCGAACAGGGGATGAAATCCGCGCGTGACCGTCACGGGCCGGGTTCAGAAAACTTGCCCTCACGACCGCCACGCCATATTTCTTCTGTCGAACCCGCTGGAAAGCCAATGATCCGCTTCCTGTTTCGACTTGCCGCCATGGTGGCCCTGGCGATCGCCGTCATCATGGCGGTGCTCGACGCGACACGCACGGTGGCGGCCTCGCACCTGGTGCTGACGCCGCTCAAGACGAGCTGGAACGCCGTTTCACCCGATACGCTGGCGGCGGTCGAGAGCTTCGTGCGCGACAGTATCCAGCCGCTGGTCTGGGACACGGTCATCGACTGGATCCTCAATCGGCCGGGCTTCGCCGTCTTCGCGGTGCTTGCCCTGCTGCTCTACATGATCGGCTACAAGAGCGAACGAAAGGTCGCCCGCTTCGCCGCCGATTGACGGCTGGTTGCGACCGGAAAGGAACCGAGATGTTTTTCCTCAGCGACATGCTGAACAGGAAGTTCAACCTGCCCAAGCCGGGCGAGGCGCTGCCCGGCCGTGAGCGGCCGATTCCGACAGCCACCAAGCATTATGTTTCGAAGCATCCGCTCAAGGGACCGTACCCGGAAGGTCTGGAGACGGCGCTGTTCGGCCTCGGTTGCTTCTGGGGAGCGGAGCGCCTGTTCTGGCAGACGCCGGGCGTGTGGGTGACGGCGGCGGGCTATTCCGGCGGCCTGACACCCAATCCGACCTACCAGGAAACCTGCACGGGTCTCACCGGACATGCCGAGGCGGTGCTGGTGGTGTTCGACCCGAAGGTCGTGTCCTATGCGGATCTGTTGAAGATATTCTGGGAAGCGCATGACCCGACGCAAGGGATGCGCCAGGGCAACGATGTCGGCACCACCTACCGCTCGGCGATCTACACCTTCTCCGACGCGCAGCTCGAGCAGGCGCTCGCCTCGCGCGACGTCTACGAGGCTTCGCTGAAGAGCGCGGGGCGAGACCGGATCACCACCGAGATCCAGCCTGCCGGCCTGTTCTACTTCGCCGAGGAAGAGCACCAGCAGTATCTGGCCAAGAATCCCTACGGCTATTGCGGCCTGAAGGGCACGGGCGTGGCCTGCGACATTCCCACGGCTGCCGCACCGGCAGCCTGACCGCGCCTCCAGGCGACAGGAACCATGGCGTCTTTCCCGGCGCCACGGTTTTCCAAAAGGTCAAAATTCCACGTGAATTTTATTTCGGGCCGTGCAAGATAACCGTAAGCGGGAGGATCACAGTCCCGCCCGATGCCGTGCGCTTCCCCCGAAAATGGGCGCGCGTGGCGCGCAACGGAAAACAACCGACAGGGTGTGGATCACATGAAACGTATCGTTCTCGGCATTCTCGCCGCAACCGCCATGGTTCTCCCGGCCTTCGCGGCCGATGTGCAGCCGGCGCTTCTCTATGATCTCGGCGGCAAGTTCGACAAGTCGTTCAACGAGGCGGCCTATCACGGGGCCGAGAAATTCAAGGAGGAAACCGGCATTGCCTATGTCGAGTTCGAGGTCTCCAACGCCTCGCAGCGCGAGCAGGCGCTGCGCCGCTTTGCCGAGGAGGGACGCAACCCGATCGTCATGGCGGGTTTCTCCTGGTCGGATTCGCTGAAGAAGGTGGCGGCGGAATATCCCGAACTCAGCTTCGCCATCATCGACGACGCCGTCGATCTGCCGAACGTGCGTTCGCTGGTGTTCAAGGAACATGAAGGCTCCTACCTCGTCGGCGTGCTGGCGGCCATGGCCTCCAAGAGCCACAAGGTCGGCTTCATCGGCGGCATGGATATCCCGCTGATCCGCAAGTTCGGCTGCGGCTATGTCGGCGGCGCCAAGGCGTCCGGCGCGACGGACGTCATCCAGAACATGACGGGCGATACGCCGGCGGCATGGAACGACCCGGCCAAGGGCGGTGAAATCGCCAAGACGCAGATGGACCAGGGCGCCGACGTGATCTACGCGGCGGCCGGCGGCACCGGCGTCGGCGTACTGCAGGCGGCGGCGGATGCCGGCAAGCTCGGCATCGGTGTCGATTCCAACCAGAACGGGTTGCAGCCCGGCCATGTGCTGACCTCGATGGTCAAGCGCGTGGACGTCGCGGTCTATAACGGGCTGATGGACGCCAGGGACGGCAAGTTCACCGCCGGCGCACAGCATCTCGGCCTGAAGGAAGGCGGCGTCGACTACGCGATGGACGACAATAACAAGGATCTCGTCACCGCCGAGATGAAGGCTGCCGCCGACAAGGCCAAGCAGGACATCATCGACGGCAAGATCGAGGTGCATGACTTCACCACGGACAGCAAGTGCCCGTACTGATCGATCAGTCTCGTTGAATGCGAACCGCCGGGCATCGTCCCGGCGGTTCTGTTTTGGAGGGGCCATGGATATCGTGATCGAGCTGATGAATGAGGATGACATCGAGCCGGTGGCTCGCTTGCGCATGGCCGCCTTTTTCGATGGCGCCGATCGCACGCTCGATGAGGATATGGCAGGGTTGCACGGGCTGCTGACCGGTGGCGACGGTCTCGAGGTCTCGCTCGTCGCGCGTGTCGATGGAGAATTGGCCGGCACGGTTCTTCTCGTTCGAGATGAACTCGATGCCGCGCACGACGTGACGCCGTGGCTGGCCGGGCTGGTCGTGGGGCCGGCGTTTCGAGGCCACGGGATCGGCGCCGCGCTGGTAAGGACCATCGAGGCGCATGGCTGCGCGCAGGGCGTCCAAACC
>CAZBBT010000216.1:0-4316 GCA_964490065.1 uncultured Mesorhizobium sp. | reverse complement strand
GAGCAGAAGCCGCCATGGGCGGCATAGTTCGGCGTGCCGTATTGCTGCGCCCAGAAGCCGGTGAGCGACTGCGACTGATCGCGGCCGGTGAAGAAGGCCAGTTTCTTCGGGTCGCGATGGCGGACCTCGCCAAGCCAGTCGGTGGCCATGGAAAGCGCCTCTTCCCAGGAGATTTCCTCGAATTTTCCGGAACCGCGCGGCCCGACCCGCTTCAGCGGCGCGCGCAGCCTGGCCGGCGCGTAATGCTGCATGATGCCGGCCGAGCCCTTGGCGCACAGCACGCCCCTGTTGACCGGATGGTCGCGGTTGCCCTCGATGTAGCGAATCTTGCCGTCCTTGATGTGGACGTTGATGCCGCAACGGCAGGCGCACATGTAGCACGTGGTCTTGCGGACCTCGTCGGCCACCGGTTCTGACAGGGCTACGCGATGTCGGGGACTCATGGACGGACTCCTCGACGGAGTCCTACCGGCGCATCGCCGGAAAGGAAATGCGCCAAAGCGGCGTTCGACGGCGATTTTCTTCTCCGCATGGGCCGATCGGCGAAACGGCCTTGCTGCGACACGTACGCGAAACCGCGCCGCAGCAGGGCTGCCGTTGCGATCAGTTCGTCACGATGATGCGGGTATTGCCCATGCCCACCTTCTTGACGAGCGAGTAGAACTTCGCTGCATTCGCCGTGCGCAAGCGCACGCAGCCATGCGAAGCCGGCCGCCCGAGGCGTTTCACAGCCCCGGTGCCGTGAATCGCATAGCCGCCGTGGTAGAACACCGAATAGGGCATCGGCGACATGTCGTATTTGCGCGAATACCACATGCGATGAAGACGCTGCGGCCGGTAGGTTCCGCGCGGCGTCACATAGCCCTTGCGCGCCGTCGACACCGGCCAGCGGTACAGCACCTGTCCGTATCGGCTGACGGTCATCGTCTGCGAGGAAATATCGACCCTGGCGACAAGGCTCGCAGCCTTGGCTCCGATTTGCCCGCCAAAGAGCACCGCGGCCAGCGCCGCGGCCACCACAACGGATCTTTTCATGATGCCAAACCCCTGTTGTTGCCCGTGAAAACCCCTTGCCTCGACAGTTTCACGCGAATTTTCACCTTTTGAAAGTCAGGTGATGAAATGTAGTCGCGACGAGTTGCGAAAATGTTCAATCCGAGAGGGAGAATTTGAACGATTTCCTCCGGCAGTTGCAGCGATGTCACGCGGCGTAAGGCGATCCATCCCGCTGTACCAATCGGCGGTGCTTGCAATAGTGCGTTGAACGCTGCTCAAATCAAACGATGCACGACACACTTTTCCAGGCCATCGACAGCCGAACCGACGATCTCGTCGCGCTGACCGCGGACCTGATCCGCTTTCCGACCATCAACCCGCCGGGCGAGGCCTACCGGCCCTGCGCGGAATATGTCGGCGACAGGCTGCGCAGGCTGGGATTCGGCGTCGAGTTCATCCGCGGCGAAGGTGCGCCCGGCGACAGCGACCGCTATCCGCGCGTCAATGTGGTGGCCCGCTTCGACGGCCGCTCGCCGGGCCCTTGCGTGCATTTCAACTCGCATATCGACGTGGTGGAGGCCGGTGACGGCTGGAGCCTCGATCCCTTCGCCGGCATCGTGAAGGACGGACGCGTCTACGGCCGCGGCGCCTGCGACATGAAGGGCGGCCTCGCCGCCTCGATTGTCGCGGTGGAGGCCTTCATGGCGACCTATCCGGATTTTCCAGGCGCGATCGAGATTTCCGGCACCGTGGACGAGGAATCGGGCGGCTTCGGCGGCGTGGCGCATCTCGCCAGGCTCGGCTATTTCTCGGCACCGAAGGTCGATCACATCATCATCCCCGAGCCGCTCAACAAGGACCGCATCTGCCTCGGCCACCGCGGCGTCTGGTGGGCGGAGATCGAGACCAAGGGCGAGATCGCGCACGGTTCCATGCCGTTTCTCGGCGACAACGCGGTGCGCCATATGGGCGCGGTGCTGGCTGCCTTCGAGGCCGAGCTTTTCCCGGCGCTGGACCGCAAGCAGACCAGGATGCCGGTCGTGCCGCCCGGCGCGCGGCGTTCGACCATGAACATCAACTCCATCCATGGCGGCCAGACGGAGGACTTCCGGCCCGGCCTGCCCTCGCCCAACGTGCCCGACTGGTGCCGGCTGACCATCGACCGCCGCTTCCTGCTGGAGGAAAAGATCGAGGACGTGAAACAGGAAGTCACCTCGATCCTCGACCGCCTGAAACGGGAGCGTGAAAAGTTCGATTACGAGATCCGCGACCTCATGGAAGTGCAGCCGACCATGACCGAGCGCGACGCGCCGGTGGTCAAGGCGGTGGCCCAAGGGATCATGGACGTGTTCGACCGCGAGCCGGACTATGTCATCTCGCCCGGCACCTACGACCAGAAGCATGTCGCCCGCATCGGCCACATCTACGACTGCATCGCCTACGGCCCTGGCATCCTCGACCTCGCGCACCGGCCCGATGAATGGGTCGGCATCGAGGACATGGTGCAGTCGGCCAAGGTGATGGCGACCGGCCTCAACATCCTGCTGCGTGGCGGTGCCGCATGACGCTCCGAGCGTAATATTCCAGCCAACCTGCTCGCGTTGCGAAAAACAATCCGCCATGGACGCGGAGATCGCGCGAAACGCGATTTACTCCGCCGCGATTTCACGCTTTGATCCGCCCGGTTCGGGAATCTGGGAGCAAACCGATGACACTGTGGAAGTCCATTCTTGCCGCGACCGCACTCGCGCTTGCCTCGGGAGGCTCGGCGCTTGCCGCGCGCACCGACCTCGTCCTCGGCGTTACGCTCGAACCGCCGCATCTCGACCCGACCGCCAGCGCCGCCGCGGCAATAGACGAAATCTTCTACGCCAACGTCTTCGAGGGCCTGACCCGCATCGGTCCGAACGGCGAGGTGCTGCCGGACCTTGCCGAGAGTTGGACGGTCTCCGACGACGGCAAGGTCTATACCTTCAAGTTGCACACCGGCGTGAAATTCCATGACGGGACGGACTTCGACGCCAACGACGTGAAGTTCTCGCTCGACCGTGCCCGCGCGGCGGATTCGGTCAATGCGCAAAAAGGCCTCTTCGCCGCCATCGATAATGTCGAGGTCGTCGACCCCGCAACGGTGAAGGTGACGTTGAAAAATCCGCAGGGCGCCTTCCTCTACAATATGGGCTGGGGCGACGCGGTGATCGTGGCGCCGGAATCGGCCGCCACCAACAAGGAAAAGCCGATCGGCACCGGCCCCTTCAAGTTCGACCACTGGGCCAAGGGATCGGCAATCACGCTGGTCAAGGCGGACAATTACTGGGGCGAACCGGTCTTTCTCGACAAGGCCGAGTTCCGCATCATCCCCGATGCCGCGGCCGCCGTGCCGGCCATGCTTTCAGGCGACGTGCAGGCTTTCCCGTTCTTCCCGCCGGACGCCGTCAGCCAGATCGAGGGCAACCCCCAGCTCAAGGTGGTCGTCGGCTCGACCGAGGGCGAAACCATCCTTTCGATGAACAACAAGAAACCGCCGCTCGACAATCTGAAGGTCCGGCAGGCGATTTCCCATGCGCTCGACCGCAAGGCGATCATAGACGGCGCTTCGGGCGGGCTCGGCCAGCCGATCGGCTCGCACATGTCGCCGTCCAACAAAGCCTATGTCGACCTGACCGGCGAATACCCGCACGATGTCGCCAAGGCCAAGGAATTGTTGAAGGAGGCCGGCTTCGAGAACGGCTTCAAGACGACGCTGAAGCTGCCGCCTCCGGCCTATGCCCGCGACGGCGGCCAGATCATCGCCTCGCAACTGCGCGAGATCGGCATCGACGCCGAAATCATCCCGGTGGAATGGGCACAGTGGCTGGATCAGGTCTTCACCAAGAAGGACTACGATCTCACCATCGTCTCGCACACCGAGCCGAACGACATCGAGATATATTCGCGGCCCGACTACTACTTCAACTACCAGAACCCCGAGTTCAACAAGGTGATCGACGAGTTGAACCTCACCTCCGACGAGGCCAAGCGCAACGAACTGCTCGGCAAGGCGCAGAAGATTCTCGCCGACGACGCCGTGGTCGGCTTCCTGTTCGAACTGCCCAAGGTGGGTGTGTGGGACGCCAAGTTGACCGGCCTGTGGCAGAACGCACCGATCCAGGCGAACGACCTGACGAAGGTGAAGTGGTCGGACTGACAAGAGCTTTCTTCTCCCCGTTCACGGCATGGCTATCGCATATGGAGCAATGCCCCCTCTCCGTCTCGGCTTCGCCGAGCCACCTTGTAACTTGTTTTTTGCCGACTCTGCTAAGAAGGCAGGAGCGGTGGCG
>CAZBBT010000215.1:0-4396 GCA_964490065.1 uncultured Mesorhizobium sp. | reverse complement strand
GTGACCGCGGTGAAGCTCGGCGCCGTCGACTATCTGTCGAAGCCCGCCGACGCCGACGACATCTTCGCGGCCCTGACCCGCACCGCCGGCGAGCGCGCCGCGCCGCCGGAAAACCCGATGTCGGCCGACCGCGTGCGCTGGGAGCACATCCAGCGAGTCTACGAGATGTGCGACCGCAACGTCTCGGAGACGGCGCGGCGGCTCAACATGCACCGCCGCACCCTGCAGCGGATCCTGGCCAAGCGCGCGCCAAGATAAGAGGATCCCCTCCCCTTCGGGCAGGGCAATCGCATATGGTGTCACACTCCCACCCCTAACCTTGCCGGGGCGAGCCACGGGTCTCGCCCGTCCTTTGGACCCCCACAAGGGGGAGGGGGACTTTGCGGCAGCGTCACAGCCTGCCAACATCGGCGATTTTCGAGCGAAACGACGGTGCCGGCGTCTCCCTCCCTTTGTGGGGAGGGGACAGGGGTGGGGGTGCACGACGCTCGAAATTTCCGTATGCGATTGCCCTGCCCTGCCGAAAGACAGAGCCGGCGCGCCGTCAGCCTGTGGATAGGCTCACGACCGCTGAAACAAACTTCCTCTGCCTTTTCAATCTGTTAAGGCCGTCGATCCGTCTTCCTTGCCGCAATCTATCCACACCCTCAACGCCTCTCCCATACTGTGTCCGCCCGAAATGGAGACCGGAATGGAAGACTGGGAAGGACAAGCGAACTGGAACCGCGATGTGCTGGAGCGCATCGTGGCGCTGCTGTTCGCGCTGGCCAGTCTGGCCGACCTCGCCGCCGGCGCTTCTTATCCTCGCCGCCGGCGGGTGCTGGAGATTCTGAGCCACGGCGAGGTGGAGGCGCGGGCCTTCCTGTTCGGCGGCGCACCAGTCCCGTCGGATGCGCTGGAGTCCGCCGGCGATGCGGTGCGCCTCGCGGCAAGCCTTCGGACGCTGGCGCTGGCGCTGTGCGTTCTGCTGGCGCGGGCCAAGCAGTCCGGGCTTCCCGGCGCGGCCGGTCCGCGAGCCTGCCGGCCGCCGCACTGGACTTCCGGACCGGCGATTCGCTGGCTGGACGCTCCGGCGCCGTCCGCGCCCGACACATCGTAGAGCGAAAACCCGGAGCTTCGTGGCTACGGCACTCGTGCCGGAATGGTGACAGTTTTCGGAACCTGGCGGACAAAGCTTGCGCCGCCGGGAACGTGGAGGTGCGCGCTATCTCTCCCACAAGGCCCCTAAAGAGCGAACCGCCTTGCCCCCACAAACCCCTTTGCGCATGATCGCGGGGCCGATTCACGACCGACTCGCCACCAGGGAGCCTGACATGACCGACGAGACACGCCGGCCGGTTTCCGTCTTCCGCGAGTTCCTCGACGGCGAGGCGTCGGGCGGCATCATCCTGATCGTCGCGGCGGCCCTTGCGCTGATCGTCGCCAATTCACCGCTGGCCGAGACCTATTTCCACGCGCTGCATGCCTATCTCGGGCCGCTCAGCATCCTGCACTGGATCAATGACGGGCTGATGGCCGTGTTCTTCCTGCTGGTCGGGCTGGAGATCAAGCGCGAGATGCTGGACGGCCAGCTCTCGACCTGGCCACGGCGCGCACTACCGGGGATCGCCGCCGCGGGCGGCATGGCGGTGCCGGCGCTGGTCTATGTCGCGATCAACCGGGGCAATGGCCCCGCCCTTGCCGGCTGGGCGATCCCCACCGCCACCGACATCGCCTTCGCGCTCGGCGTGCTGTCCCTGCTCGGCAGCCGCGTGCCGGCATCGCTCAAGGTTTTCCTCACCGCGCTCGCCATCATCGACGACCTCGGCGCGGTCGTCATCATCGCGCTGTTCTACACCTCCGGCCTCTCGCTGGCCTGGCTGGCCGCCGCCTTCGCCGTCATCGCGCTGCTCGTCGTGCTCAACCGCATGGGCGTGCTGTCGCTCCTCCCTTACGTGGCGCTCGGCGTCGTGCTGTGGTTCTTCGTGCTGAAATCGGGCATCCATGCCACGCTGGCCGGCGTGGCGCTGGCGCTGACGGTGCCGCTGCGCGTCTCGCCGGGCATCGCGCACGACCTCGAAGCATCGCCGCTGCATCGGCTGGAGCATGCGCTGCACAAGGTCGTGCCCTTCGCCGTCATCCCGATCTTCGGCTTCGCCAATGCCGGCGTGTCGCTTGTCGGGATCAGCCCGGCCAGGCTGGTCGAGCCGCTGACGCTGGGCGTCGCCGCCGGCCTCGTCATCGGCAAGCTGGTCGGCGTGTTCGGCGCCTCGGCGCTCGCCGTCAGCCTGCGGCTCGCCGAACTGCCGCGCAACGCCGGCTGGCTGCACATGATCGGCATCGCGCTTTTGTGCGGCATCGGCTTCACCATGAGCCTGTTCATCGGCCTGCTCGCCTTCGCTTCGGACGAGACGCTTCAGGCCGCCGTCAAGGTCGGCATCCTCGCCGGCTCGCTGATCGCCGCGCTGCTGGGCGCCGCCGTGCTCATGATGGCGCCAAAGGCGGGCGATGCCGACGAAGAGGGGTAGCTACTCGCTCTCGCCGTCGAGCGCCGGCACCGAGACGCCGGCGAGTTCGGCGGCCAGCAGGCGGGCCGCGCCCGCGCGCGCGATCCTCAGCATCAGCGCCTTGCGGGTGGCGGCGGCGATGCGATGCTCCGGCGCCTCGCGCAGGATCTCGGCGCCGTAGCCGTCGGAGAGGATGAAGCCGCACTCCTCGGGAAAGATATCCGCCGGCACGCCGGGATGGGTGGCGAAGAAGAAGCGGTCGGAATGCAGCCGATAGTCCGGCCATTTGCGGTCGACGCGGAAATCCTCGATCGAGGATTTTATCTCGATGATCCAGATGTCGCCCGTGCGCGTCAGCGCCACGAGGTCGGCGCGGCGGCCGGTGGCGAGCGACAGTTCCGGCAGCACATGCGCCCCCATGTCGGAAAGCAGCCGCTGCACGCCGCGGCGCACCAGCATGGCGCGCTCCGACTGGCGGCCGTCGATCAGGGGATTTTGCGAGAAGGGCGAGACAATGGGCATGACCCATTATGACCGATCCTGTTCACGGTTTGAACCCATCCGCCCGCGGCAGGCCGGATCGGGCTGGTCTGAACCGCCCCGTGCTGTATCCTCCCCGTGCTGTATCCTCGATGTCTTCGCTACCGATCCTGACCCTGCCCGGGAGCCGTCCATGCCGATCTCCACCACCAGCCTGCCTTCGGGCGAAACCGTGCCGACCTTGGGGCTCGGCACCTGGCGCATGGGCGAGGACCGGAGCCAGTTCGCGGCCGAAGTGGCCGCGCTGAGGCTCGGGCTCGACCTCGGCGTGACGCTGATCGACACCGCCGAAATGTACGGCTCAGGCGGCTCCGAGCGGGTCGTCGCCGAGGCGGTCAAGGGCCGCCGCGACGAGACCTTCATCGTCTCGAAAGTGCTGCCGTCCAACGCCTCGCGCGCCGGCACCATCGCCGCCTGCGAGCGCAGCCTGAAGAGCCTCTCCACCGACCGCATCGACCTCTATCTGCTGCACTGGATCGGCTCGGTGCCGCTTGCCGAGACCGTCGAAGCCTTCGAGGCGCTGAAGCAGGCTGGAAAAATCCGCCACTGGGGCGTGTCGAACTTCGACACCGACGACATGGAGGAACTGGCGGCACTGCCCGCGGGCAAGAACTGCCAGACCAACCAGGTGCTCTACAACCTGTCGCGGCGCGGGCCGGACTTCGACCTCGCGCCGTGGGGCCGCGAACGCGGCATGCCGCTGATGGCCTATTCGCCGGTCGAGCAGGGCAGGCTGGCCCGCAATGGCCGGCTGGACGCCATCGCCGCGCGCCACGACGCGACGCCGGCGCAGATCGCGCTGGCCTGGGTGCTGGCACAGCCCGGCGTCATCGCCATTCCCAAGGCGGTGAAGCCGGAGCATGTGCGCCAGAACGTCGCCGCGGTCGACATCCGCCTGACCGCCGAAGACCTCGCCGAACTCGACCGCGCCTTCCCGCCGCCGGGGCGAAAGCGGCCGCTTGAGATGATCTGACCTGGCTCGACCGGCTTTGCCGCGTGGCATCATTCAATCGCGGCAACCGAGCCTCCACATTTCCCCAGCCAACCGCTGCGAAAGGACAAGCCATGCCGCTGGTGCGCATCTCCCTTCCCGCCGGCAAGGACGCCGGCTTCGCCAAGGGTGTCTCCGACGCCGTGCAGGATGCCATGGTGGCGACCATCGACGTGCCGGCGGCCGACCGGTTCCATGTCGTCGACGAATACGCGCAGGACCGCCTCATCATCGACCCGACCTATCTCGGCATCGAGCGCGGCGCCGGCGCGCTGATCGTCCAGATCACCATGCGCGCCGGGCGCACGATCGAGAAGAAGAAGGCGCTCTAGGGCCAATCGACATTCAGGATTCAATTCTGCGGTGATGTGTGATTCAT
>CAZBBT010000214.1:0-4456 GCA_964490065.1 uncultured Mesorhizobium sp. | reverse complement strand
GCGCTCGGCCTCAAATCGATCCGCGATTTTCACCGCCTCGGTTGCAGCCTTGGCGCATGCCTGCTGCTGCCTTCTCGGTGTTGTACGGAGGCACGACGCAAACGGCAAGCCTGAGGGCGCGGTTGCGGAACCGACGGGCCTGCGGGCATTGTAGGCAGAGAAGATGGTGGCAAGGACACGATGACATCCCTGAAGGATCTGAAAAAACATCTGCGCCTGGAGGCGCTCGGCCGGCGCGACGCGCTCGAGCCGGCCTGGCGCATCGAGGCGTCGCTCGGCATGGCGGCACACGCGCCGGCGATCGACCTCGGCCATGGCCCGGTGGTCTCCGGTTTCCTGCCGATTCGCTCGGAAGCCGACCTCAGGCCGCTGATGGCCGCCCTTGCCGATCGCGGCGCAAGGCTCTGCCTGCCGGTGGTGCTCGACCGCGAGACGATCGTGTTCCGCGAACTGGTGCGCGGCGCCGGGATGGTGGCGACCGGCTTCGGCACCTCCGGACCGGGGCCGGAAGCCACCGTGCTCGACCCCGACGTCATGCTTGTGCCGCTCGCCGCGTTCGATCGGCGCGGCCATCGCCTCGGCTATGGCGCCGGCCACTACGACCGGGCGATCGCGCGGCTGCACGCACACGGCCGCCGGCCGCACCTCATCGGCATCGCCTTCGACTGCCAGGAGGTCGAGCGCGTGTCGGACGAGCCGCACGACGTGGTGCTCGACGAAATGCTGACCGAGAGCGGGTTGCGGAGGTTCGCCTCGGCTGGCTAAAATCCCGCGCATCTGGCACGCGTGACCTCCCGAAAGTCATGCAGCTTTCGGGGTTCTGAATGCGACTTCTCTTTCTCGGCGACATGGTGGGCAAGACCGGCCGCACGGCGGTTTGGGAGCAGCTTCCCGGCCTGATCTCGGATTTCCGGCTCGATTTCGTCATCGTCAACGGCGAGAACGCCGCCGGCGGCTTCGGCATCACCGAGGAGATTTTTCGCGCCACGCTCGATGCCGGGGCCGACGTCGTCACCACCGGCAATCATGTCTGGGACCAGCGCGAGGCACTGACGTTTGCGCCGCGCGAGGAGCGCTTCCTGCGCCCCGCCAATTTCCCGAAGGGCACGCCGGGGCGCGGCTCCGGCGTCTACATGGCGAAAAACGGCGCGCGCGTGCTCGTCGCCAACATCATGGGGCGCGTGTTCATGCACCCCGAACTCGACGATCCGTTCCAGGCGGGCGAACAGGAACTCGCATCCTGTCCGCTCGGCGACCAGGCGGACGCTGTCGTCATCGACTTCCACGCGGAGGCGACGAGCGAAAAAATGTGTTTCGGCCATTTCGTCGACGGCCGTGCCAGCGCGGTCATCGGCACGCACACGCACCAGCCGACCGCCGACCACCAGATCCTGAACGGCGGCACCGCCTACATTTCCGATGCCGGCATGTGCGGCGACTACGATTCCTCGCTCGGCATGGACAAGGAGGAGCCGCTCAACCGGTTCCTCTCCAAGGTGCCGAAGGGGCGCTTCGAGGCGGCGCAAGGCGCGGCGACGCTCTGCGGCGTCGGCATCGACATTTCCGACCGCACGGGCCTGGCCGAGCGTATCGCACCATTCCGTCGCGGGCCGCGGCTGGAGGAGACAGCGCCGGCCTTCTGGACTTGAACTTGGCCGACCGCGCACCTAATTGCCGGCGAACCCCGTCCGCCGAGCAAGCGGGCTGAGCGCCACTGGAGAGAGACGCCCATGCAGCTTGTCGAGTTCCTCGGACCCTATTTCGGCTTCATCCACGATCCGACCGCCTGGGCGGCACTGCTGACGCTGATCGTGCTGGAGGTCGTGCTCGGCATCGACAATCTGATCTTCATCTCCATCCTCACCAACAAGCTGCCCGAGGCGCAGCGCGTGCCGGCAAGGCGCCTCGGCATTTCGGCCGCGCTCATCATGCGGCTCGTCCTGCTGGCGACGATCTCCATCATCGTCCAGCTCACCAATCCGATCTTCACCGCCTTCGGCCACGGCTTTTCCTGGCGCGACCTGATCCTCATCGCCGGCGGCCTGTTCCTGGTCTGGAAGGCGACGCGCGAGATCCATCACACGGTCGATCCGATCGATCACGAGGATCCGTCGATGGCCAAGACGCTGCAACTGACGCTGGCCGGCGCGATCTTCCAGATCCTGCTGCTCGACCTGGTGTTCTCGATCGACTCCATCATCACCGCCGTCGGCATGACCGACGACATCGCCATCATGTACATCGCCGTCATCGTCGCGGTCTCGGTGATGATGCTGGCGGCCACCCCGCTCGCCAACTTCATCGAGAAGAACCCGACCATCGTCATGCTGGCGCTGGGCTTCCTGCTGATGATCGGCATGACGCTGATCGCCGACGGTTTCGGCTACCACGTGCCGAAGGGTTACATCTACGCCGCCATGGGCTTTTCCGCGCTGGTGGAAGGCCTCAACATGCTGGCGCGCAACCGCAAGGCGAAGCGCGGCGGCGGGAATTGATCCGGCCTGCCGTCAGCGGGATTGCCAGCCTTCGACCCGATTGTCGGGATGGCGGTCCTCGATCAGCCACAGGTTCAGGCCATGCTCCAGCCAGGCTTTGGCGGCGGCGAGGGTCAACGAGAACCCTTCGGTCGAGTCGACGAGCCGCTGGACCTGCTTCCCGGCATCGCCGGTGAGACCGAAATTGCGGACGTCGATGAAGGTCGAACCGTCCTCGCGTTCGGTGAACGTCCACTCGACGGTGCTGGCGTCGTCCGTGCCGACGTCCCATTCGATCAGGATCTTCCGGTCCGGGACCAGTTCCTTCACGGCGACCCGCGTCGACATGCCATACATGCTCCACGTCCAGGTGACCGGCCGGCCGGCGTCGAGCCGGCCGCTGCTCTCGGTGAACCAGAACTTCGTGGTGATCGAGGGATCGACGAAGGCCTCGTAGCAGCCGTGCGGCGGCCGGCGGATCATCATGGCGGCATGGACGACGAGCGGTTGCGTGATCTCCATCTGGTGTCTCCTTCCGTCGCCGTCTGCATCAAGGCAGGTTGATCTGCCAGGACACGCCGAACCTATCCTTAACCCGGGCTAAGCGGCGGCTGAAACCATAATCGTCGAGCGGCATCAACGTTCCGCCGCCTTCGCCCAATGTCGCGACCAGGCGTTCCTGCTGGCCTCGGACGTGCAGTCGATGAAGAGGCCGGGCTCGTGGTCGCGAAGCGCGAAGGGCTGGAGCGCTGGTACCATCTCGACGCACTGCCGATCAGGCGCATCCACGACCGCTGGATCGGCGAGTACGCCCGGCACGCCGTCTCCATCCTCGACCGGCTCGAAAGGAATTTGCGAAGCTGAACCGCCGGACGCAATCCGGCGGGGCGTCAGACGCCGTTCAGGATCACGATGGTCGGGCGATCCGGCAGGTTGCGCAGCGACACGCTCAAGGATCGGCTCTCGCGGAAATCGACCGCGAATTCCTCGCCCATCCGGGCAATGAAGTCTCCGATCGGCGTCGCGTGGCGGTGCATCGGCAGCACCATGGATGAAAACAGCCGCTGGGTCAGTTCGCTGACCGCCCCCAATGACATGGTCAGCCCGCCGTCGATCGGCACCATGACGATGTCGAGCCGGCCGATCGCGCCATATTGGGCGTCGCTCAACCGGGTGTGCAGGTGGCCGAGATGGCCGATGCACAGGCCCGCCACCTCGAAGATGAAGATGGAATTGCCGTCCTTCTCCAATCCCCCGCCCCATGAACGGATGTCGGTCGGCACGTTGCGGATGTAGACATCGTCGACCACCAGCCGGTGCTTCGCGGGACCGCCCTGCGGGTTCCAGCCCGGCAGCACGTATTCTATGCGCGGGTCCGGATGGCCGGTGAAATGGGTGGTGTGCGCCTTGTTCATGGTCACGATGCGCGGCAGGGGGTCCGAACCGTAGACGCCGCTGTAGTCGGTGGCGATACGCACGCCACCGGGCGTTTCGATGACATAGGTCGAGTGGCCGGCATAGGTGACGACGACGTCACCGTCGACGAATGTTTGGGCCTGCATCCGCGTGGTCGGTGCCGCCTGCGTGAAACTGGCATAGGTCGCGTCGGGCGTGGCCTGCGCTATCGTCATACATTTCGATGGCACCGGGCCATCCTGCGCAAGCGCACAGGTCGCGGCAAACAGCCAGAAGGCGAAAAGGGCAAGCAGGCGCGTCATGATGACCTCGACCCGAGAACCCGACTATGACGCAGGCCACGGCAAACCGGAGGTCACGTTTTCGCGAGCCTGTCGGGGGACACGGCTGGACGAATTGAGCCGGTTTATCTTTCCGCCTGTGCAATTCCGGTCGGAAAACCGCTTCACACTTTTCCTGGAATTGCTTTATAAGCCCGGGCAAATCCGACAATTCCAGAAAGATCGCGGAGGTGCCATGGCCGGCCATTCACAGTTCAAGAACATCATGCATCGCAAGGGCCGCCA
>CAZBBT010000213.1:0-4481 GCA_964490065.1 uncultured Mesorhizobium sp. | reverse complement strand
GACGCCGATCAGCGCGGCGCCGAGCGGCGTCAGGACGGAGATCCGCCCCGCCGCGATGTCGGCGTCGGCCGGGTAGACGAGGGTGACGCGCTGCGGGCCGTCGCCGCCACGCAAGGTGGCCGTCGAGCCCATGCGCACCACGTCCGGCGGCATGGAAGCGGCCTCGGCCACGGTGGCGCGGTCCATTTCGGCCAGCAGGCTTCCGGCGGCGTCGGGCAGGCGGTCGAGCGCCGCCTCCGCCAGTCCGGTCAGCCTGTCGTATTCGGTCTCGCTCACCACGATCGGCGGCGGACGCTCCTGGATGGCGTTGTGCATGAAAAACTCCTTTTCGATTGGGCGCATCGCGACGATGCGTGGCCCACGTCTCTTCGCGACGACGGCCTGTTGAGAACGATGGCGATCCGCGAATGCGGATCGGCTTCGATTGCGGATTGGATGATGAAGAACGCCCCGGTTCACGCAGCCGCGCACGGCCGCGCCGGGGCTACGCTCCCGCGATGGGGCAAACCCTGAAAAAGGTGCTGTTGGGGCGTCTGTTCATGCCCCGAACGTGGGTGACGGGGCGGTGTTTGTCAAGCCGGGCGCGCTCCTTCCCCCTCGAGCGGGACAAGCGGTGCGCGCTTTCAGCCGCGTTTGTCATCGCGAACAAAGGAAGCGGAACGGCGCTGCGCGCGTCTTTCGGGATGATGCCCGCGTATGTGCGCGCTCCATCGTCGCCACGCCGCGGAAATCCGCCCTGGCCATTGTCAAAAACGTTTCCGGTCCGTGGCGGACCCGGGTAGAAGTCGGGAGGCATGGCGCATGGCCGAGTCTGGCCCGGCAAAGCGCCGGGTCTTTCGCTCAGGACGTGTCGGGCGCGGGCAGCACCGGCGCGCTCAGCCAGCGAAGCGCCGGCCCGGAAATCTCGTGCGACGGCTGGCCGGCTCGCGGACCGGTCGCGCCGGACGGACCAAACCGTGCGGCCTGCGCCATCAGCGCGCACAGCACCAGCGCCAGCGACCGGAAACGGACAGCGAGCCGCGCCGCGTCGCCGGTATTTTCCAACGCATCGGACGGAACCGGCGCGCCGCCGAAGAGGAAGGCGCGTGCCTCCACCTCGCCGTGGCTCAGAATCTCCAGCACCCGTCGGCGGCGAAGGAAAGGAACGCCGGCGGCAAGGTCGGCCAGGTTGGCCAGCGCGAACAGCAGAGCCACGATGCGCTCCAGCACATCGCAGTTCCAGTTCGCGTTTCCTTCCCAGTCTTCCATTCCGGTCTCCATTTCGGGCCGGACAAGTATGGTGGAGGCGCGGCGGGTGTGGATAGATTGCGGCGAGTAAGGCAGGGCGGAGGTTTTAAGAAACTGAAAAGGCTTGATAACTTGTTTGAACGGTCGTGGAAGTTGTTCACAGGCTGACGGCGCGCCAGCGCCTATCTGCGCAAGGCAGGCAATCGCATATGGCGAATGCCCTGCCCAAATCGCTGGCGTTGCCGCGTCATGGGACCGTCGCAAAAATCCCCCTCCCCCTTGTGGTGAGGGGACAGGGGTGCGCCGCCATAGGCGAAGGGGGAATAGGCATACCGAACATCGGCAACGTCGTACAGCGCGTTCCGGATACCGCTATCCGCCCACATAGCGCCTGAAGAAACGATGTCCCAGGCTGGTAAGCACTTCGTAGCCGATCGTGCCGGCGTTTGCCGCGACCTCGTCCACCGTCTGCGACGGCCCGATCAGTTCGACCGTATCGCCTGCCTTGAGTCGACCGGGCGGCAGGGCGGAGATATCGAGCACGATCGAATCCATCGAGACGCGGCCGACGAAGGGCAGGCGCTTGCCGGCCAGAAAGGCGGCGGCGGCGTTGCGGCGCTGCCAGCCGTCGGCGTAGCCGAGCGAGATCGTCGCCGTGGGGTGCGCCCTGTCGGTGGTGTAGGCGTGCCCGTAGCCGACGCCGATGCCGATGCCGATCTCGCGGGTCTGGATCACCTTGGCGTCGAGCCGCACCACCGGCCGCATCGGGTTTTCGGCGGCGTGCGGCGTCGGGTTGATGCCGTAGAGCGCGGCGCCCGGACGGGCGAGGTCGAAATGCCAGGCCGGTCCCAGGAAGACGCCGGACGAATTGGCGAGCGAGGCCGGCGCGGCCGGCAGCATGCGGCGCAGCCGCTGGAATTCCTCCAGTTGCGCCCGGTTGGCCGGGTGGTCCGGCTCGTCGGCGCAGGCGAGATGGCTCATCACCAGCACGGTTTCGATGCCGTCGAAGGCGCGAGGGTCCGCGGCCAGCGCCTCGACCTCGGTAGCGGCCATGCCGAGGCGCGACATGCCGCTGTCCACCTGCAGCGCCGCCTTGAGCGGCCTGCCGCCGCGCCGCGCCGCCGCCCGCCAGGCGACAAGCTGTTCGGCGCTGTTCAGGACAGGGATCAGCCCGGCGGCGACGCAGACTTCCTCCGCGCCTGGCGGCGTGCCGTTCAATATGAAGATGGAGGGTGCCGCACCCAGCGCCTCGCGCAGCGCCACGCCTTCTCCGACATGGGCGACGAAGAAGGCATCGCAGCCCTCCTTGCGCAGCGCCCGCGCGACCTGCGCCGCGCCCAGCCCGTAGCCGTCGGCCTTGACCACGCTCGCGCAGGCGGCGGCGCCCAGCCGCGCCTTCAGGCGGCGGTAATTGTCGCGTACTGCGCCGAGATCGATGGTGAGGACGGCGCCGGCGGCCGCTTCGGCCTGGCGGTCCTCGTCCTGTCGCGGAAAGGGGGCTTGAGCAGTCATTTCGGTCCCGTTTTGCCCATCATCGGTAGCGGGATCGGTACGGGGCTGCAATAGATCAGGACAGCCTCTCTTGAGGCGCAGCCGCCGGTCGACGGCAAGACGGCCCCGGCAAAGAAAAAACCGGTGCCAGCTTGCTTCCGACACCGGTCATTCAGGATTTTGGGATCGTCGCACCCGGCCTTCCTGGAAGGCCGAGGTTGGTTCGATCCGACGCAGACCCGTGGGCGGGGGGCTTGGGGTTTACGAGCCGGTGCCGGACCGAACCGTCTCAGGCAACGCGTGTAAAGTCGGCGCACATTGGGGCGCTAGCGCGGATAAAAAGTGGCAACAATGTGGCGGCCCATCACCAATTCCAACATGCGTTTCATAAACGTGAGGGAACTTTTTGCGATTCCGCCTTGGCACGCGCCGCAAACCAAGCCTTGCAAAAACGGGACGAACGCGCGACCTTGCTTCGCGAAGCACTGGTCAGGGATCGAAGCATGGACGATCGCGGCAGCAGCGGCGCGGAGGATGGGGACGCATCCGCAATACTGATACCGCTCGGCGAGATCCGGCGCCAGCGTTCGGACATGCCGGTTTCCTTCGAGCGCCGCGAGCTCGACCAGATCCTCAGGCTCTACGGCCGCATGGTCGCCGCCAATGAATGGCGCGACTACGCCATCGACCATCTTTCCGACCGCGCCGTGTTTTCAGTCTTCCGCCGCGCCAGCGAGGTGCCGCTGTTCCAGATCGTCAAGGACCCCAGGCTGGCACGCCGCCAGGGCGCTTTCTCGGTGATCGCCGCCGGCGGGCGCATCCTCAAGCGCGGTCACGAACTCGCGCGCGTGCTTGGTGTCTTCGACGCGAAGCTGAAACTCGTCAAGGCCTGAGTTCTTCCTTCTCCCCGTAGACGGGGAGAAGGTGGCCCGAAGGGCCGGATGAGAGGCGGAGCTTCCCTTGCTAAGTTTGTGCTGCCCCTCATCTGCCTGCCGGCATCTTCCCCCGTGAACGGGGAGAAGACAGCTATTCTCCCCTGAACCGCCGCTCCGGCCACGAGGCCGGGTCGGGCGGCGTATCCGCGCCGCCGTTCATGGCAAGCTGCATGAAGGTCGTGGTGAGCCAGCGGCCGTGCTTGTAGCCGGAGCCTTCGAGTTGACCGGAATGGACGAAGCCGAGTTTTTCGTGCAACCGCACCGAGGCGCTTTGCGGGCCGCCGTCGCCGATGACGGCGACGATCTGGCGGAAGCCGAGCGCCCGCGCCGCCTCGATGAGCGCCCGCATCAGGGCCAGACCGACGCCGCGGCCCTTGGCTTCCGGCGCGACGTAGACCGAATCCTCCACGATGAAACGATAGGCGGGCCGGGGCCGGAACGGCCCGGCATAGGCGTAGCCGAGAACGCCGCCCTCCTGTTCCGCCACCAGATAGGGAAAACGGCCGGCATGCAGCGCCTCGAAGCGGCCGGTCATGTCCGCCTGCGTCGGCGGCTCCAGTTCGTAGCTGGCGGTGCCGTTGCGCACGGCGTCGGCATAGATCGCGGTGATACGGGCGATATCGTCGGGTTCGGCAGGGCGGATAAGGATGTTGCTCATTTTTTATGCAGCTTTTATTTCTGCACAAATAACATCAGAAGCGACGCCAAAAGAAAAGGGGCGGCCGTTGGGCCGCCCCTTGCGATGTGCTTGGTCCAGTCCGGCTGGCAGCCTTAGCGGCGGTCGCCCATGAACTGGAGCAGGAACATGAACAGGTTGATGAAGTCGAG
>CAZBBT010000212.1:0-4581 GCA_964490065.1 uncultured Mesorhizobium sp. | reverse complement strand
GAGAGCGGGTTCTTGATCTCATGCGCCAGCATGGCGGCGAGGCCGGTGACCGAGCGCGCCGCGCCGCGATGCGTCATCTGCCGGTCGATCTTGTCGGCCATCGAGCGTTCCTGGAACATCACCACGACGCAGCCGGGAAATTCCGGCACCGGCGCCGCATAGAGGTCGACGACCTTCTCGATGCCGAGGCGTGGCGATGAAACATCGACACGGTATTCGTTGACCGGCGCCTTGCGCTCGCGCACCTGGTCTACCAGCGTCAGCAGCGGGCTGCCGAAGGGGATCAGCTTGGCCAGCGTGTTGCGAGCGAGGATCGCGGCACTCGAGCGGAAGAAATCCTCCGCGTCGGCATTGGCGAAGACGATAAGCCCCTGGCTGTCGATCATGATGACCGGCCGCCGGATGGTGTTGAGCACGATCTGCGCGGCGTCGGCGAAGTCGGCCGAGCCTTGAGCATTTGCCGGCGCATTCATGCCGCGCTCCTGAGGTTGCGAGCCCGCGCCTCGCCATCGAACGCAATGCGCAGGCCGGCGATGACCTGCCTCGGATCGAGACCCGTCATGATTTCCCTGCGCAGTTCCGATCCCGTTCCGGACGCATGACGGTCCAGATACCAGCCGAGGTGCTTCCGTGCCTGCCGCAGGCCGCTTTCAACGCCGTAGAGGGCCAGCATGTCCTCGTAATGAGCCACGACATAATCGGCCATCACCCCTTCACCGGGGATGTTCGTCGCCGTATGCCCGGCTGCGGCGCCGGCGATCGTTCCCGCCATCCAGGGTGCGCCGTAATGCGCCCGCCCGACCATCACGGCATCCGCACCCGACTGTTCGAGGATTGTCGCGGCCTCTTCCGGTGACCCGACATCGCCATTG
The DNA here is from genome assembly GCA_964490065.1 of uncultured Mesorhizobium sp. Lineage (GTDB taxonomy): Bacteria > Pseudomonadota > Alphaproteobacteria > Rhizobiales > Rhizobiaceae > Mesorhizobium. The sequence goes on along the minus strand of CAZBBT010000212.1, from coordinate 3,709 downwards.
GCAACCACGGGAACGGAAACGGCCTCCTTCACGCGGCGGATCGCCCGCCAGTCCGCCTTGCCGTTGTAGAACTGGCAGCGGGTGCGGCCATGCACCGTCACCATTCTCACGCCCGCCTGCTCGGCACGGCGGGCAAGCATCGGCGCATTCAGCGCGTTCTCGTCCCAGCCGAGGCGCATCTTGACCGTCACCGGCACGCCCACCGTCTCGATGACTGCATCGATCAGCGTCAGCGCATGATCGAGATCGCGCATCAGCGCCGAACCGGCATAGCCGCCGGTCACCTTCTTGGCCGGACAGCCCATATTGATGTCGATGATATCGGCACCCCCGCCCTCCGCGATGCGCGCCGCATCGGCCATGTGGTGGGCTTCGCGCCCGGCAAGCTGCACCATATGCACCGGCAGGCCGGAATGGCGGATGCGCAGGTCGAATCCCCCGCGTCCACGGGCAAGCTCGCCGCTCGCCACCATCTCGGAGACGACAAGGCCGGCGCCATGCGCGTAAGCGCGGCGACGGAACGGCTCATCGGTCACGCCCGACATCGGCGCCAGAAAAACCCGGTTTCGGATCTCGACTCCGCCGATCCGAAGCGGTTGCGCCAATTTTTCCGTTTCAATCATGCACAAAAACCAAGCAGCGCAATCATTTGCACATTCTCTAACCAGAACTCTCACTTTGTGCAATGCAAAATGGAGCGACTTCAAGGCAAAATCGGGATCAATCTTGCTCCGGCCACCTGCCCCGATTAAGCGTCACGCATGGCAGCGGCGACCACACCTCCAGACGAGCAAGGGCGGCAGAAGGCCGCCGTCGTCATCGTCGCCGCCGGACGAGGCGAGCGCGCCGGCCAGGCCGACGGCCCCAAGCAGTACCGGCCGATCGGCGGCCGGGCGGTGATCACGCACACGATCGAAGCGTTTCTCGCCCATCCGATGGTTGGGCTAGTGGTGGCCGTCATTCACGCGGATGATGTCGATCTCCTGCGCCGGGCCACGGGAACCGACATGGAACGGCTGATCGTCGTCCATGGCGGGCCGACGCGACAGCATTCGGTGCGGCTGGGCCTCTTGGCTCTGGCCGACCACGCGCCGGCGCACGTCCTGATCCATGACGCCGTCCGTCCCTTCGTCGATGCCGACCTGATTCAGCGAACCATCGCTGCCATCGACGAGCGGACCGGCGCTTTGCCAGCCATGCCTGTCGCCGATACGCTGAAGCGCGAGGCGCGCGACGGCACGATCGCAGAAACGGTGCCGCGCGCCGGCCTTCACGCCGCGCAGACGCCGCAGGGCTTTCCGTTCGCGGCGATCCTCGCTGCACATGAAAAAGCCTATCATGCCGGCCGCAGCGACTTCACCGACGATGCGGCGATCGCCGAATGGGCGCAGATGCCGGTCCGCCTCGTCACCGGCTCTCCGGATAATGTCAAACTCACCTGGGCACGGGATATTGCCATGGCAGATCAACGTCTTGCCGGAACCGGCTCACACTTCCCCGACATCCGCACCGGCAATGGCTATGACGTGCATTCCTTCGAGGCCGGCGACCATGTCGTGCTGTGCGGCGTTTCGATCCCGCACGACAAGCGTCTGGCCGGCCATTCCGACGCCGATGTCGGCCTGCACGCATTGACCGATGCGCTGCTGGCCACCTGCGGCGCCGGCGACATCGGCACGCATTTCCCACCGTCTGATCCGCAATGGAAGGGTGCGGCATCGCACCTGTTCGTGGAGCACGCGGCCAGCCTCGTGCGTGAGCGCGGCGGACGCATCGCCAATGCCGACATCACCCTGATCTGCGAAGCGCCCAAGGTCGGGCCGCATCGTCCCGCGATGACGGCTGCATTGGCGCAAATGCTGAAAATTTCGGCTGACCGTATCTCGATCAAGGCAACCACCAACGAGAAACTGGGTTTCATAGGACGCGAGGAAGGCATCGCGGCGATCGCGACGGCCAGCGTGATCTATCCAGGAGAGGTTCCCGAATGAACGAGCCCGGCACAGGTGAAGTCGAGCGGACCGAGGTCGGCGAACTGGCCGACCGGTTCCTCAAGGCGTGTCTGCGGCACAAGATCCTCGCCGCCACGGCCGAAAGCTGCACCGGCGGGCTGATCATCGCGGCGATGACCGATATTCCGGGCTCTTCCTCGATGGTTGACCGTGGCTTCGTAACCTATTCGAACGAGGCGAAGATGGAGATGCTCGGCGTCTCGCCCGTCACGCTGGACGCGCATGGCGCGGTGTCGGCCGAGACGGCGGGGGAAATGGCAGCCGGCGCGCTGGCCCGTTCCCACGCCGGCATCGCGCTTGCCGTGACGGGCATCGCTGGTCCGGATGGCGGCAGCGCGGAAAAGCCGGTCGGCCTTGTCTGGTTCGGCCTTGCCGTGACGGGAAAACCGGTCGTGACGGAAAAGCGTGTCTTCGACAATCGCGGCCGCGACCACATCCGCCGCAGCACGGTCCTGCACGCATTGGAAATGGGGCTGAAGGCGCTCGGCGAAGGCTGATCGTCAGCCGGTCCCGTAAATCGCATCCGCCCGCTTTTCGAACGCCTCGGCGAACATACGGAAGGCGCGATCGAACATCGTGCCCATCAGCGCCGCGAGGATGCGGCTCTTGAACTCGTAGTCGATGAAGAAGCGCACGAAGCAGCCGTCGCTGGCCGGCTCGAAGCTCCAGATGTTGCTGAGATATTTGAACGGCCCGTCGATGTATTTGACGTCGATGGCCCGGTCCGCCGGCTTCAGCAGCACCTGCGTGGTGAAGGTCTCACGGATCGCCTTGTAGCCGATGCTCATGTCGGCCACGAGCACCGTCTTGCCGTCACGCTCCTTGCGCGAACGCACCGTGAGGCTTTCGCACAGCGGCAGGAATTCAGGGTACTTTTCCACGTCCGCCACCAGCGCGAACATCTCATCCGGTGTGTGCGCGACGCGGCGCGTGGCTTCGAATTTCGGCATGAATTCGCCAGCTTAGGCCGATTTCTGCAACTGCGCCTCGCGCGCGGCGCGCAGGCGGGCGAAATCCTCGCCGGCATGGTGCGAGGAGCGCGTCAGCGGGCTGGACGCCATCAGCAGGAATCCCTTCGTCCTGCCGATCGTCTCGTAGGACTTGAACTCGTCCGGCGTGACGAAACGCACCACCGGATGATGCTTCTTCGACGGCTGCAGATACTGCCCGATCGTCATGAAGTCGACATTGGCCGAACGCAGATCGTCCATCAGTTGCAGCACCTCGTTCCGCTCTTCGCCGAGCCCCACCATGATGCCGGACTTGGTGAAGATCGAGGGATCGAGTTCCTTGACCCGCTGCAATAGCCGGATCGAATGGAAATAGCGGGCACCGGGCCGCACGGTCAGGTAGTTCGACGGCACCGTTTCGAGATTGTGGTTGAACACGTCGGGCTTGGCCGCCACCACGATCTCCAGCGCCCCTTCCTTGCGCAGGAAGTCCGGCGTCAGGATCTCGATGGTGGTGGAAGGTGTGGCGGCTCGGATCGCCCGGATCACCTGGGCAAAATGCTCGGCGCCACCATCGGCGAGGTCGTCACGGTCGACCGAGGTGATGACGACATGGGTCAGCCCCATCGTCTTGACGGCTTTCGCCACGCGGGCCGGCTCGTCGGCATCGAGCGGCAGCGGAATGCCGGTGGCGACATTGCAGAAGGCGCAGGCGCGCGTGCAGATCTCGCCCATGATCATGAAGGT
>CAZBBT010000211.1:0-4651 GCA_964490065.1 uncultured Mesorhizobium sp. | reverse complement strand
CTGCTTCGAGCATCTTGAGAGAAAAGGCTTCAAGTCGATCGTGACGTCGCCTCATGTGAAGGGCAAGACCAGCATTTTTCTCCAGGAAGGCGACTACACCGTTCATTCCAAGCTCGCTGTCTGGTTCGGCAGCGAGGCGATTGGCATCAGCGATCTTGCCGTAGAGAGAAGCGAGATGTGTGTCTCCATTCCGATGTTCGGGATGATTGAGAGCCTCAATCTTGGGACAAGCTCCGGGATCGTTTTGTATGAAGTTGCAAAGCAAAGGCGCGAATATCAGAGCAAATACAGGTTGCGCGATCAAAGAGGGAAACGCGCGTTCCCCTTGCCGACTGTCATCGCTCCAGAGGTTTGACCCTGTTAGGGGCATCCCTCCAGGCTGTCTTAAATAGAAGCTTTTGCGCCGCGATCATCGCGAGAAACTCTGCGCCAAGCCTATTGTAAGGTCGTCGCGCCCCGGCCTTTCTCTCCCTAACGAAGAAAAACTCAACCAAACGGTTGACTATCGAAATCCATCCTTCTATATTCAACCACATGGTTGAATTATTCGCACCCGAACTGGACACCGTCTTTCACGCGCTCGGCGACGCGACGCGGCGGAAAATGCTCGGCGAACTCGCCGGCGGCGCGCGCACGGTCTCTGAGCTTGCCAAGCCGTTCGAGATGTCGCTGGCCGCCGCCTCCAAGCACATCAAGGTGCTGGAGAGCGCCGGGCTTCTCAGCCGCGAGGTGCGTGGCCGCACGCATGTCTGCCGGCTGGAGCCGGGGCCGCTCGCCAGCGCCTATGAATGGCTCGCCTTCTACGAGCGCTTCTGGACCAGCCGGCTCGACATCCTCGAGCGCCTGCTGCGCGAGGAGGACGCCCGCAAGGCGGGGGAAGGCGGGAAGCCGGCCGCATCCGGAGAACCCGTCGACCCCCGAAAGCCGAAAGGCCCGAAAACCAGGGTCCGGAAAATCAAGGCCCAGAAAACCAAGGAAGGAGAAAAACCATGAACGACGTCTCGATGCCGAATCTCTACGGCACCATCACCGCGCCGGCGACGCTCACCATAGAGCGGCTCTTGCCCGGCCCCGTCGAGCGGGTCTGGCGCTACCTCGTCGAAAGCGACATGCGCCGGCAATGGCTGGCTTCGGGCGACATGGAGATGAAGGTCGGCGCGCCGTTCGAACTCACCTGGCGCAACGACGAACTGACCGATCCGCCCGGCAAAAGGCCCGAGGGCATGGGCGGCACGCACTCCATGCAATCGAAGATCCTGGCCGTCGATCCGCCGCGCAGCATCGCCTTCACCTTCGGCACTGCCGGGGAGGTGAGCTTCACGCTGGAGGAGAAGGGCAAGAACGTTCTGCTCACCGTCGTCCACAAGCGCGTGCCGGACCGCTCGGTGCTGCTCAGCGTCTCCTCCGGTTGGCACATGCACCTCGACGTGCTGGCGGCGCGGCTCAAGGGCGAGACACCCGAGCCGTTCTGGGACGGCATCAACCGGCTCAGGGCGGAGTATGAGGAGCGCCTGCCGGCGTAAAGGGCAGACTTTCGCCAAGGGTGTGACTTCGGCCGAAGCGCACCCACCTCTGTCCCCTCCCCACAAGGGGAGGGAGACGCAGGCACCGCCATTCCGGCAAATCGCTGGCGTGAGGCATCGACGCAAAAATCTCCCTCCCCCTTGTAGGGAGGGGTCAGGGGTGGGGGTGCGACGCCCTCTGCGATTGTTCCCGCGCCCCAAGGCATAGCCGCCCTCATCTGAGCCCGGCTGACCCGATCGAAGGCAACAATTCGTTTCAACCGCAACCCGCCAGCGATGGCGGCAACAAGGAGACTTTGCCATGACGAACCACAGCACAGGAACCCGCGACGAATGGCAGGCGGCACGGCTCGCTTTGCTGAAGGACGAGAAGGAACTGACCCGGCAGAGCGACGCGCTGGCCGCGCGGCGGCAGGCGCTGCCCTGGGTGCGGGTGGAGAAGGACTACCGCTTCGACACGGCCAACGGCCCGGCGACGCTGAAGGACCTGTTCGGCGGCCGCTCGCAATTGCTGGTCTATCACTTCATGTTCGGGCCGGACTATGCGGCCGGCTGCCCGTCCTGCTCGTCCATCGCCGACGGCTATAACGGCATCGTGCCGCATCTGCAGAATCACGACGTCGCCATCTGGACGGTGTCTCGCGCGCCGCTCGCCAAGCTCGACGCCTTCAAGAAGCGCATGGGCTGGAGTTTTCCGTGGCGTCGTCCGGCGGCAGCGACTTCAACGCCGATTTCAGCGTCTTCTTCACCGAGGACCAGCAGCGCGACGGCGGTATCGAATACAACTGGCGGCGCGAACCGGCCATGGATGTCGAGGCGCTCGCCGGCCGCACCGTGCGCGAATGGAAGACGCAGGACGGGGAAACGCCGGTCGCCCGGATCGCCTCGATGACCGGCACCGACGTTCCCACCTACACCCGCGACCGGCCCGGCCTCAGCGCCTTTGCGCTCGAGGACGGCGAGGTCTACCACACCTATTCGGCCTATTCGCGCGGGATGGACGGGCTTTGGGGCATGTACCAGTGGCTCGACCGCGCCCCGCTCGGCCGCAACGAGCAGGGCGTCTGGTGGCGGCACCACGACCGCTACGAAGACCGGCGGCAAGACCATGACTGCTGCCATTGAGGACACCTGCAAGCCGGACGGCGTCTCCGCCGCCCGTTATGCCGCCACTTGCCTGCATCTGACGGCGGCGCCCACCTTCGCGCTGATGGCGCTGGCAACCCTATTCGACGCCAGCCCGATGACGATGATGTGCGGCGGCGACATGGGCGGCTGGTCGCTGGGCGGCATGGCGCCGATGTATCTTTTGATGGCGGCCTTCCATCTCGGTCCCTGGCTGGAGAAGGTTTCGGTCAGGCGCGGCGAACCGCGCGGACGCTGAAACGTTCAAGGACGGGACCCAAAGGCCGCGCCGCCGGCTGCGGCTCACCGAAAAGGAGAAAAGGAATGACCCGACACGCAATCGTCCCGCACGAGGAATGGCTGAAGGCACGGCTCGATCTGCTTGCGCAGGAGAAGGAACTGACGCGGCAGCGCGATGCCCTGACCCGCCGCCGCATGGCGATGCCCTGGGAGCGGGTCGAGAAGGACTACCGCTTCAAGGGGCCGGACGGGGAAGTCACGCTTGCCGACCTGTTCGACGGCCGCTCGCAACTCGTCCTGCACCAGTTCATGTTCGCGCCGGACTGGGAGGAAGGCTGCAAGTCCTGTTCCTTCTGGGCCGACCACTATGACGGCATGACCGACCACCTCGCCCATCGCGACGTGACGCTCGCGGCGGTCTCGCGCGCACCCTATGAGAAGCTTGCCGCCTGCCGGAAGCGCATGGGCTGGCGCTTCCCCTGGGTGTCGTCCTTCGGCAGCGACTACAATTACGACTACCAGGCGTCCTGCACCGACGAGGAACTGGCAGCCGGCGTCATGTACCTGAACTACAAGGTGCAGGAAAACGACGTGTCGGATCAGGTCGGCTTCAGCGTCTTCGCCAGGGACGAGGCCGGTACGGTATTCCACACCTATTCCTGCTACCAGCGGGGCATCGATGTGCTGAACGGCACCTACCAGTTCCTCGACCTTGTGCCCAAGGGACGCGACGAGGCCGCGTTTTCCTTCCCGATGACCTGGGTGCGGCGTCACGACCAGTATTGACGCGGCAGACGGCGCACATTCTGTCGGTTTCCGCCTGGCTCGTCCGTCCTAGGTTATTGTGCAACCGGAGGACTGTCCCATGCAGAACCTTGTTCCAGCGAAAGAGCTTGCGAAACGCAACCGCAACCGCATCGCCGGCGAGAGCGCCGAATACCGCCAGGCTCGCGAGGCGCTGCTCGCCGAGGAGATCGAACTGCGCCGCCATATCGAGCGCGTGGCGGAGCAGCGTCGGGCGCTGCCGCCGGGCGCCGAGATCGCCAAGGATTATGTCTTCGAGGGCGAGACAGGCCCGGTGCATTTCGCCGACCTGTTCGGGAACCGCGATGCGCTGGTGGTCTACACCTACATGTTCGGGCCGGAGCGCGCCCGCCCCTGCCCGATGTGCACGGCGCTGGTCGGCGCGCTGGCGGCCAACGCCGCCGACATCCGACAGCGAGCGGCGCTTGCCGTGGTGGCGCGCTCGCCGGTCGAGCGGCTTTATGCCTTCGCGAAGGAACGCGGCTGGAAGAACCTGCCGCTCTACTCTGACACCGCCGAGGAATTTGGCCGCGACTTCGGCTCCTGGACCGACAAGGGCGACATGCCGGGTTATCACGTCTTCACCAGGCGTGACGGGAAAATCCGGCACTTCTGGTCCGGCGAGTTGGGGGACGCGACCGCCGATCCCGGGCAGGACCCGCGCGGCGCGCCGGAAATCACGCCGCTCTGGCATGTGCTCGACACCGTACCCGAAGGCCGCGACCCGCACTGGTATCCGAGCGTGGATTACTGAGCGACCGAAGGCGGTGCCGCTCAGTCCTTCACGTATTGCGCCTCGCCGTTGCCGAACGACCAGTCGATCAGTTCGTTCTCGGTAAGCACGATCATGACGTCCTCGCGGCGCACGCCGAGGCGGTCATGGAGATTGCCGGCGATCGTCCTGTAGGCTGAATCGACATTCAGCGCATCCATATCAGAGCTGCGGCGAGCTGCAGGAA
>CAZBBT010000210.1:0-4670 GCA_964490065.1 uncultured Mesorhizobium sp. | reverse complement strand
ACGGTGTGGAACATGTTGTGCAGGTTGTTCCAGTAGAGGCCGACATTGATGAAGGACAGCACGTAGCTCAGGAAATGCGGCCATTGCGGCAGCAGCGCCGAAAACGTCTCGCCTTCCGGCACCTTCAGTTCCAGCACCATGATGGTGATGATGATGGCGACCACGCCGTCGGTGAAGGCTTCTACCCGTCCCTTGCCCATGCGATTCTCCCGATGATCCCGATCCAGGATAGGCGAATGCCGGCGGGCCGGCCACTGGCCCGATGGATGGCGCCGCTCAGGTCGTCAGCGGGGCAGATGTGCACGGCCGGTTTCAGCCCTTCACGACCATCGTCGTGATCTTGCCCTTCTTGAACGCCTTGAGGAAGTGCTTGTAGTCCTTGAAGGCGACGCAGCCATGCGATTGCTCCGGGCGCCCGCGCAACAGTTCCGTGTGCGCCAGAAAGCCGGTGCGGCCAAAGGTATTGCCGGAGGTTGGCGTCATCCGGATCGCCTCGACGCCGTGGAAAAGCTTCTCGCGCATGGTCAGCTTGTAGGTGCCGGGAGGAGTCGGGCCGCGCATCCTCTCATGGGCGTATTTGGCATTGTCCGCCATCTTGCCGATACCCGAATGCGCTTCCAGCACTGTGCCGTCGGGCATTGTCACGGTCGCCGCCGAAATATCATAGACGGCGACGCCTTTCCGTCCGCTGGGCGTCGATCGTGAGAAAAGTCCGCTCAGGAAACCGCCGCTGTCGTCCGTGGTGTCGGGCTTGGCATAGGCCAGCAACGTGCCCTTTTCGCGGTCGCGCCCGGTGGATGATCTGGGCGACACCGGCTTCTTCGGCGCCTTGGCGACGCGCGAGGCGGGCGTCCTATCGGGCTTGTCGGCCGGGCTGTTGTCCACTTTGGGGCGCCGCTGCGGCAGCGGAATGTCGTCCGGCAGGTCGTCGAACACGGCGACATCGCCATCTTCATCCGTGCCGAGCATGTCCTCGGGCGAAACGAAAAGGCTGCTGAACGGAGCGTCGCGTGAAGGCGTGAAGGCGGCTGCGTAAGCCAGTTCGACGCTGGCCGAGCCGGCAAGGGCAAGCGCAAGGCGCGATGAGCGCTCGACTTCGGAGCGCTGCCCGAACCGGGCAGGCGCCGGATGATGCGGGTCAATGGCGGCAGCCACCTCGAACCGTTCCCTCAACGGTTTTGTGGCGGGCTCGTGCCTTGCCAGCACCATTCCGGATTTTGCGAAGGCGGCGGCGAGCTTCTGCGGCGACAGAGCCGCGCGAGCCGCGACCGTCTCGAAGCGCTCGCCGGTCGGAACGACGGCCGAATGCGCGCTGCCGTCCGATCCTGCGGCTGCCACCGCGACGAGGCGCTGTGACTTCTCCGCCTTGACGGTTGTCGCGGCGGCGACGTCGCGCGGGACGTGCGGCATGAAGGTGGTGGCCGCCGAGAGCGAGCTGCTGGCCGAATAGGCTCCTGCCATGCTGGCGACCAGCCAGAGCGACAGCGCCACGCCGGCACCCGGAACGGCAACCCAGCGGACAATTGCAGAAGTGGGAGAAGTCCGGCCCAGCTTGCCGGTGGGACTGTGGTCCCCGAATTTACGCACGAACGCCATGTACCAATCTCTCAATCGGCCTTGAAGTCTGCGGCGCCCACAGCCGCGAACGTCAGCATTGGACCCCCGGCGCACCCCTGCGCCGCCGTTTTGTTGCCGATTGATTCAAAAGATGGACAAAGATGGTTAAGCAACCTTTGCCGTCCCCCTTTTTTCGGGTCCGCATACCCGAGATTGGAACACCCCTCGTGCTTAAAAAAGCGGCAAAACCGCTTTTCGGATTCGACTGCTGCCTTCTTTGATCGGAAAAGTCAAGCAATCAGAACCGGTTGTCATCCGGTTTCCGGCATTTTGTTCCACCGGCCGCCTGTGCCATCCCCGCAGTTCTGCAAATGGCGGCGAAACGAAATTCACGCGAAACCCGATGGCGGTTGCGCCGGATCACGGTGCCTGCAATGCGCAGGAAGCTTGCTCGAGGAAGCGGTTCACGCCGGGCCGCCAGCTTTCGTCGGGCACGAAGGCCCGGATGACGGCAATGCCGCGGTCCGTGGATGTTTCGACGAACACGGACCCCGACAGTTCCTCCGGCAATTCCTTGCGCACCGCGATCATCTGCGCCGGTGTCAGCACGACGGCATCCAGTACGCCCTTTTCGGCGCTACGGTCATTGAACGAATAAAGATTGTGGCCGCTGCGGTCGTAGACCGAAACCGACCAGAACGGCACGCTTCCCGATGTCTTGACCCGCGCCATGCCGTCACCGAGATCGAACCGGCAGGCCGCCGCCGCGAACAGCGGATCGACCGACTTGACGACGGGCGGTCCTCCTTCTTCGGCTTTCAGCGGGGTGACGACGTAAAGGTCCGAGTTCATCGCCAGCCGCGACCAGGCGTCGCGCTCCGAGAATGCGGGGATCAGGAGCAGGACGACGATATGGACGATGCCGGCGCCGAACAGGCCGAGCAGGATCGCATGCAGCAGCCTACGCATCGCATTCAGCCTTGCGGATCGCCGGCAGTTCCACGTCCGACAACCCGGTGCTCGTGGCGATCGGCGTGTCGTAGAAGGTAAGCACGAAATAGAGCGGTCCGGTGCCGGTCACCGCCAGCCAGTTGCCTGGCAGGGGATGGCCGCCCGTCGAAATCAGCGCCGTATCGTCGGGGCGCCGCAGAAGCTGGCGCGATTGCAGCACCGCCCGCCGCGGCTTGCCGGTATCGATCAGGTCGAGCGAAGCGTCGGCGGCGTAGAGGGTGAAGAAGCGCGCGGTCGGGAAGCCGCCATCGATGGCGTAGCGGCACTCCCGTCGCAACGGCGCGCCGGCGGAATCCGTATCGGCCACGAAGGTCAACCCTTCCGCCCGGCCGAGCGACAACACCCCTTCGCGGGCGGTGCGCGCCTGCGTGTAGGGGTCGGCGTCCGGCGTGCCGATATCGGGAAAGGCCGTCCACGGACCGATGCGGATGGCGCCGACACCGCTCTGGGCGTCGAGGGCATACCAGACGCTGCCGCCGCCCACGCCGATGGCGATGGCAAGCACAAAAAGCGTCAGCAGGGCATTCTTGAGCATGTGAAACCGCAACGGGATCGAAAGGCCGGCATATCGCGGGGTGGATGGAAATGGCAAGCGAGCGGTCACGGCTGGCATCGGCAGCCTCACAGCGCCGACAGTTTCTCCGGCGCCGGCGGCGCCAGTTCGGGCGCCAACTGGAACAGCCGCGTCAGGTCACGCAGCGCCTGGGTGGTGCGGGCCGATAGCACCGGCGGGCGTTCCGCCGCGTTCGCCGCGTCGGCCTCGTCCTTCTTCTTCCGCGCCTCCTCGGCCTTCGCCGCCACCTTTTCGTCGACGAAGGGGTGCTCGATGCCGGGGATGGGCTTGAGGTCGATGTTCTGGTGCGCGTAGACCATCAGCCGCTGCCACACCATCGCCGGCAGGGAGCCGCCGGTCATGTTGCGCGTCGGCGTGAAGTCGTCATTGCCCATCCATACCGCCGCCGTGTAGTTGCCGGTGAAGCCGCAATACCAGGCGTCGCGATAGGACTGCGTGGTGCCCGTCTTGCCGGCCGAGACGATGCCGGGAAGGGCGGCGCGGCGCGCCGTGCCGATCACCGGCACCTGCGACAGCATCTCGTTCATATACTGCAACGCCTGTTCGGACAGCACCCGGTGCGGTGGCGGCTGGTCCTTGGCGAAATCCCAAACCACCTGGCCGGTGTGGGTGACGAGCTGGGTGATGCCGTGCCGGCTGCCGGCGAAGCCGTTCTGCGCGAAGACGCTGTAGCCGGTCGCCTGGTCCATCACCGTCTCGCCCGAGGTGCCGAGCACCGTCGTCTTGAAACGCTCGATGGGGGATTCCACGCCCATGGCCTCCGCCATGTCGACCACCGCGTCGATGCCGAGATGATCCTTGGCGAGCCTGACCGGCACGGTGTTGATCGACCTCGTCAGCGCCGTCATCAGCGTGACTTTGCCGGAGAAGCCGCCGCCGTAATTGTGCGGCTGCCAGCCGCCCCAGTTGATCGGCCCGCCCGACACCACCGACTTCGGCGTGAAGCCGTGTTCCATTGCCACGGCATAGACGAAGGGCTTGAACGACGAGCCGGTCTGCCTGAGCGCCCGGGTGGCGCGGTTGAACTGGCTGGTGCCGTAGTCGCGGCCGCCGACGATGGCGCGCACCGCCCCGTTGGTCTCGATCACGACGATGCCGCCCTCGCTGACATGATACTGCTCGCCGTACTGGCGCAGGTGGAACTCCAGCGATTCCTCCGCCGCCTGCTGGATGCCGGCGTCGAAAGTAGTGTGCGCCACCAGCGAATGCGCGCCCCGCGGCGCCAGCCGCTTGACCTCGTCGAAGGCCCAGTCGAGGAAATAGTCCGGGCTCTTCTGTTCGCCACGGTCGACCACGTCGGCGGGATGGAGGCGGGCCTGCAGCACCTGGCCCTCGCTCATGAAGCCGGCATCGACCAGATTGTTCAACACCACGTTGGCCCGAGCGCGGGCAGCCGGCAGGTTGATGTGCGGGGCGTATTTCGACGGCGCCTTGAACAGCCCGGCCAGCATCGCCGCCTCGGCGAGGTTCAGGTCCTTGACGCTCTTGCCGAAATAGAAATCCGCCGCCGCCTCGATGCCGAAGGTGC
>CAZBBT010000209.1:0-4692 GCA_964490065.1 uncultured Mesorhizobium sp. | reverse complement strand
CCGTCTCGGCCTTCATGCCCGGAATGGCGAAGAAACTCGTATTGGCGAGGCGCGGTGCCCCGGCGCCGAAGAAAACGGCATCCGGCACCAGTTCGACGATGGCGGACTCGATGGCGTCACGCTTCTGACGTACATCCGCGATCCGATCAAGCCCGGCCAGCGCATCGCGCGCCGCCGCGCCGAAACCGACGATCGCCGGCAGGTTTTCCGTCCCTGCGCGGTGGCCCTTCTCCTGCCCGCCGCCGGTGACGAGCGGTGCCGGCATCATCAGATCGGCGGCGGCGACAATGGCGCCGGCGCCCTTCGGCCCGCCGATCTTGTGCGAGGACAGAATCAGGTAATCGACATAACCCGCTGCAATATCGAGCGGAATACGCCCTGCCGCCTGCACCGCATCGAGTACCAGCACGCCGCCTGCCGCCTTGACGAGACGGCCGATTTCTTCCAGCGGCTGAATGACACCCGTCTCGTTGTTGGCGGCATGGACCGCCACCAGCGCAAGCCCTTCCGCCTTGTCGTGCGCGGCCAGGGCGGTCTCCAGTGCGGCAAGGTCCAGGGTGCCGTCGCGGGAAACGCCGATACGGGTGACGTGCTCGGCCGGGAATCGCCCGCCGGACAGCACGCAGGGATGGTCGGCTTCGCAGACATAGAGCCGGCCCATGCGCAGCGTGGAACGGCCCATGCGCCAATCCGGCGTCAGCAGCGTGGACGCCGCCTCCGTCGCGCCGGAGGTGAAGACGACATGCTCCGGCTTGCCGTCGACAAGCGCAGCGACCGCGCGCCGCGCTTCCTCGACCATGCGACGGGCGGCTCGCCCCTCCTGATGCACCGAGGAAGGATTCGCCGCATCCAGCGCCGCGACCATGGCCGTCCGCGCCGCCTCGTCGAGCGGTGCGCTGGCATTCCAGTCGAGATAGGCGCGTTCCGCCGCCATGTCCTTCCGATCGTTGCGTCAACGCCGTTCGCCGGAGCGAAAGCGTTATTTCCTTGAAATTTCGAGGCAAGCCGTCCTATTTACGCGGCTTGCGGCACGGCAGCCAACGGCCATTTCTCTTCGGCCGACCAGGTTGCCCAGTTTTGAACAGTTCTAAACTAGCTTTTAGGAAGACGCCGGCGCTGCGTCAAGCCGCCGTGTCGGATCGAAGTCGGAATTGTTCGGACGCGCGAGCGTAGCCAAGGTTCAAGTGGAGTTTTGAATGCCAGAGGTCATTTTCGCCGGTCCGGCCGGTCGCCTGGAAGGCCGCTACCAGCCTTCCAAGGAGAAGAGCGCGCCGATCGCCATCGTGCTGCATCCGCATCCGCAATTCGGCGGCACGATGAACAACAAGATCGTGTACGACCTCTTCTACATGTTCCAGAAGCGCAACTTCACCACGCTGCGCTTCAATTTCCGCGGCATCGGCCGCAGCCAGGGCGAGTTCGACCACGGCACGGGCGAGCTTTCCGACGCCGCGGCCGCGCTCGACTGGGTGCAGTCGCTGCACCCGGATTCCAAGAGTTGCTGGGTCGCCGGCTATTCCTTCGGCTCGTGGATCGGCATGCAGCTCCTGATGCGCCGGCCGGAGATCGAGGGTTTCATCTCCATCGCCCCTCAGCCGAACACTTACGATTTCTCGTTCCTGGCGCCATGCCCTTCGTCCGGCCTCATCATCCACGGCGACGCCGACAAGGTGGCGCCGGCCAAGGACGTGCAGGGGCTGGTCGACAAGCTGCACACGCAAAAGGGCATCACCATCACGCAGAAGACGCTGCCCGGCGCCAACCACTTCTTCTCCAACGACGTCGAGCTGCTGCTCGACGAATGCGCCGACTATCTCGACCGGCGGTTGGCCGGCGAACTGGCCGACCCTCGGCCGAAGCGGCTGCGCTGACGGGCAGTTGACCTAACCTATCTGGATCAAGAAATTGGGGCAGGCTTTGGTATGTTGCGGCCTCTTCCGGAGGCCCGCTTGTATCAACCGCCGCATTTCATCGAAACCGACCGCGACACGCTGCACGCCCTGATCCGCGCGCATCCGCTCGGCCTGCTGGTCTCGGCGACGCCGGACGGGCCGGTCGCCGATCCCGTTCCCTTCCTGCTCGACGCCGATGTCGGCGCGCATGGCCGCCTGCGCGCGCATGTCGCCCGCGCCAATCCGCAATGGAAGCTGATCGCCGCGCAACCGGAGATGCCGGTGCTGGTCGTCTTCCAGAGCGCGGATGCCTACATCACGCCATCCTGGTACGAGACCAAGCGCGAGACCGGCAAGGTGGTGCCGACCTGGAACTACGCCATCGTGCAGGCGCGCGGCAGGGCCGTGGTCAAGGACGATCCCGACTGGATCGCACAGCAGATCGCCGACCTCACCCTCTCCCAGGAAGGCGGGCGCGCCGAGCCGTGGGCCGTGACCGACGCGCCGCAGAGTTTCGTCGCCGCCCAGATCAAGGGTATCGTCGGGCTGGAAATCGAAATCGCCGAACTCAGCGGCAAGTGGAAGGTCAGCCAGAACCGCCCGGTGGCCGATCGCATCGGCGTCGTCGCCGGACTGAAAGCGGAGGCGGCGAACAGCGCCGCGGACATGGCCAGGCTGGTGCGATCCTTCGGCGGCCTGGACGACAAATAGCCGCGCTCGGGGTGCCCGAACTTACCTCGCAACCCGATAGAGCCCCAGCGAAAGTGTGTCCCCCGACGAGTAGTCGTAGTCGTCGATTTCCGTGAGCCGGATCGCAGCCCTGCCCTTTTCGGCGAGCATGGCATTGAGATTGCCTTCTTCCCGGACCGGCACCAGGGCCACGGCGCAGGCGGTAGATCCAGATCGGCGGCTCGGCGCCCTGACCGCTCAAAAGCACGGCGGCTGCCTGCAGCCAGTAAATCCCGATCGGCTTCTCGTAGCGCGGCTGGTCCTGAAAGCGGATATCGACGTAGTTGCCGGTTTCCACCATCTGCTTGGTGGCCTGGACGAAGCGCGGCTCGTCACGGTCCAGCGGCGGCAGCGTCGCCAGCCCCGAGGCCGTCATGACAAGACTGAAGAGGAACAGGAACAGGTATCTCTTCATCGCGGGCGCCGCCCTCGGCCGGACCAAACGCAACGGAAATCGAATGACTGCGGCGTTAGTCCACCTTGCTCATGGCCGCCTTGCGCTCGTTGGCGATCAGCCAGAGATTGCGGATGTAGATGAACAGGCCCATGCCCTGGCCGGCGATGAAGACCGGATCGCGCCGCTGGATGGCGTAGATGAACAGCAGCGCGCCGCCGCCCAGCGAGAAGAACCAGAAGGCGATCGGCACGACCGAGCGCTTGGCGCGTTCGGAGGCCAGCCACTGCACCAGGAAACGCATGGAGAAGAAGAACTGCGCGACGAAGCCGAGCAGCACCCAGCCGTCGAACTGCTGGATGAAGACCTGGTGCAGCCAGGTTGCGAGATGTCCGAACACGTCAGTCATGCGCGATCTCCCGCGGTTTCGGCATTCGCCGCCGGCGGCGACGCAGCCACCAGACGCCGGCAAGGTCGAGCGCGCCCTGCAGGCCGCGGTCGAAGATGCCGTAGTTCGACTTGCCGTGCCGTCGCGGCCGGTCGACCACGTCGCAATGCACGACCGAAAAGCCTTCCTGGATCACCAGCGCGGGCGTGAAGCGATGCGTGCCGTCGAAGAACGGCAGCCGGCGCAATATGTCGACGTGCACCGCCTTGAGGCCGCAGCCGGTGTCGCGCGTCTCGTCGTGCAGGATGGCGTTGCGCAGCCAGTTGGCAAAGCGCGAGGCAAGCTGCTTCAGCCTGCTGTCGCGGCGCTTCAGCCGCTGGCCCTGCGCCATGCCCGCCGCGGGGCCGGCGGCCAGCAGCGCGTCGACCAGGACCGGAATGTATTGCGGATCGTTCTGGCAGTCGCCGTCGATGGTGGCGACGATCGCGCCGCGCGCCGCCCAGGCGCCGGAACGGACCGCGAGACTCTGGCCCGAAGATTTCTCGTGATGGATATGGCGAACCGGAAAGGATCGCGCGGCAGCCTGCGCGGAAAGAACGGCGGCGGTCTCGTCGCTCGACCCGTCATCGACGACGATGACCTCGAAGCTGCGGCCTTCCATGGCCGCGGCGATCTCGTCGATCAGCAGCGGCAGGTTCGCCGCCTCGTTGCGGCAGGGAATGACGATGGAAATCAACGCATCCGCCATGGCGTCTCGGTCCGGAGTCTTGTTGTTGTCGAGGGGGCGCGGCTGTTGCCGGGCTTGATCGGAAGCGACATGCAGGCTCGAAAGCGCGTCTGAATACGCCAGCCGCGATGGCGGCGCAAGCGGTGGCGCCGGCAACTTCGAACACGTCTTCGTGGCGGAGGCGCCATCGTGCCACAGCCCCTCACGGTCCTTGTGATTCCCGCCGCCGGGATGTTAAACGCCCCGATCATTGCCGTCACGGCCGCACGCGGCCGGGCCGTTTCCGGAAAGCAGAACATGTCCGCCTTCAAATCCGATTTCCTGCGCACCATGAGCGAGCGCGGCTTCATCCACCAGACCTCGGATGACGCAGCCCTCGACGACCTGTTCGCCAAGGAGGTCGTGACAGCCTATATCGGCTTCGACGCCACGGCCAAAAGCCTGCACGCCGGCTCGCTGATCCAGATCATGATGCTGCACTGGCTCGGGAAGACCGGCCACCGGCCGATCGCGCTGATGGGCGGCGGCACCTCGATGATCGGCGACCCGTCCTTCAAGGACG
>CAZBBT010000208.1:0-4695 GCA_964490065.1 uncultured Mesorhizobium sp. | reverse complement strand
CCTCTGTCGCCTTCGGCGACATCTCCCCCTCAAGGGGGGAGAAAGCCGGCGCTCCGGCCGCCAGCAGCGCCTGGCACTCCTTCTCGGCGTCCTCGAAATGGCGCAGCAGCAGCGCGGTATCGGCGAACTCGAAATTGAAGCGCGAATATTCCTGCTCGGCCTGCAGGAAGACGTCGCCGTAGGTGACCTTTTCCGCGCCTTCGCGGCCGTTGAAGTTCAGGTCGTAGACGTTGTCGACGCCCTGCACATACATGGCGAGCCGCTCCAGCCCGTAGGTCAGTTCACCGGCCACCGGCGCGCATTCGATGCCGCAGACCTGCTGGAAGTATGTGAACTGCGAAACCTCCATGCCGTCGCACCAGCACTCCCAGCCAAGCCCCCAGGCGCCAAGCGTCGGGCTTTCCCAGTCGTCCTCGACGAAGCGGATGTCGTGCAGCAGCGGATCGACGCCGATCGCCTCCAGCGAGCCGAGATAGATCTCCTGCAAATTCTGCGGGTTGGGCTTCAGGATCACCTGATACTGGTAATAGTGCTGCAGCCGGTTGGGGTTCTCGCCGTAGCGGCCGTCCTTCGGCCGGCGCGACGGCTGCACATAGGCCGCGTTCCACCCCTTCGGCCCCAGCGCGCGCAAGGTGGTGGCCGGGTGGAAGGTGCCGGCGCCAACCTCCATATCGTAGGGCTGGAGCACGACGCAGCCATAATCCGCCCAGTAATTATGCAGGGTAAGGATCAACCCCTGGAACGAGCGGCTGGGGTGCATGTGGGCGGGCAGGTCGGCGGTCACGGGAGCCTCGGCGGCAACGATCGGATGCCGCCCTCCCTAGAGGGCGTGCCGGAAAGCGTCAAGCGAACACGACGGACCGGCTGTCGGAACCATCCGAGCGGTGATAGGCATTCAAATACACGACATCTCGATCACGGAGGCCGCGATGATCACTGGACCGCTCTGCAAGGCCGCGCGCGCGTTGGCGGAGGTCAGCCGTTCGAAACTGGCTGCCAATGCAGATGTCGACAAACGCGTCATCGAACTGTTCGAGCGCGGAATCGACACCCCGAACGACTCCACGATCGCCGCCCTTCAGACAGCGCTCGAGGAATTGGGGACGGTCTTCATTCCCGAGGAAGGCTCGCAGGGCGTCGGCGTCCGGTTGAAATTCAACCAGTCGATCACCAGACGCATCGGAACCCTGGAAAACGAAGGCGGCCCCACGGCGAAAGACGACGTGCCGTAGCAGCGCCGTCGAGGCGGGTCGCCCAGCCGCTCGCCGACATGATGGATTCGCCATGCGAACCGCCCCGGGTCCCGCTGCCTGCGGCAACTCCCCAGCCCTTTCGGGCGTTCGATCGGCTTTGAAAGGTCCACTGGACCTTTCAGTTCGCCCGGTGGGCGAACCGCCATCTCACCGTTCGCAGCCTTTCATCGTGCCACCGGCACGATGAATTCGCTACGCGAACCGGCTTCTCACCCCTTCGGCGCTGGCGCCGCCGGCTTCGGCTTCTGCACTTCCTGCGCGGTGTTGGATTCCAGCGGTGGCAGGCCTTCAAGGAGCTTGCGCTGCACGGAAGCCAGCACGTCCGGGTCCGGCTTCAGGTCGCGTGCGGTGCGCCACTGGTAGGTGGCCTCCAGCTTGCGGCCGACGCGCCAGTAGGCGTCGCCGAGATGGTCGTTCAGCACCGGGTCTTCCGGCTTCAGCGAGACGGCACGCTCCATCTCGCGCACCGCATCGTCGAAGCGGCCGAGCTTGAAATAGGCCCAGCCCAGCGAATCGACGATGTAGCCGTCGCTCGGCCTGATATCGACCGCCTTCTGGATCATCTCCAGCGCTTCCTTGAGATTGGCGCCCTGATCGACCCAGGAATAGCCGAGATAGTTCAGAACCTGCGGCTGGTCGGGATAGAGTTCCAGCGCCTTCTTGAAGTTCGGCTCGGCCTTCGGCCATTCCTTCAGCCGCTCATAGGCGATGCCGCGCTGGTAGAAGATGTTCCAGTTGGCCTTTGTCGGCTGCTTCAAATGTTCCACGGCCTTGTCGTAGAGCGTGGCGGCGGAGCGGTAGTCCTCCTTGGAGGAATAGACGCTGCCCAGCGCCAGATAGGCGCGCATGTCGTCGGGATGGGCATCGACCAGGGTCGTGAGATGCTTGATCGCATCGTCGGTCTTGTCGAGATCGGCAAGGTTCAGACCAAGCTGCAGGTCGGCAATCTCCTTCAACGACGAGGTGTCGGGAATGCGGCGGTAAAGGTCGATGGCGCGCTGACTGTCCTTCAACTGCTCGGCGACGCCGGCAAGCTGGATCAGCGCGACATCGCTGTCGGGCCTGAGCGCCAGCGCATATTCGAGGTAGAGCCGCACGAAGGGCTCGCCACCGCCCCGGTTGAGCGCGGTCGCAAGGTCGATCAGGATCTCGGCCGCGCCGTCGGCAGGGTTGCGCACCAGCGGCTCGATCTTGTCGCCCTTTTCTATCTTCTCGCGCAGCGCGGCGATTTCCGGCTTGCCGGGAGCGAACAGATCGGCCTGACCCAGAACCTCAAGTGCCTTGTCCTTGTCGCCCTCGCGCGCCAGGAATGCGGCATAGGCCTGCGCGGCGCGCATCCAGGTCTCGGGCGCGGCACCGCCCGCGGCGGTGTTCTTCACCGTCGCGTCATAGGCCTCGGCGGCCTTTTCGGTCAGCCCCGCTGCATCGGCGATCAAAGCCTTGTGGTAGGACTTGAACAGGTCGAACCATTCCGGCCCGTCGAGCTTGTCGACATGAGCGAGCGCATCGTCCGCCTTGCCGTCGCCTTCCATCGCCCAGCCGGTCATGACACCGGAGATCAGCTTGTCCAGATCGGCTTCGAGCGACAGTTTCAGCCAGTATTCGGCCTTCTTGTAGTCCTTCTTGTGGAAGGAATCGATCGCCAGCGCCAGGCGCGAGAAGCGCTCGACATCCGGCTCTTCTTTCAGCTTGGTGGCGTAGGGCAGGGATTCCTCGAAGCGGCCCTGCGCGATCAGCGACAGCATCAGGCTCTGCTGCAGGGTCGTGTCGTTGGGCGCGAACGCCAGCGCCTGCTTGTAATAGGCGATGGCGTTGTCGAGATCGTTGTCGCCTTCGGCAATGCGTGCGGCGAGATAGGCGCCTGAGAAGGAGGTGATGGTCAGCGGAGCATCGCCCTGCTTGGCGAAAACCGGCTGGCCGGCAAGCGCAAGAGCGGAAAGAAGGGCCAGGCCTGACGCCCAGCGAAGCCATTTATGCCGCATCTTGATCCTTTCCACAGGCAAATGCCTTGTCCGCCGGGGACTCGCCACGGCGCTTCTTTTCGGGGCAAAGCATGGCCATTTTGCGGTCACACTTCAATCCGCGCCGGATTACACAATCGCGTCAGGCCATTAACAAAGCGCAAACCATAGCGTTGGGCAGCGCCCGAGTGCTTCAGTTCACCCGGCTGATGCAGAAATCGATGACGTCGATCAGCGCCGCCTTTTGCGGCGTCGCTTCCAGCGGCGCCAGCGCGTCGCGGGCGATCTCGCCGAAATGCCGCGCCCGGCCGATCGTGTCGGCGATCGCACCGTGCCGCGTCATCAGGCCGATCGCCTTCTCCAGGCCGGCGTCGTCGGCCTGGTTCTCCTCGATCGCCTTCGTCCAGAAGGCACGCTCGGCCGAGGTCCCGCGCCGGTAGGCGAGGATGACCGGCAGCGTCACCTTGCCCTCGCGGAAATCGTCGCCGACATTCTTGCCCAGATCCTTCGCCGAGCCGCCATAGTCCAGCGCGTCGTCGATCAACTGGAAGGCGAGGCCGAGATTCATGCCGTAGGAACGCAGCGCCGCGCGATCGTTCCTGGAGGCGCGGGCGATCACCGGTCCGACCTCGGCCGCGGCCGAGAACAGCGCGGCGGTCTTGGCCTTGATGACGGCGAAATGCTCGTCCTCGGTGGTCTCCAAATTCTTCGCGGCGGCGAGTTGCATGACCTCGCCCTCGGCGATGATCGAGGCGGCGGTGGACAGGATGTCCAGCGCGTCGAGCGAGCCGACATCCACCATCATGCGGAAGGCCTGGCCGAGCAGGAAGTCGCCGACCAGCACGCTCGCCTGGTTGCCCCAGATGAGGCGCGCCGCCTTCTTGCCGCGCCGGAGGTCGCTCTGGTCGACCACGTCGTCATGCAGCAGCGTCGCGGTATGCATGAACTCGACCGCCGTCGCGAGCTTGACGTGCGAGTCGCCCCGGTAGCCGCCCATCTGCGCCGCCGCGATGGTGAGCATGGGGCGCAGGCGCTTGCCGCCGGAGGCGATGAGATGGCTCGCGAGCTGCGGGATGAGCTCGATGTCGGAATGGGCGCGCACGAGGATGGCCTCGTTCACGCGGTCCATGTCGCCGGACACCAGCTCCAGCAGCCGGTCGAGGCTGGCCTCGCGGCCTCCGCGGCCGAACGGTACGACGACTCCCACCCGGTTCTTGCCCTTGTGCATTCCGTTCGCCGGACAATAGAGGGTGCATCCCCCAGCGGCAAGCATGCCGCCATTGGCGGCGAGGCGGCCGTTGCGCTATGCAGCGAATATGCGCGAGGTGCTCAGGACCAACGATCTGGTGCTCCTGTCCTACGCCCTGCACCTTCTGGGCGACGCCGGCATCGGGGCCCATGTCTTCGACGGCCACATGAGCGCGGTCGCGGGCTCGATCGGCGCCTTCCCGCGCCGGCTGATGGTGGACGGCGACGATCTG
>CAZBBT010000207.1:0-4697 GCA_964490065.1 uncultured Mesorhizobium sp. | reverse complement strand
CTGCTCATTCCTTCACCCCAAAAACGCCAAACACGCAAATTGTGCAACAGGCCCTCAAGGGGGGAGATCGGCAGTTTCGGCCTCGTCGCGTTTTCTGCACCCTTGGCAATTGGCAAAGGCCGACACGACGGCTGATCTCCCCCCTTGAGGGGGAGATGGCCGGCAGGCCAGAGGGGGGTGGGGACAAAGGCTTCAGAAAGGCCTTCGATTAATGCCTTCCAAATTCCCTCTCCTTCGCGAAAACGACCTCATCTTCGGCCGTCTGCTGACTGTCGACGAGCCGCATCTGATCGAACGTTACAATAAGGCCCTGACCGCCTTCGGGCTAAAGCCCACCAAGCTGAAAAGCTTCCAGATCGACCGCACCGGCTTTTCGCCGGAGATCGCCGAGGAATGCGGCGAGGATTATCTCGACCCCAATGCGGTCAACCGCCGCTTCATCATCCTCACCCCTGCACAGATCGGCCTGCCGGTGGTGCATACGGCGTTCTCGAACACCTCACAGTTGATGTTCGAGTTCATGAGCGCGAACCAGCGCACCATCGACGCGCTCACCATCAAGGACGTCATCTACGGCGAGATCGAGGACTCCGTCTCCAAGGTCGAGGACATCGAGGATCTCCTGTCCATCAACCAGGTCGAGTTCAAGGTCCTTTCGGCGGAGGACGTTTTGGGCAAGGCGGCGGAACTGGGGAAACTGGTCGACCGGCTGAAGCAGGAGCCCGACGCCTGGCGCAACGACGCGATGCTCAACCGCATGGTGGGACTCGCCAAGGTCTGCGGCGACATCCGCGAGAACGCGCTGGTGCCGGACCGCGTGATCTTCCGCCACAACGCCTACTGGACGTCGCATTTCGGCGGACTTTACGTTTTCATAGATCCCGACATGACGACGGTAATCTCCGATCCCGCCGCGCCCGGCTTCCGCCGTTCGCGGCCCTGGCAGGTGAGCTATCTGTCGATCCGCGACGCCGACGCCGTGTTCAAGTTCCTGGCCGGAAGCGGCCGCATCGAACTGCCGCGCGCCTCATGGATCGAGACGTCCGGCTACCTCGAGCACCGCGCCGAGATGGCGGTTCGGGGCCTGATTCGCGATGCCGAGCCGAAGCGCAACCTGTCGGAGGTCGACAAGGTCTGGCTGCAGACCTGGATCCACGGCCATGTCGACCTGATCAACAAGGACGGCAATTTTCCTTTCCTCAATGCCGCCAAGCGCGAGATCAACCGGTACGGCCAGTTGAAGATCGACGAGGTCTTCCCGCAGCAGCGTTTCCTCGTCGTGCGCGCCAAACCGGACCATCCCGACGCCTGGCTGACCAACCGGCTGATCTCCGATTTCGTGCCGTCCGATTTCGTGTCGCGCTACATCTTCAACAAACAGGGTTTCTACCGTGATTGGGAAGGTTTTTCGCAAGCCTGGCGCTCGCATGTTGTCGACGTGCTCAAAACCACATATCTCAAGGACAAGACGGGTTTTCGCTCACGCCTTTACGGGCTGACCGACTGATCGACCAAATGTGACGAGAGGGACGCTTTTGCTTGATCCGATCGTGAATTTCTTCACCCGCCTCTTCCAATGGATCGGCCGCGGCATCGGCTTCGTCATCGGCGTCCTGCTCTGGCCCTTCATGTGGGCCGGCCGCTGGTACGCCCAGCGCGGCTGGATCCTGAAGGCCGTTGTCGGCGTGATCCTCGTCGGGCTGATCGGCTTCTACGCCCGCTTTCTCTATGTCACGCAGGTATGGCACGATTTCAATCCGAACTACGTGGACGCCTATCAGTTTGACAGGCGCAATATTTCCGCCGGCGAGCAGGTTACCGCAGGTGGCGGCACCGATACGACCCGAACCTGCGGTCGCTCGGCGATGGTACAGGTCGCAGCCGATCTTACAGACATGAATGTGAATCAGAACGCATGGATTACCTCCATGCTGCTCTACAAGCTCGGGCTGTTCGGGCTCGACTGGGACAACACGCCGTGGATGGACAACAAGGCATCCTTCCAGCGTGGCACCACCGAAGCTGTCCGCCGTACCGCGATCGAACTTGCCGACAACCTCGGGCGCATACGCACGACTTCGCAAATCGACAGCGATCTACAGGAAGCGAGAGGCCGACTCCTGTACGGTGAATCGATTTGGTACGTCAGTCGCAATGGTATGACAGCGACAACGCCCAGCAACTATCGGCGCGCCATAAGCCATCTGCGCACATTCAATCGCAAACTGGAGACCTGCCAGGCCGTGTTCGACGCACGGGCGGACAATTTGAAGCAGTACCTCGATAGAGCTGCCAGTGCGCTCGGCGACACCTCTGCCATCATCAAGGATCGCGCGGAGAACTATAACTACGGCTTTCTCGATACTCGCGCCGACGACCGCTTCTGGTTCGCCTATGGTCAACTCTATGCCTACTACGGCTTGCTGAAAGGCGCTCAGGCCGACTTCGAAGACGTCATCAAGCAGAAGAATTTGAAAAACCTCTGGGATACGATGGACGCGCAGTTCGTGTCCGCCTTGAGAATCCAGCCCTTGCTGATCGCCAACAGTTCGGAGACGGGCATCTTCGCCACGCATCTCACCACGATGGGCTTCTACGTCCTGCGCGTGCGCTCCAACATGGTCGAGATCAGCAACGTGCTGACGCAGTAACGCACCCTGCCAGAGCGTCTGCCAGACAGCCGCTCAACTTTACGGCCGAATGGCAAAATCAGCCGGTTCCAAGGCTTCGATCGCCAATGTGCGACCCTCGTCGTCGGTAAATTCAACGAGATAGGCGCCACTTTCCAATTCGTCGACAATAGTACCGACAGCCCCGACGCCAAGGCCGGCAGCACTGCGATCCGCCAAAAGTTCGACAACGTCGAACAGCTTTGGCACCGATCTCAATTTCAGGCGCTCGTTTCGGCCCATCACAACACCCAGCACGTGACGAATCTCGGATTCGCTTGTCCTTGCGGTACGATCCAGATCGTCCTTACACAATCCGACGATCCTGTCGCTCGATTGCGACATCGACGCGGATGATCGGAATCGAGGCAATAGTTCGTAAACTTGCGCAGATCGAACTCCGCAGCTTCGGCGAAAGGCAAGCGAGCCAAGAAACCCTCCCAGAGAACTGGATGAGTTCCACAGCAAAGCAGATTATGTGCAAAGCACAGGTTCAAATGGCCCTGCTACGGCAGGCGCCCTGTCGCTTTTCGCGCATTGCGCGCCTGTTTTGAGACGGCAGAGCCGAGGCTTGTCGGGCTTCTATGCGCCACGTCGAGGGCGGCCGCCCCCGCAGCCAAAACGTCGAAAATGGGAGCGCCGTCATGGCCGAAGTGAAATCCGACATCGCAATCGCGCGCGCGGCAAACAAGAAACCGATCCTGGAAATCGGCGCCAAGCTCGGCATTCCTGCGGAGCAGCTTGTGCCCTATGGCCACGACAAGGCGAAAGTCTCGGCCGAATTCATCAAGTCGCTGAACGGTAGAAAGGATGGCAAGCTCATCCTGGTCACCGCCATCAACCCGACGCCGGCGGGCGAAGGCAAGACCACCACCACGGTCGGTCTCGGCGACGGCCTGAACCGCATCGGCAAGAAGGCGATCATCTGCATCCGCGAAGCCTCGCTCGGCCCCAATTTCGGCATGAAGGGCGGTGCCGCGGGCGGCGGCTATGCCCAGGTCGTGCCGATGGACGATATGAACCTGCATTTCACCGGCGACTTCCACGCCATCACCACCGCCCACAACCTTCTGTCCGCGCTGATCGACAACCACATCTACTGGGGCAACGAGCTCGGCATCGACACCCGCCGCGTCACCTGGCGCCGGGTCATGGACATGAACGACCGGGCGCTCAGGCAGATCGTCTGCTCGCTCGGTGGCGTCGCCAACGGCTATCCACGCGAGGCCGGCTTCGACATCACCGTCGCCTCCGAGGTAATGGCCATCCTGTGCCTCGCCACGGATTTGAAGGACCTCGAAAAGCGCCTCGGCGACATCATCATCGCCTATCGCCGCGACAAGACCCCGGTCTACGCCCGCGACGTGAAAGCTCACCGTGCCATGGCGGTGTTGCTCAAGGATGCCATCCAGCCGAACCTGGTGCAGACCCTGGAGAATAACCCGGCCTTCGTCCATGGCGGGCCGTTCGCCAACATCGCGCATGGCTGCAATTCGGTGATGGCCACCACCACGGCGCTCAAGCTCGCCGACTATGTGATCACGGAGGCCGGCTTCGGCGCCGACCTCGGCGCCGAAAAGTTCTTCGACATCAAATGCCGCAAGGCCGGGCTCAAGCCCGATTGCGTGGTGATCGTCGCCACCATCCGCGCGCTCAAGATGCATGGCGGCGTGGCCAAGGACGATCTCAAGAAGGAGAATCTAGCAGCGCTGGAGAAGGGCTTCGCCGGTTGAGGCGCCCGGAAAATCGAGAGAGTATCGCCCCGGAATACCCGAGCCTGCCCGGACAAGTCGCCGTGCGCATGGACCCCGCCTCTCCGCCCTGCGGGCCCTCATCCCGAGAATTCGACTCGAAATGAGTTTTATTTCAGCGGGTTACGGCGTCGCTGCGTGTGGTCTTCGTAGCGACCCCAGGCAGGCTCTTCGGCCGTCGCTCGCAAGTCATCGGATCGGCAAGGATCATTTCCGGCCGGAGGAGCCGCCGCAAGGCGGCGTCTCGAAGAGGGCCGGAATGACAACGCGGAAGACA
>CAZBBT010000206.1:0-4705 GCA_964490065.1 uncultured Mesorhizobium sp. | reverse complement strand
CGGCATCGCCAAGGACGGCGCCAAGTTGGTGACGGCGGTGGCGACGGCTCAGGTGCCGAAGGTGACCATGATCATCGGCGGCTCGTTCGGCGCCGGCAATTACGGCATGTGCGGCCGCGCCTATTCGCCGCGCTTCCTGTGGATGTGGCCGAACGCGCGCATCTCGGTGATGGGCGGCGAGCAGGCCGCCATGGTGCTGGCGCTGGTCAAGCGCGAAGGCATCGAGCGCAGGGGCGGCGCCTGGAGCGCGGAAGAGGAAGCCGAATTCAAGCGCCCGACGCTGGAGAAATACGAGCGCGAAGGCCACCCGCTCTATTCCTCCGCGCGGCTGTGGGACGACGGCATCATCGACCCGGCAAGGAGCCGCGAGGTGCTGGCGCTGTCCTTGTCCGCGGCCCTGAACGCGCCGATCCCCGAGACGCAGTTCGGCGTGTTCAGGATGTGAGGGACACGACGTGGCCTTCGGCGTTTTTATTCACCGCTCTGATTCGATCTACAGCGACATCCCAGCCGAGAGCTATCAATTCCCGCCGCAGTATCTGGCGCGGATTCAAGCCTGCATCGGCGACTGGATCGTCTATCTTGAACCCAGCAAGGTGCCGCAGACGCGAGGCTACTTTGCGGTGGCAAAGATCCAACAGGTTATTTCCGATCCCGGCGCGCCTGGGATGTATCGAGCGGTTATCGAGGCCGGAACATATCTGGAGTTTGCCAATCCCGTTCCCTTTAGCGGACCGGATGGTGTCATCGAGCGCGGTCTGTTGAACGATGAAGGCCGTATTTCCGGCCGTGCGCAATCGGCAGTCCGACCGCTCTTACCTGCCGATTTCCATCGTATCGTTGAAGTCGGATTGGACGAGCACGAGGCATTGCTCCCACGCGTCGGCGAGGCTACTCCGCATGGCTTCGAGGAGGAACAGACACCTTTTGTCTACGAGCAGGAACGCGTGCGGGTTGAGCGCCTTATCTCAAGTGCGGTGCGTGACCGCGTGTTCCGAAGCCTTGTGCTCAATGCCTACGCACGCCGCTGCGCTGTCACCGGACTCAAACTGATCAACGGTGGCGGACGCGCCGAAGTCGAGGCAGCTCATATTCGACCGGTCGAGGCCAACGGCCCGGACAGCTTGCGCAACGGAATTGCCCTATCAGGCACTGCGCACTGGATGTTCGATCGTGGCATGATCGGTATAGCTGATGATTTGACCATACTGGTTTCACGCCAAGTGAACGACCAAGAAGGTGTACGAGCGATGGTCAATCGCACCGGCCTAGCGATCGTGCCAGAGCGCACCGCGCAACAACCACATCCGCAATTCCTGAAATGGCACCGCGAAAACCGCTTCAAGCAGTGACGCCTCTCGCTGCTGAACCGACACACCTCCCCCGAACACTTGCACCGCCACCCATTCGCCATACCTATAGGGCACACCCTTCCGCCCGGCGCTTCGGTGCCGGGCCTGCATCGGGAGCCTGAGAAAATGCCCATCGCCCCCCTCCGCCATTCGCTCGTTTCGCTCCGCGCCACCGTGCCGAACGACGCCTTCACCGCCTCCGCGCTTGGAACCGAACGCGAGGGCTCCGGCGTCGTCATCCGCGAAAGCGGGTTGGTGCTGACCATCGGCTATCTCATCACCGAGGCCGAGGAAGTGTGGCTGACCCGGCATGACGGACGTGTCGTGGCCGCGCATCCGCTCGCCTACGACCAGGAGACCGGCTTCGGCCTCGTGCAGGCGCTTGGCGACCTCGGCCTGCCGGCGATCTCCTTCGGCGATTCCAAGGCCGCGCGCGCTGGCGATCCGATCATGCTCATCGACGGCGGCGGCCGCTCGGTCGAGGGCAAGGTCGTGGCGCGCCAGGAATTCGCCGGCTATTGGGAGTATCTTCTGGACGACGCTATCTTCACCCAGCCGGCACATCCTTCCTGGGGCGGCGCGGCGCTGGTCGATGCGCAGGGCACGTTGCTCGGCGTCGGCTCGCTTCGGCTGCAGATGGCGGCCGGTGGCGAGGTGTCCGACATCAACATGGTCGTGCCCATCGACCTCATCGAACCGATCTTCGACGACCTGGTGAAGCGCGGCGCGACCGGCAAGCCGCCGCGGCCCTGGCTCGGCGCCTTCTCGGCCGAGCACAACGGCAAGGTGGTGGTGATGAGCGTGGCCGGCGACGGGCCGGCCGACAAGGCCGGGCTGAAGCCCGGCGACGTCATCTCCGACATACGCGACCGCGAGGTGCGCGGCCTGGCCGATTTCTACCGCACGCTGTGGTCGAGCGGCCCGGTCGGCACCGAACTGCCGCTTCGCGTCGTGCGCGACGGGCGTGAGACCTGGCTCAGGGTGAAATCCACCGACCGCGACGCGCTGCTCAGGAAACCTCAGATGCAATAGGAGCCTTGCCGGCACGGCTATCGCATTTGGCCCCGCAAACAAGGTTCGGGGCACGAAATGTCTTCGTTGGAAAGTTCGAGCGATCCTTATGTCGAGGCTTCGGACCCCGACGCTCTCCGCTCGCGGAGCCTGCCCTCGGGCCTGCCGGAGGAAAGACCCGAGGGGCGGTCACGAGGACGGGAATGACGCCCGGCTTCTTGCCCCTACGCCATCAGGCGTAGCGGAAGACCTCGTGGTACGAAACACCACCGATGGGATCGTGCCATCCCCGTCCATTTCCATTTTCCCAGTAAGTACAATCGCCTTTCAACCCGCCAGCCACGGAGCCGCACTCCGTAGGGGTAAGCTCGCGGATCGAGCTTGCGGAACCTGAACGAATTGTCGTGTCGTCCGAAAGCGTTCCCAAATCATGGTTGGCAAGAATCATGTGATAGTCCTTTCACATCGTTTGGACCCCAAGCCTGGCCGCGAATACGGGCTGGCAACACCCGGATCAATTAGGTCAGGTGTACTATGCCCCATCACGCAAAAGCTGCCGGTCATACTCACCGCTGCCGAGCGGCCCCCCGGGTCCTGCCTCCGGCAAGCCCGAGGGCAGGCTCCGGACGCGAGGCGAGCCGGGACCCGTGCCTGAACGGCGCGGCCGCGTGGGACGGTGCAGCAAGCACCTGTTCCGCTCCGCCCGCGCTTCATCAACAATCAAGCATGGATTTCCCGACATAAAAGACAGGCTGCGGCTGTTGGGAAAAAACGCCGCGCCGGCGTTCCTCAGAATGGTTTAATACCTTGTTTCCATTTAATTTTCAGGAACAGCGAAAGAATCTTCTCTGCCGTTTTGTTCACACCCTCCCGGCCTCTCCCATACTGTTCGCGGATGAAGCGGAGAGCAGGATGACTGGTTGGGAAACGAATTGGAGCCGAGACGCGCTTGAGCGCATCGTCGCGCTGCTGTTCGCGCTGGCCAACCTGGCCGATCTTGCCGCCGGCGCGCCTTTTCTGCGCCGCCGGCGGGTGCTCGGTATCCTGAGCCAAGGCGAGGTGGAGGCGCGGGCCTTTCTCTTCGGCGGGGCGCCGGTGCCGGTGGATGCGCCGGGAGAGACCGGCGACGCGGCACGTCTCGCGGTTCGGTTCCGGGCGCTGGCGCTGGTGCTGTGCGCCATGCTGGCGCAGGCCGCGCGCTTCACTCCGTCCGACGCGAACGGTCCGCGCGCCGCCCGGCCGCCGCACGGGTTTTCCGGGCTGGCGGTTTGCCGGTTGGACGCCCCGGCGCCGTCCGCGCCGGATACGTCCTGAACCTAGCGCTTTCGTCGGGCCCGGCCCGGCCATTCACGCCTCACGGCGACGGCTTTTCTTGAACCTGGCGAGCGGAAAATTGCGCCGCCGGGAACGCGAGGTCGCGCGTTCTCGCCCTTCCGAGGACAAGGCTATCGCATATGGCGCTACACCCCCGCCCCTAACCCCTCCCCGCAAGGGGGACCTTGCGGCGGGGCACAGTGCGCCAACGCTGGGGTTCTGGACGAAACGGCGTGTCAGCGTCTCCCTCCCCCTTGCGGGGAGGGGACAGGGGTGGGGGTAATGCACCGTCGAAAATTTCATACGCGATTGCCCTGCCCTTCCGGAGGGCGCTAAAAGGCTTTCATGTTTTCAAAAATCCTCATCGCCAATCGTGGCGAGATCGCCTGCCGTGTCATCCGGACCGCCCGCCGCATGGGCATCCGAACCGTCGCGGTCTATTCCGACGCGGACGCGCGCGCGCTGCGCGTCGGACAAGCCGACGAGGCGGTGCGCATCGGCCCGGCCCCGGTCGGCGAAAGCTATCTCGTGGCTGAAAACATCATCGAGGCGGCGCGCATGCGCGGAGCGGAGGCGATCCATCCCGGCTACGGCTTTCTTTCGGAAAACCCGGATTTCGTCGATCAGGTGGTGGCGGCGGGCCTGACCTTCATCGGCCCGTCGGCGGCCTCGATCCGCGCCATGGGCCTGAAGGATGCCGCCAAGCGGCTCATGGAGCAGGCCGGCGTGCCGGTGGTGCCGGGTTATCACGGCGAGGCGCAGGAGATCGTCGTGCTCGCCTCCAAGGCGCGCGAGATCGGCTATCCGGTGCTCATCAAGGCGCGCGCCGGCGGCGGCGGCAAGGGCATGCGCCGGGTCGACCACCCGGACGATTTCGCCGAGGCCCTGTCGGGCGCGCGGCGGGAAGCCAAGGCCGCCTTCGGCGACGACCGCGTTCTGGTGGAAAAATACGTCGAGAAGCCGCGGCACATCGAGGTTCAGGTTTTCGGCGACAATTTCGGCAACGCCGTGCATCTGTTCGAACGCGA
>CAZBBT010000205.1:0-4767 GCA_964490065.1 uncultured Mesorhizobium sp. | reverse complement strand
CGACGAGCGCGGCAAGGTGCGCCTGTCCATGAAGGTCGTCGACCAGGCGACCGGCAAGGAGATCGCCAGGGAGAAGAAGCCGGACGCCGAAGACGCGGCGTAAGGTTTTTCTCCGTGGAAATGAGAAGGGGCGCGGCGGCAACGTCGCGCCCCTTTGGCTTTCAAGTCCTTTGAATTTCAGGCCATGCGGATAATTCATCAGCGGGACACTCCCCTCTGGTCTACCGACCATCTCCCCCTCAAGGGGGGAGATCAGCCTTCCGCTTGCCTTTCGCCAACCGCCAAGGTCGCAGGAGAAACGGCAGCGCCGAAGCTGCCAATCTCCCCCCTTGAGGGGGAGATGTCCGGCAGGACAGAGGGAGGTGCTCGCCATGAAAGCTATCGGCATTCGATGCGCCGCTCGTGCCCTTTTCAAGGGTTCACGCGATGATCTCGGATGCCTCGAGGACCCTCTTTCACCCTTTCGACACTGGTCTTCTTGACCTGCCGGAAAAAAGTGGCCGCATCCTCTTCCTCGGCGCCGAGCCCGGCTTCCGCTTGCCGGAAGGCTGGGCCGCACCGATCCATGCCGTGCAGGGTTTCCGCCCGGATTTCCGCGCGCTGGAGCGCATGGGTGTCGCGGTGACACCGCGTGCCGAAGGCGAGGGTTACGCGGCGGCCCTCGTCCTCGCCGGCCGCCATCGCGGGCAGAACGAGTTGCGCATCGCCGATGCCGTCGAGCGCACGAAAACGGGCGGCCTGATTGTCGTCGCCGGCTTGAAGGATGACGGCATCGCCAGCCTGCGCAAGCGGCTGGCGGACTTGGTGGGGATCGAAGGCGCGCTGCCGAAATACCACGGCCTCGCCTTCTGGTTTCGCCGGGAGACGGAGGCAGGGGAGGTAGCCTCGGCACTCCGTGCCGCCAATCCGGCCCTGCTTGTCGAGGGGCGCTTCCACACCGCGCCGGGCATGTTCTCGCATGACCGGATCGATGCGGGTTCGCGCCTGCTGGTCGAAAACCTGCCGGGTGATCTTCGCGGCCATGTCGCGGATTTCTGTGCCGGCTGGGGCTTTGTCGCGGCTGAGGTCGCGGCACGGTTCCCGGCGGTATCGGCGCTCGACCTCTACGAGGCGGATTTCGAGGCGCTCGAAGCGGCGAAAGTCAACCTGGAAGGGACGGCGCCACGGAAAGAACTCTTCTGGATCGACCTCACCGCCGAACCGGTCGAGCGCCGCTACGACGCCGTCGTCATGAACCCGCCGTTTCACAGAGGTCGTGCAGCCGAACCGGAGATCGGCGCCGGGATGATCCGCGCCGCGGCGAAGGCATTGAAGCCGGACGGCCGGCTGGTGATGGTGGCGAACCGGCAACTGCCCTACGAGACCGGGCTGAAAACGGCCTTTTCGAGCTGGAACGAGATCGCGCGCGACAACAGCTTCAAAGTATTTTCGGCACGCAGATAAGCACCGGTCTTTCCGGCGACCCGCTTCGCGCCTTAGTGCAGATTGGCGACCAGTCGCTCCTGTGCGTCCTGCAAGGTGACGGACCGGCCCTGTTCGACCTTGATGAGCGGTGCCGGCCGGCCGAACAGGAAGCCCTGCACGACCTCGCAACCCGCCGCCTTCAGCAGCGTCGCCTGGTCTTCCGTCTCGACGCCCTCGGCGATGGTGCTGACGCCCAGCGCGCGAGACAGGCCGACGATGGTGGAGACCACCGCGCCGGAACTGGCGTCGGAGTCGATGCGGCTGACGAAGGACTTGTCGATCTTCAGCTTGCTGAACGGGAAATCGACCAGGTAGCTGAGGTTGGAGTAGCCGGTGCCGAAATCGTCGACGGCGACCGAAATGCCCATATCGGCCAGTTCCTTCAGGATGAGGGCGGCGCGGTCGCGATCCTGCATCATCGCCGTTTCGGTCACTTCCAGTTCGAGCCGGTGCGGCTCGATGCCGGTGCTCGCCATGATCGATTTGACTAGCGCGATGAAATCCTTGGCCATGAACTGCACGGCCGAGATGTTGACGGCGACGAAGCACTCTTTCGGCAGGTAGCGGGCGTCGCTGCAGGCCTTGCGCAGCACCCACGTACCGATCGGCAGGATCATGCCGGTTTCCTCGGCGATCGGGATGAATTCCATCGGCGCGATCATGCCGCGCTCGGGATGGCGCCAGCGGATCAGGGCCTCGTAGCCGATAATCTCGCCGGTCGGCAGGTCGAATTGCGGCTGATAGTGCAGGTCGAAATCGCCGCGCTCGAAGGCGGTGTGCAGTTCCGATTCCACCCATTGCCGGAAATCGGCCACCTTGCCCATGTCTGCGTGGAACACCGCCCAGTCGCCGACGCCGCCGGCGCGGGCGTGCTGGAGCGCCAGGTTGGAGCGCCGCATGACCAGCACCGGGTCGACGCCGTCCTTCGGCATGGCCACCAGGCCGACCGAGATGGAGACCGACTGGAGATGGCTGGAAAGCTGGTAAGGTTCCATCATACGGTCGATGAGCTGCTCGACAAATCCACCCATCGATCCGGGCGCAATACGGTCCGGCACGAGTACGGCGAATTCGCCGGCGCCGATGCGGCCGATGGTGACGCCTTCCGGCACCAGCGTCCGCAGCCGTTCCACGAACAGCTTGATCAGTTCGTCGCCGGCCGTGTAGCCGATGGCGTCGTTGATCTGCTTGAAGCGGTCGATATCGACATCGATCAGGTATACCGGCTCGCCGGTGCGGGTCGTTTCAGACGCCGCCTCGGCGACGCGGCCGATCATGGCAGCCCGCGCGAAGACGCCCGTCAGCTTGTCGAAATGCGTTTCCTTGAAAACATAGTCCGCCGATTCGTCGATGCCTGCGAAGAACGACATGGCGCCGCCGGCTGCCGCGAGAGCGCAAAGGGCTGCGATGATGCCCATCATCGAGCTTGCCGGCATTCCGGCAAGGCCGTCGCCGAAGCCGAATTTCAGCCCCCATATGCCGAGCAGGAAGCTGCCGATGCCCGAACTGGCGATGGTGAGCAGCCTGAACATCGGCGTGCGGTTCGGGTTTGCGGTCGCGGACATGCCTTCAAGTCCCCACGGTACAGGACTTGTTAGCACCGATCCCCTTAAATTGCGTTTCCGCCGAAGGATTGTATTTTACAGGATCAAATGGACAGGCTGAGGGCCTTGCCGTTCAGTCGTGCGGCTCGTCCATCCGCTTCAGTTCCGCCAATGTCGGCATCGAGACGATGTGATAGCCGGAATCGACATAATGGATCTCGCCGGTGACGCCGGACGACAGGCCGGACAGGAGATAAAGCGCCGAGCCGCCGACCTCGTCTATGTTGACGGTGCGCCTCAGCGGCGAATTGCGCTGCTGATAGGAATACATGTAGCGCGCGTCGGAGATGCCGGCGCCGGCAAGCGTGCGCACCGGTCCGGCCGAGATGCCGTTGACGCGGATGCCGCGCGGGCCGTAGTCGTTGGCGAGATAGCGCACGCTGGCCTCCAGCCCGGCCTTGGCCACGCCCATGACGTTGTAGTTGGGCATCACCCGCACGGAGCCGGCATAGGTCAGTGTCACCATCGCCCCGCCCTGGGGCATAAGTGCCGCGGCATGGCGTGCCACTTCGGTGAAGGAGTAGCAGGAGATCACCATGGTGCGGATGAAATTGTCGCGCGTGGTGTCGGCGTAGAGGCCTTTCAGTTCGTTCTTGTCGGAGAAGCCGATGGCGTGGACCAGGAAATCGAGCCCGCCCCATTCACCCTTCAGCGTGTCGAAAACGGCTGCCACGGAAGCGCTGTCCTCGACGTCGCACGGCACCACCAGCGAAGCGCCGACCTGTTCGGCCAGCGGTTTCACCCGGCGGCCGAAGGCCTCGCCCTGATAGGTGAAGGCCAGTTCCGCACCGTGTTCGGCGAGCTTTTTCGCAATGCCCCAGGCGATCGAATGATCGTTGGCCACGCCCATGACGAGGCCACGCTTGCCCTTCATCAGACCTTCCATGGCAGGATTTTCCTTAGCCGTTGTAGCGCTGGAAGACCAGCGTGGCGTTGGTGCCGCCGAAGCCGAAGGAATTGGACAGCACCGTGTCGATCG
The DNA here is from genome assembly GCA_964490065.1 of uncultured Mesorhizobium sp. Taxonomy (GTDB): domain Bacteria; phylum Pseudomonadota; class Alphaproteobacteria; order Rhizobiales; family Rhizobiaceae; genus Mesorhizobium. The sequence continues at coordinate 720 of CAZBBT010000205.1, read as the reverse complement.
TGGCGTTGTCGATGCGCTTGCGCACGATCGGCATACCCTCGAATTCGGGATCTAGATTTTCGATATGGGCACTTTCGCCGATGAAGCCGCCCTGCATCATAAGGATCGAGTAGATCGATTCCTGCACGCCGGCCGCCCCCAGCGAATGGCCGGTCAGCGACTTGGTGGAGGTGATATAGGGCATCTTGTCGCCGAACACCTCGCGGATGGCGCCCATTTCCTTGGAATCGCCGACCGGGGTCGAGGTGCCGTGCGTGTTGATGTAATGGACCGGCGTCTTCACGGTGGCGAGCGCCTGCTTCATGCAGCGCACCGCGCCTTCGCCCGAGGGAGCCACCATGTCGTAGCCGTCGGAAGTCGCACCGTAGCCGACGATCTCGGCATGGATCTTGGCGCCGCGCGCCTTGGCGCGTTCCAGTTCTTCGAGCACCAGCACGCCGGCGCCACCGGCGATGACGAAGCCGTCTCGATCGATGTCGTAGGCGCGCGACGCCACGGAAGCCCGGTCGTTGAACTTGGACGACATCGCCCCCATCGCGTCGAACAGGTCCGACATGGTCCAGTCGAGGTCCTCATGGCCGCCGGCGAACATGACGTCCTGCTTGCCCCACTGGATGAGTTCGGCGGCGTTGCCGATGCAGTGCGCCGAGGTCGAGCAGGCCGACGAGATCGAATAGTTGACGCCGTGGATCTTGAACCAGGTGGCGAGCGTGGCCGACG
>CAZBBT010000204.1:0-4769 GCA_964490065.1 uncultured Mesorhizobium sp. | reverse complement strand
CGGGTCGCCGAAGCGACGATGGTGCGGGTCATGAAGTTCTCCTCGTGATATAAAGATTTCTTTATATCGTTATTTGTTTCCGATCAAGCGGATGATGCCGCCGTCAATGCGCGGTCTTCACCATGTCCACCTGGGTTTCCGTGATGTTGTCGTGCAGGATGCGGTCGAGGCGTTCGGCCACCAGCGCGTCGTCGCGGCGCATCTCACGCTTCCAGGGCCGGCGGCCTTTCAGCACGCCCGATTCATCGACGATCTCGGCCACGTACTCTTCCTGGCGGTAGGCCATGACGTGCACGCCCGAAACGCCGGGGATTTCCTTCACTTCGTTGATGATGTCGATGCAGAGTTTCTTGCCCTCGGCTTTCTGGTCCTGCGCGCCTTCAAGCCGCTTGATGATCGCGTCGGGGATGTGGATGCCCGGAACGTTGGAGCGGATCCATTTCGCCGTCTTGGCGGAAGCCAGCGGGCCGACGCCGACGAGCAGGAAAATCTTTTCCAGATGGCCCAGATCGCGGGCCTTGTTCATGAACGTCCTGAACATCGGCACGTCGAAGCAATATTGCGTCTGCACGAACTGGGCGCCTGCGGCGATCTTCTTGCCGAGATGGATGGGCCGGAAATCGAAGGGCGGCGCGAACGGGTTGACGGCGGCGCCGAGGAAAAGCTGCGGCGGCGTGGTCAGCTTGCGCCCCGACAGGAATTTGCCGTTGTCGCGCATGATGCGGATGGTCTCGAGCAGCGACATGGAATCGAGATCGAACACCGGCTTGGCGCCGGGCTGGTCGCCGGCCTGCACGCCGTCGCCGGTCAGGCAAAGCATGTTCGCCACGCCCATCGCGGCACCGCCCAGCACGTCGCCCTGGATGGCGATGCGGTTCTTGTCGCGGCAGGCGATCTGCATGATGGGCGCGTAGCCCATGCGTGTCAGCAAGGCGCAGATGCCGACCGAGGACATGTGGCAGTTGGCGCCGGAGGCGTCGACGGCGTTGATGGCGTCGACCCAGCCGTCGAAGATTTTTGCGCGGTTGTAGACATCTTCCGGGTCGGCGCTGTCCGGAGGATTGAGTTCAGTGGTGACGGCGAACTCGCCGCGGCGCAGCACGCGCTCCAGGCGCCCGCGCGAAGTGTGGCCGGGCAGCGGCTCCAGCGGCAGGTCGATGCCGGCCGGGTTTTCGTCGATTTGCGGAGGGCGGGGGGAGATCATGCCGAGGCTCCCGTGCCCGCATTCCGGGCAGCTTCACGCGCGGCCGCTGCCTGTGCCGTCACGCGAAGCCACGCCGAGGTTTCGCGCAGCGACTGGTCGACGGGCTTCTGCACATTGAGGATGGCGTCGCCATGCACCATGTTGCGCGATCCTTCCCAGGCCTTGACCCAGACGCAGGGCATGTCGGGCTCGACCTCGCAATTGCCGTTGGCGCGCACGCCGCCGCAGGGGCCGTTGCGCAACTGCTTGGGGCAGTTCATCGGGCAGGACATGCCGGTGGAGGAGAGCACGCACTGGCCGCACATGCGGCAGTCGAACATGAAGCCCTTCACGTGCTTCTCGACGAATTTGACCGGCGCCTCGACGCGCCCGTAGCCTATGCCTTTCCACAGCGGGTGCAATTTCAGGAAGACGTCGGCGAAACGCGCGTAAAACCATTCGAGCAGGCGCGAGTGTCGGATCGACCACAGCCTGACCGCGAAGGAACGCTGCACGCGCCGCTGCGGCGACACGTCGGCCGGCTTGTAGTCGGTCTTCGGTGCCGTCTTCTTGACGATGGTAGCCTGCGTGACGCCGCCGGTCGCTGCCGGAGGCACGGCCTCGGGCGCCGCGCTCGCCGGGCCGGCCGCCGTGGTGGGCTTCGGCTGGGTATCAGACATTGTCCTTGCCGCCTGCCTTGGCGAGAGCGACAAGCCGCTCCCGGTCGTATGCCGCTTCGAGGTCGTTCACCGCCTTGTCGGCCTCGGCCTCCAGGTCGTCGCCCACCGGCGTCGGCGCGGCCCGGCGCCATTCGGCGAGGTAGTCGTCCGTCGCGGCCGCACCCGAGCGCATCGCCGCCATGTCGATGGCCTCGGTGAAGCGCAGCGACAGTTCGCGCTTGGCGCTCAGCCGGCCCTTCTTGACGATGACCTGGGCGGGGATGTCGCGCCAATAGACGACGGTGAGATCGGCCATGACCTGTGAACTCCTTGAGTGGTCTGGAGCATTGCCGCAAGCGCCTTGCGCTCGCTTCTCATGGGACGACGCGGGGGCCTTCAAAAACGACGCACGGCCATGTCGCGAAAAAGCATTCGCGCCGGTTCCGGAGCAGGCGGCAGCGGGGACGGGAAATGGCGTCTCAGCGCCGGAATTCCAGTATATCGAGGGTCGATTCGTAGTAGGGGGCCGGCAATTCGATGCGCCAGGCCTTGTCGCCGGTGCGGAAGGCATAGCCCACCTGATCGGTTTTCGGCCCGCTGCCATATGGCCTGGCCGGGTCGCCTTGGACGAAGAAGCTGCCGAGATAGATCGCCCGCTTGGCGCCGTCGTCGTAGAACCGGCCCTTCGTGCGTTGCGAGCCTGTCAGCTTTTCCAGCATCCAGCCGGAGCCGTCGTCGCTGACCTTGCATCTGAACCAGCCGTAGATGACCAGCGCGCCGAAGTCCCCGCCGACCTTGATTGTGCGGCACTGCCAGTTGCCGGTGAGGTCCTTGTCCGAGAAAGCCACGACCGGGCGCGACAGCACCTCGTCCAGGATATTGAGATCCCTGGCATCGGCGTCTCCGGACCTGGCTTCATCCAGGGCCTTCTTGCGCGTCTCGTCATAGTTCTCGACCCGCGCCTTGTCGGCAGGCGTCATCAATTTCTGGACGACACCGTCCGCGAAGGCGCTACCCGAAGCCAGGACGCCGGAAAGAGCGAGGAAGAGTGAAAGACGCCGCATGTGATGCTCCGGACACGGCGATTGGAACATCGCCGAGGCAAGCATTCCGGTAGTTTGTGGTCAATCCTTGGCGATCGCCCCGACCTCGACGCCGTTCACCCGCTTGAGGTTCATGCCGATCACCGGCACCATCTGCTCGGCGACCCGCACGGAAACGGTCACGATCATCGAATTGTCGTTCGGCACGCGCGCCTGCATGACGCCGTTCAACTTCTTGCGGTTGATGGCGAACACCACCTTGTGTCCGTTGACGACATTGCCGGAGATGATGTCGAGCCCGGAGCCGGCCGAACCGCCCATGAAGGAGCCGCGATAACCGCGACGCCCCTTGCGTTCGACGGTCGCCGACATGGGCTGGCTGAAGACGCCGACGCGGCAGCCGCCGTCGAGCGTCATTCCAACCTTGCCGCTCGGGGTGGTGCCGGTGAAATTGCAGGTGAACTTTGTTCCCTTGTACTTGCCCGCAACGATCTCGCCCGGGCCGGACCATTTGCCTTCTACGGAGCGGAAGAATTCCATGTCGCGCTCGGCCGCCGAGGCGCTGGCGAGCATCATGGAAGATGCCGTTGCCGCGATTGCGAGAGGCAGGACGGCGGACAGAACCACGCTTTTCATGAACGATACCCGGCAACAAGGATGCTGGAAGGAGCCCCTCCGACCATGAAGAAGAATGGTTAATGCTTCGTCACCCGGAAGGCAATGGCGCGGCCGCGAACTCCCTGAGCGAGATCTATTCCGCGGAAACGTCCTTGCGCTCCTTGGCGGTCGCGAAGGAGGTCAGGGCGGCCAGAAAATCGCCCATGCCGGGGCGTTTCGCCGCCGTGAAGGGCAGCGGGCGCGTGGTCTCCATCGCGGCGATGCCGATGCGGGCCGTCATCATGCCGTTGACGACGCCTTCGCCGAGCTTTGCCGAAAGCCGCGCCGCCAGCCCGTGGCCGACGATCTGCTGCACGAAACTGTCGCCGACGGCGATCGAGCCGGTTACCGCCAGATGCGCCAGCACGGAGCGGGCGAGGCGGAAGAAGCCGAGCGTTCCGGGCCTGCCGCCATAGAGTTCGGACAGCCGGCGGATCAACCGGCCGGCCTCGAATACGACATAGGCCACATCGACCAGCGCGCGCGGGCTGACCGCGGTCACCAGCGAGACCCGCTTGGCTGCATCGAGGATCATCACCTTGGCCTGCGCATCGAGTGGGCCGAGAATCTCGACCTCGGCGAGTTTTACCAGATTGCCGCCGTCGATGATCTCGCCGCGGAGTTCGGCCAGCGCCCGCCGCCCGCCGGCGGTCTGCGGTTTGCCGGCGACGAAAGCCGACAGTTCGTCGACGATGGCGCGCGCGGCCTTGGGATCGTCTCGCGCTATGGCATCGAGCGCGCGCTTCTGCATCCTCTCGACCTCGGCCAGCCGCGCGATGGCGACGAATTCGCGCGCAAGCATGACCAACAGCGCCAGCGCCGCGACGCCAGCCATGCCGGCAGCCAGCCAGCCGAGCCATTCGGCACGCTCGAACAGCGCGCGGATCAGGCCGTCCGTCCACAGGCCGATCGCCAGCGAGGCGAGAATGCCGAAGGCGCCAAGGAAGATGGCAGCGAGCGCCGAACGACGGCGCGGCGCGGTCGCCGGCGGCGGCTCGGCCGCGACGATATCAGGCTCTTCGAACACATCGATCGCGGCCGGAACGACGACGGCGGTCTTCAACGAGCGCGGCTTTCGCGCTGACGGGGCGGCCGCGCGGGGCTGTTCGGCGTCGGCGGTGGGCGGCGCGACCTCCGGCTCGATCCGGAACGCCGCCGGCTTGCGGGACTGTGTCATGCCAGGCGATCTCCGATCAGGAATTGCAGCGCCCGGTCGAGCCTGATGTG
>CAZBBT010000203.1:0-4776 GCA_964490065.1 uncultured Mesorhizobium sp. | reverse complement strand
TCGCCTTCTGCAGGTTCTCGTCCACCTTGTCGAGGAAGCCGGTGGTGGAGAGCCAGGGCTGGTCGGGGCCGATCAGCAGCGACAGATCCTTGGTCATGAAGCCGGATTCGACGGTCTGGATGCAGACCTTCTCCAGCGTTTCGGCGAAGCGCCTCAGTTCGGCGTTGTCGTCCAGCTTGGCGCGATGCGCCAGGCCCCGCGTCCAGGCGAAGATCGAGGCGATCGAGTTGGTCGAGGTCTCCTCGCCCTTCTGGTGCTGGCGATAGTGGCGCGTCACAGTACCATGCGCGGCTTCGGCCTCCACCGTCTTGCCGTCCGGCGTCATCAGCACCGAGGTCATCAGGCCGAGCGAGCCGAAGCCCTGCGCCACCGTGTCGGACTGCACGTCGCCGTCGTAGTTCTTGCAGGCCCACACATAGCCGCCCGACCACTTCAGCGAGGAGGCGACCATGTCGTCGATCAGGCGGTGCTCGTACCAGATCTTCTTCGCCTTGAACTCGGCCTCGAACTCCTTCTCGTAGACCTCCTGGAAGATGTCCTTGAAGCGGCCGTCATAGGCTTTCAGGATGGTGTTCTTGGTCGAGAGGTAGACCGGGTAGTTGCGCAGCAGGCCGTAATTCAGCGAGGCGCGGGCGAATTCGCGGATCGATTCGTCGAGGTTGTACATGGCCATCGCCACGCCCGAGCCCGGCGCGTCGAATACGTCGTGCTCGATCACCTGTCCGTCCTCGCCGACGAACTTGATCGTCAGCTTGCCCTTGCCGGGGAAACGGAAGTCGGTCGCCTTGTACTGGTCGCCGAAGGCATGGCGGCCGACGATGATCGGCTTGGTCCAGCCCGGCACCAGGCGCGGCACGTTCTTCATGATGATCGGCTCGCGGAAGATGGTGCCACCGAGGATGTTGCGGATCGTGCCGTTGGGGCTCTTCCACATCTTCTTGAGCTTGAATTCCTCGACGCGCCCCTCGTCCGGCGTGATCGTGGCGCATTTGACGCCGACGCCGACCTTCTTGATCGCGTTGGCAGCGTCGATGGTCACTTGGTCGTTGGTGGCGTCGCGGTGCTCGATGCCGAGGTCGTAATAGTCGAGCTTGAGGTCAAGGTAGGGATGGATCAGCTTGTCCTTGATGAACTGCCAGATGATGCGGGTCATCTCGTCGCCGTCGAGTTCGACGACCGGGTTCGCCACCTTGATCTTCGCCATGGAAAGAAAGCCTCGCTGCTGGGGATACGGCCTCGCGCGCGGCGCGACCTGAGAAGATGCGGCCCCTATATCAAAGCGGCGTGGGGTGCGCAAACGGGCATGCAGGCCACGGGATGCAGCTTTCGGCTGAGACGAGGCTCGCTATATCTGGCTGCCAGATGATCGTTCGGCTGGGCCGATTTGCAGCGGTCGTGTCGCCGCGGCGTCTGTTTGGCTTTTGCGGTTGCTTCACTTTGCAGGCGAACTATGTCAGGGACGCCGAAATGCCAAATCCCGCTTCACTGACGCCCATGCCCGACGAACAAGACAGACCGGCCCGCAGCGGTCCCGCCATCATCCTGGTCGAGCCCCAGCTTGGCGAGAACATCGGCATGGTGGCACGCGCCATGGCCAATTTCGGCCTGACAGAGTTGCGGCTGGTCAACCCGCGTGACGGCTGGCCGAGCGACAAGGCGCGCGCGACCGCCAGCCGCGCCGACCATGTCATCGACGCCGTGCGCGTCTTCGACGATGTGCCTTCGGCGATTGCCGACCTCAACTTCGTCTTCGCCACCACCGCGCGCGAGCGGGACGGCTTCAAGCCCGTGCGCGGGCCGGTCGAGGCGGGCAGGGCGCTGCGCGCGAAGGAACAAAAGGGGGAGTGCACCGGCATACTGTTTGGGCGCGAGCGCTTCGGCCTGTCCAACGAAGAGGTGGCGCTGGCGGATGAGATCGTCACTTTCCCGGTCGATCCGACTTTCGCTTCGCTCAACATCGCCCAGGCAGTGCTTTTGATGTCCTACGAATGGCGCAAGTCCGGCCTGACTGAAGAGACCATGACGAATTTCTCCGCGCCCGACATGGCGCCGGCGACCAAGGAGCAGTTGCAGGGCCTGTTCGACCATCTGGAAGCGGCTCTCGGGTCGCGCGGCTATTTCCGCCCGGCGGCGAAGAAGCCGAAGATGGTGGAAAATCTGCGCGCCGTGCTGACGCGGGCCGGCTTTGCCGAACCGGAACTGAAAGTGCTGCGCGGCGTCATCGCCTCGCTCGACTATTTTTCGCCGAAGGAGCCGCGCGGCGCCGGCTACCCGGAGCGCAAGGCGAAGGCCGACCGCGCCGCCCATGCGGCGCCGGCGATCGACGACGAGACTGGAGAAGCCCCGCAGGGCGGCGGCAAGGGCATGGACAATGACTGACGTCGCGTCTTCCGGAGACGGCACAGCCGCGCAGCCGGTGCTGATGTTCGATTCCGGCATCGGGGGCCTCACCGTCTTGCGCGAGGCGCGCGTGCTGATGCCGGATCGCCGCTTCGTCTATGTTGCCGACGATGCCGCCTTTCCCTATGGCGCATGGGAAGAGCCTGCGCTCAAGGCGCATATCCTGGCACTGTTCGCGGGTCTGCTGGAGCGCCATCGCCCGGCCATTTCGGTGATCGCCTGCAACACGGCGTCCACGCTGGTCATCGATGCGCTGCGCGATGCCTTCCCCGGCCATCCCTTCGTCGGCACCGTGCCGGCGATCAAGCCGGCGGCCGAGCGTACCCGTTCCGGCCTGGTTTCGGTGCTGGCGACGCCCGGCACGGTGAAGCGCCAGTACACGCGCGACCTGATCGGCACCTGGGCGCAGAAGTGCCATGTGCGGCTGGTCGGATCCGACCGGCTGGCGGGACTGGCCGAGATCTACATGCGCGACGGTTTTGTCGACGAGGCGGCGGTGCAAGCGGAGATCGCGCCCTGCTTCGTGGAGAAGGACGGCGCCCGCACCGACATCGTCGTGCTCGCCTGCACGCACTATCCCTTCCTGGTCAACCGCATGCGCAAGACAGCGCCCTGGCCGGTGGACTGGATCGACCCGGCCGAAGCGATCGCGCGGCGCGCCCTGTCGCTTCTGGCGGAGATCGACGGCCGGAGCGGCGAGCAAGCCATGCGCGGGGAAGGGCCGGACCTCGCCGTCTTCACCTCCGGCAAGGCCGATTTCGCCGTCCGCCGCCTGATGCAGGGTTTTGGCCTGGTTACGGCCTGATTTGGAACATCGCTGTTGCGGCCGCGTTTCTTGCCGGTAGTTCAACCGGGAGAAAACCGATGCCTGCCACATCCAAGGCGCAACAGAAAGCCGCCGGCGCGGCCCTTTCGGCCAAGCGCGGCGACACCAAGAAGAGCGAGCTCAAGGGCGCGTCCAAGGGGATGTACGAATCCATGAGCGAGAAAGAACTCGAGGACATGGCTTCGACCAAGCGCAAGGGCAAGCCAGAGCACAAGTCGAAGGATTGACGGGGCGACCGGCTCGGCAGAACCGGCCGCTGTGTGTCAATATCCCAGCGTGAAGCGCCTGCCGGTATGCTTTGGGCTTTCCGCTTCGTCGATGATCGCCACGGCGAGGTCCTCCACCGAGATGTGGCTTTCGCCCTTGTCGTCCAGAACCGGATGATCGAGCCCGAGCCGGAATTTCCCTGTCCGCTCGCCGGGAGCCAGATGGGCAGCCGGCGAGACGAAAGCCCAGTCCTTCCATGTCTCCTGCCGCAGCGCCGCCAGCGCATCGCGCGCGGCGCGCGCGCCTTCCTTCCATTCCGCCGGGAATTGCGGCGAATCCACGATCTGGCTGCCGTCCGGGGCCAGCAGGCTGCCCGCGCCGCCGACGACGATCAGCCGCACACCGGCCTGCTTCGCGGTCTCCGCGATCGCCTTCGAGCCGGCGAGGTGCTTGGCGTAGATATCCGGATCGCCCCAGCCGCCGTTGAAAGCGGAAACGGCCACGTCGTGGCCCTTGAGCAGACCTGCGAGTTTTCCGGCGTCGGTGACATCGGCCTTTACCGCCGCGATCCCCTTCGACTGCGCCACCTTGTCGGGGTTGCGCGCGATGGCGGTGACGGAATGGCCGCGCGCGGCGGCTTCCTTGAGGATGGCGCTGCCGACGAAGCCGGACGCACCGATCAGGGCGATCTTCATGGTTGTCTCCTTGCTGCCCGCTTCCTATTTGCTGGATAGGCGGATATGATTGATAATCAGGTTATGACAAGTAACCGTATAGCCATCCAGCCATGAGCCGGAAAGAACGCATGATTTCGTGCCCAGGGAACACGCGGGTAACCGCCGGGTAGGGGGATTGGAAAGGAACGCGTCCATATGAACGCCAGGACCGGGAATATTTCCGCTGCGCCGTTGCTTCAGGCGGCGCCCGGCTTTGAAAAGGACGAGAGCGGAAGTTGCCCGATGCGCGATGTTCTGAACCGCGTCGGCGACACATGGAGCCTTCTCGCCATCATCAACCTGCAGCCGGCGCCGATGCGGTTCAATGCCTTGCGCCGCTCGATCGAAGGCATCTCGCAGCGCATGCTGACCGTGACGTTGCGTTCGCTGGAGCGCGACGGGTTGGTGAGCCGCACCGTGCGACCGACCACGCCACCGGAGGTGGAATATGCGCTGACCGATCTCGGCCGCTCGATCGCCGTGCCGGTCGGCGCGCTTGGCCTCTGGGCGGCCGAAAACCGCGACAGGCTGCGGGCTGCGCGCGCCGCCTTCGACGCGTCGGATGGCGCTTGCGCTGACCGGGTTCAGTTAGATGTGAGACGTTGGCCTTGAGAAAGGTTCGGGGGT
>CAZBBT010000202.1:2145-4822 GCA_964490065.1 uncultured Mesorhizobium sp. | reverse complement strand
GTGTGCAGCCGGATCGACTCTTCGATGTCGCGGCGCTCGTCCTCCGGCGAATGGTCGCGGTAGTCGATCCATTTCAGGCCGTGCGAGGCGATCTCCCAGTCGGCGGCCTGCATGGCGGCGAGCTGGTCGGGCGAGCGGGCGAGCGCCGAAGCGACGCCATAGCAGGTGACGGGAACGTTCTCACCGGTGAACAGGCGGTGCAGCCGCCAGAAGCCGGCGCGTGAACCGTATTCGTAGATCGATTCCATGTTCCAGTGGCGCAGGCCCTGCCACGGCTGGGCTCCGGTGATCTCCGACAGGAAAGCTTCGGACGCCTTGTCGCCGTGCAGGATGCAGTTTTCACCGCCTTCCTCGTAGTTGACGACGAACTGCACGCAGACATTGGCGCCGCCCGGCCATTTCGGGTCCGGTGGATTGGCGCCGTAACCGCGCATGTCTCTGACGTATCGCATTTTCCCTCCCTGCCGGTTTCTACCGGAAGTGGCTGCGAGAATAGAACAAAGCGCGGTCCGTCATTCCTACCAAACTTTTTGAAAGTGTTTTTGTCGGCCTCCGCTCGACCGGACCTTATCCATGGCTTTTAATGCCGGCACAATTCGTTACCGTGTTCGATAGTACCGTGAAGGGAGGCGGCAGTTGGCAGGAAACCATACAGCAGGTGGGCGGCTCACTACCCACGTGCTGGATACGGCCACGGGCAAGCCGGCGGCCGGCCTGTCCATAGACTTGTACCGCATATCCGGCAACGATCGAATCCACCTGAAAAACGTCGTCACCAATGACGATGGCCGTTGCGACTCGCCCCTGCTCGCCGGCGACGAATTCCAGAAGGGCGAATACGAACTGGTCTTCGCCGCGGGAGACTATTTGCGGGGCCAGGGAACCGCGCTGCCGGAACCGGCCTTCCTCGACATCGTGCCGATCCGCTTCGGCATGGCCGAGGAAAAGCACTATCACGTGCCGCTGCTGATCTCGCCCTACAGCTACTCCACCTATCGCGGGAGCTGATAATGGCGAAGCCGAAAATCCGTTCCCAACTCCGTTTCATCCTCAATGGCGCGGATGTGGCGCTGCGCGACGTCAGGCCCGACGAGACGCTGCTCGATTTCCTGCGTTTGCGCCGCTCGCTCAAGGGCACCAAGGAAGGCTGCGCCGAAGGTGACTGCGGCGCCTGTACGGTGCTGGTCGGCCGGCTTTGCGCCGGCAGGCTGGTTTATGAAAGCGTCAATGCCTGCATCCGCTTCCTCGGCTCGCTCGACGGCACCCATGTGGTGAGTGTCGAACATCTCGCGGGGCAGGACGGCAAGCTCCATCCCGTCCAGCAGGCCTTGGTCGATTTCCACGGCTCGCAATGCGGCTTCTGCACGCCGGGCTTCGTCATGTCGCTCTACGGCCTGTGGATGCGCTCGCCCGACCCGTCGAACGCCGAGATCGAGAAGGCGCTGCAGGGCAATCTGTGCCGCTGCACCGGCTATGAAGCGATCGTGCGCGCCGCCCATGCCATCTCCACCTACGGCAAGGCGGCCAAGGACCCGTTGCTGGCAGAGCGCAAGGCGATCGTCGCGCGGCTTGCTGCCATGCGAGACGGCGCGCGCGTCGAGATCGGCTCCGAAAAACACCGGCTGATCGTGCCGGCCGATGTCGATGACTTCGCCAGGCTGCGCGACGCGCTGCCCGAGGCGACCGTCGTCGCCGGTTCGACCGACGTCGGCCTGTGGGTGACGAAGCATATGCGCGACATCACGCCGGTCATCTTCATCGGCTCCCTGGACGGGCTGAAGACGATCTCCCAAGCGGACGGCGTCATCACCATCGGCGCCGGCGTCACCTATACCGAAGCGTTTGCCGCGCTGTCGAAGCGCATTCCGGCGCTCGGACCGCTCATCGATCGCCTCGGCGGCGAGCAGGTGCGCAACATGGGCACCATCGGCGGCAACATCGCCAACGGCTCGCCGATCGGCGACACGCCGCCTCCCTTCATCGCGCTGGGCGGCACGCTTAACCTGCGCAAGGGCGGCAGGCGGCGCACCATCCCGCTGGAGAAATTCTTCATCGCCTACGGCAAGCAGGACCGCAAGCCGGGCGAGTTCGTGGAAAGTGTGTCTGTTCCGGTGCCGCCCGAGGGCGAGAAATTCGCCGTCTACAAGATCACCAAGCGGCGCGACGAGGATATCACCGCCGCTCTCGGCGCCTTCAAGTTGGCGCTGGCCAGGGACGGCACGGTGAAGGGCATCCGCATCGCCTATGGCGGCATGGCGGCGACGCCGAAGCGGGCGGTCAATGTAGAGAAGGCGCTGCTCGGCAAGCCGTGGACGGAAGCGACTGTCAAAGTCGCGATGGAAAAATACGCGCAGGATTTTTCGCCGCTGACCGACATGCGCGCCACCGCCGAATACCGGGCTCTGGCGGCGAAAAACCTGCTGCTGCGCTTCTACGTCGAGACCACCAGCACGAAAGCGCCGGTGCAGGTCTCACGGGAGAGGGCGGCGTAAAACCATGATTTTGCAAGGCGCATTCCGTCCAACCCCCCTCTGGCCTGCCGGCCATCTCCCCCGCAAGGGGGGAGATTGGCTGTCGCGTCGGCCTTCGCCAATCTTCAGCGTTGCGGAAGGGGCAGCGGCGCCGAAGCTGCCAATCTCCCCCCGTGAGGGGGAGATGGCCGGCAGGCCAGAGGGGG
>CAZBBT010000202.1:0-2135 GCA_964490065.1 uncultured Mesorhizobium sp. | reverse complement strand
TCAAGCGGTGGGCAGGGGCCAGCCGCGCCTCCGCGCCCAAACCCCCCCGGGGGGGGGGCTTGGGCGGCCCGGCCAGAGGGGGGCGCCGTGGGGCGCCATGCTTTCCAGGTGCTCGCATGACCAAGCACACGCCAAACCTGAAAGCGCAAAAAATCGTCGGCGGCGTCCATACCGACCAGCGCCACGATTCCGCGCACAAGCACGTCTCCGGCACCGCCGTCTATATCGACGATATACCTGAACCCGCCGGCACGCTGCATGTCGGGCTAGGCCTTGCGACGGTGGCGCACGGTAAAATCAAGTCGGTCGACCTTTCGGCGGTCAATGTAGCTCCCGGCGTCGTCGGCGTGCTGACCCATGCCGACGTGCCGGGCGAAAACGACGTGTCGCCGAGCGGCATGCACGACGATCCGATCCTCGCCGAAGGCAAGGTCGAGTTTTACGGCCAGCCCGTCTTTGCCGTCGTCGCCCGCACGCGCGAAGCCGCGCGCCATGCCGCGCGGCTGGCAAGGATCGAATACGAGGAACTGCCGCCGATCCTCGACATCGCGGCGCTCGATGCGGAAAAGGACAGGCAGGTCACCACGCCTCTGACACTGAAGCGCGGCGACGCGGCAAAGGCCATCGCCTCGGCACCACGCCGCATCAGGCACCGCATGAAGCTTGGCGGCCAGGACCATTTCTATCTCGAGGGCCAGGTGTCGCTGGCCGTTCCTGGCGAGGACGAGGAAGTCACGGTCTATTGCTCGACGCAGGGGCCGAGCGAGACTCAGCATCTGGTTGCCCATGCGCTCGGCGTTGCGAGCCATTCCGTGCAGGTGGAGGTGCGCCGCATGGGCGGCGGCTTCGGCGGCAAGGAGACGCAGGCCAACCAGTGCGCGGCCATCGCGGCAATTGCCGCCAAGAAGTTCGGTTGCGCGGTCAAGGTCAGACTCGACCGCGACGAGGACATGACCGCCACCGGCAAGCGGCACAATTTCGTCATCGACTACGATGTAGGCTTCGACGACGAGGGCCGCATCCTGGGCGTCGACTTCATGTTCGCGCTCAATGCTGGCTTCTCGGCCGATCTGTCCGGGCCGGTCGGCGACCGCGCGCTGTTCCACTGCGACAACGCCTATTTCTATCCGCATGTCCATGCGAAATCCGCGCCGCTTTACACCAACACGGTATCGAACACCGCCTTCCGCGGCTTCGGCGGGCCGCAGGGCATGGTCGGCGCGGAGCGCGTTATCGAGGAGGTCGCCTTCGCGGTCGGCAAGGACCCGCTGGAAATCCGCAAGCTGAATTTCTACGATGCGATGGGGGTAAAGGGCGAGCGTAACGTCACGCCCTACCACCAGAAGGTCGAGGACTGCATCATCCAGCGCATCGTGGCTGAACTGGAGCAAAGCGCCGACTATGCCGGCCGCCGGCGTCAGATCGCCGCCTTCAACGCCAACAGCCGGCTCATCAAGCGCGGCATCGCGCTGACGCCGGTGAAATTCGGCATCTCCTTCACCAAGACCGAATCCAACCAGGCCGGCGCGCTGGTGCACGTCTATGCCGACGGCTCGGTGCACATGAACCATGGCGGCACCGAAATGGGGCAGGGCCTGCACATGAAGGTGGCGCAGGTGGTGGCCGAGGAATTCCAGATCGACATCGAGCGGGTGAAGATCACCGCGACGACGACGGCGAAGGTGCCGAACACCGCCCCGACCGCCGCCTCGTCCGGCGCCGACCTCAACGGCATGGCCGCGCAGAACGCGGCGCGCCAGATCAAGGACCGGCTGATCGACTTTGCCGCCGAAACCCACCAGATCCCGCGTGACCAGGTGGTGTTCCTGCCCAACAGGGTGCGCATCGGCAATCAGGAGATTGCCTTCGACGAACTGGTGCGGCAGGCCTATGTCAACCGTGTCCAGCTCTCGGCGGCGGGCCACTACAAGACGCCGAAGATCCATTGGGACCGGGCCAAGGGCAGGGGCCACGCCTTCTATTACTATGCCTATGGCGCCGCCTGCTCGGAGGTTTCGGTCGACACGCTGACCGGCGAATATGTCGTCGAGCGCACCGACATCGTGCATGACACGGGCCGCTCGCTGAACCGCGCCATCGACATCGGCCAGATCGAGGGCGGCTTCATCCAGGGC
>CAZBBT010000201.1:0-4828 GCA_964490065.1 uncultured Mesorhizobium sp. | reverse complement strand
CGCAGATCACGCTCGACCAGGTGGCGCATTTCTTCGAGCACTACAAGGATCTCGAACCCGGCAAATGGGTCAAGATCGGCGGTTGGCACGACGCGAGCCACGCCAGGAAAATGATCGTCGAGGCGATCGAGCGGGCGAAGGGGACGTAAGGGCGGAGCCGGTTAGGGGTGGGGATGCTGGATGCTCGAAAATTTCATATGCGATTGCCGTGCCCTGCCGGAAGATAGAGCCGGCGCACTGTCAACCTGTGGATAGGCCTACGACCGCTCGAACAAACTTCTCCAGCCTTTTCAGGCCGTTAAGGTCGCCGGCCGCCGACATCTTTCCACACCCCCTGCACCTCTCCCATACTGTGTCCGGCCCGAAATGGAGACCGGAATGGAAGACTGGGAAGGAGAAGCGAACTGGAACCGCGATGTGCTGGAGCGCATCGTGGCGCTGCTGTTCGCGCTCGCCAGCCTGGCCGACCTTGCCGCCGGCGTTCCTTTCCTTCGCCGCCGGCGGGTGCTGGAGATTCTGAGCCACGGCGAGGTGGAGGCGCGGGCCTTCCTGTTCGGCGGCGCGCCGGTTCCGTCCGATACGCTGGAAAATACCGGCGACGCCGAGCGGCTCGCGGTCCGCTTCCGCGCGCTGGCGCTGGTGCTGTGCGCCCTGCTGGCGCAGGCCGCGCGGTTCGGTCCGTCCGGCGCCGTAGACTCGCAGGTCGGCCGGCCGTCGCGCGGGATTTCCGGGTCGGCGGTTCGCCGGGAGTATGCCCCGGCGCCGCACGCACCTGACACCTCGTAAGGCGTGCCGGCGCGCCGCCCCCGACTTCTCCTCGGGTCCACCACGGACCGGGAGCGTTCCTTGACAATGGCCAGGGCGGATTTCCGCAGCGTGGCAACGGAAAGGTGTGCCTGTCCCATCGCCCGGCGCGGACACGAAGGCTAGAACGGGGCACCAATTGGAGGAAGAAAATGTCCGTCACCATCCGCCCGCTTCAGGACTCCGACCATGCCGACTGGCGCCGGCTGTGGACGGCCTATCTCACCTTCTACAAGACGACGGTTGCGGAGGAGGTTTACCGGACGACCTGGAAGCGGCTGTTCACCGAAGGCGAGTTCGAGCCCAAGGGGTTCATCGCGCTGCTCGAAGGCAAGGCGGTGGGCCTCACCCACTATCTCTACCACCGCTCCTGCTGGTCGCTGGTCAACAACTGCTATCTCCAGGACCTCTTCGCCGACCCCGACGCGCGCGGCAAGGGCGTCGGCGCGGCGCTGATCGCGGCGGTCAAGCAGGAGGCGGCGAAGGCCGGCGTTAGCAACGTCTACTGGATGACGCACGAGACCAACGCCACCGCGCGTCGGCTCTACGACCACGTGGCGAGAAGGACGGGTTTCATCGAGTACGATCTGCTATAGGAGAAAAATGTTCCTCCCCTTCTTCCTCGAACTGAAAGCGGCCAAGATCCCCGTCTCGCTCCGGGAATACCTGACGTTGCTGGAAGGTCTGGAGACCGGCCTGGTCGACTACGACGTGGAGGGTTTTTATTACCTCGCCCGCTCCGCGCTCGTGAAGGACGAGCGCCATATCGACCGCTTCGACCAGGTGTTCTCGCATGTCTTCAGGGGACTGGAAGCGCTGTCCGGCGAGGCGGGCATCGATGTCGCCGACCTGCCGGAGGACTGGCTGCGCGGGCTGGCGGAAAAGCACCTGACGGAAGAGGAGAAAAGGCTGGTCGAGGCGCTCGGCGGCTTTGACAAGCTCATGGAGACGTTGAAGCAGCGCCTGGAAGAGCAGAAGGGCCGTCACCAGGGCGGCTCGAAGTGGATCGGCACCGCCGGCACCTCGCCCTTCGGCGCTTATGGCTACAATCCCGAAGGCGTGCGCATCGGCCAGCACGAAAGCCGTCACCGTCGCGCGGTGAAGGTGTGGGACAAGCGCGAGTTCAGGAACTTCGACGACACGGTCGAGCTCGGCACCCGCAACATCAAGGTTGCCTTGAAACGCCTTCGCCGCTGGGTCCGCGAGGGCGCAGAGGAGGAGTTCGACCTGCCCGGCACCATCCACGCCACCGCCGAGCATGGCTATCTCGACGTGAAGACGCGACCCGAGCGGCGCAACGCCGTCAAGCTTCTGATGTTCTTCGATGTCGGCGGCTCGATGGACGACCACATCAGGAGCGTCGAGGAGCTGTTCTCCGCCGCCCGCGCCGAGTTCCGGCACATGGAGTATTTCTACTTCCACAACTGCCTCTACGAGGGCGTGTGGAAGGACAATCGCCGGCGCCATTCGGAGACGCTGCCGACCTTCGACGTGCTCCACAAATACGGGCCGGACTACAAGGCGATCTTCGTCGGTGACGCCTCGATGAGCCCTTATGAGATCGCGGCGCCCGGCGGCTCGGTCGAGCACTGGAACAGGGAGGCCGGCGCCACCTGGCTCGCCCGCGTGCTCCAGCAGTGGCCGCAAGCCGTCTGGCTCAATCCGACGCCGGAAAAGCACTGGGGCTACACGCATTCGATCGCCATGATGCGCGAGATCTTCGGCGGCCGCATGTATCCGCTGACGCTCGCCGGGCTGGAGGCGGCGACGAAGGAACTTTCGAGGAAGCATTGACCGGGACCGCGCGATGACCAACTATTTCTGCGCCCAGTGCGGCGTGCAGTTCGCCGAAAGTGCCGTGCCGCCGCCGCGCTGCCCGATCTGCGAGGACGAGCGGCAGTATGTTCGCTGGGAAGGCCAGGCCTGGCTGACGCCGGACGAGCTGGCGGCGAAGCACAAGCTTGCCATGCGGGAGGACATGGGCGTTCTCGCCTTCGGCATCGAACCGCGCTTCGCCATCGGCCAGCGTGCGCTGCTCGCCGAGACGCCGCACGGCAATGTGCTGTGGGACTGCGTGTCGCTGGTCTCGGGCGAAGCAATCGACGAGATCAAGCGGCGCGGCGGGCTGCAGGCCATCGCCATCTCGCATTGCCACTACTATTCGGCGATGGTGCCGTGGAGCGAGGCATTCGGCGGCGTGCCGATCTACCTGCATGCCGACGACCGCGAATGGATCATGCGGCCGTCGCCCTCGGTCAGAAGCTGGGAAGGCGAGACGTTTCCCCTCAATCCGTCGCTGACGCTGATCCGCTGCGGCGGCCATTTCGCCGGCGGCCAGGTGCTGCACTGGCAGCGTCCCGGCGGCAACGCCGTCCTGTCGGGAGACATCCTGCAGGTGGTGCCGACGCGCCGGCATCTCTCCTTCATGTACAGCTACCCGAACCAGATCCCGCTCAACGCAAGAACCGTGCGCCGCATCGCCGCCGCGGTCGAGCCGTTCGACTACGATCATATCTACGGCGCCTGGTGGGGCTCCAACATCATCGGCGACGCCCGGCAGGCCATGAAGGTTTCGGTCGACCGCTATCTGGCGGCGATCGCCTGAAGCTGGGCAAGCCTGTAACGAATGCCTATGTTGAGGCGAAGTCAGCGACGCAACCAACAACAAGCCGACGACTCGCGGGCATGTCCCGATCCCGAAACCGTTCCGACTTTCGGGAGACATGCCCAGGCAGGAGACAAGCATGGACACCCACACCTATCCCGTCACCCGCACCGATGCCGAATGGCGCGCGCTGCTGACGCCCGAGCAGTATGACGTCATGCGCGGCCACGGCACGGAGCGGCCGGGAAGCTGCGCGCTGCTCTACGAGAAGCGGGCCGGCGCATTCCGCTGCGTCGGCTGCGACAGCAAGCTGTTCGAATCGACGCTGAAGTTCGAGAGCGGCACCGGCTGGCCGAGCTTCAACGACCCCGTGCCCGGCTCGGTCGAGACCACCACCGACCGCAGCTACGGCATGACGCGGACCGAAGTGCACTGCGCCACCTGCGGCAGCCATCTCGGCCACGTCTTCCCGGACGGCCCGCCGCCGACCGGCCTGCGCTATTGCATCAACGGCGTGGCGCTGAAATTCGAGCCGGCCGCCTGAACGACGCAACACACGGTCTGCGGCTTTCCATCAGAACTTCTTCGCCGCCGCCGCGATTTCGACGAGTTGCCCCTTCTTCAGCCGGTAGAGCGGCAACAGCCGCTCGACGCGGCCGTCGGGGCGGAAGCGGAAGAGACCCGTCGTGCCACGGTATCCCTGGCCGCTCTCGATGATCGGCGGCACGATTCCCTTGACGCCGATGGCGCCTTCGACGCCCGCGAGCAGCGCCACGACATCGTAGGCATAGGCGGCGCGCGGCGCCATCGGGCGGCCGAAGCGGGCTTGGTAGCGCCCTGACACGGAACCCATCTCGCGCCGGTCGATATCCGCCACCAGTGTCCCTTCGAGGCTGGGATTGGCGGCATCGCGGTAGTTGTTCGCAATGATGATCGGAACAGCGCGCCGTTTCGCCCGCACCGCGTCAACGACCGCTCCTGAAAGATTGCCGCCGTCGACAACCACAGCGTCCGGCTCGGCCATGACGGCAAAGACGGTATCGACGGCTGCCTGCACGGAAGCCTGACCGGAATAGCGTGCCTTGGCGACCAGTCGGCCGCCATGGTTGGCCGCCGCGAAATCGACGGCCCGCTCGACCGCCGGCGCGCTTTTGCCCTCGGGCAAGATGAGCACGAAATTGCGGGATCCCTTGCGCGCCAGGGCATCGACCGCGGTGGCGATGCTGGTGGTCGCATCGAGCGGGACGGTGTAGACGCCGCCTCCGCCCTTGACCGCATCGTTCATCAGGAAGATCGGCGCATGCTGCCCGCCCCGGATGGCTGCGACACCGGCGGCAGCACCCGCCCGGAAGGGCCCGACCACCGCGGCGGCGCCAGCGGCCATGGCCTTGAGCGCAACGGTCCGCGCCTTCTCGGATT
>CAZBBT010000200.1:0-4836 GCA_964490065.1 uncultured Mesorhizobium sp. | reverse complement strand
TCACCCTCAAGAACGGCGTCCTCGACCCGCAGGGCAAGGCGATCGAGCACGCGCTGGCCGGCCTCGGCTTCGGCGGCGTCGGCTCGGTCCGCCAGGGCAAGGTGTTCGATCTCGAACTGGAGGGCGACGATGCCGCGCAGGCCGAAGCCGACCTCAAGGCCATGTGTGACAGGCTCTTGGCGAATACGGTGATCGAGAACTACCAGATCGCCGTCAACTGAAGCCATCGATGGCCCGGTTCCCCTGACGGCCGCCGGGACCGTTAACCAGCCCGTTGAAAAAGCTTCATCTTTACCTTCCCGGTTAACATGCCTTGCAGGCTTTCGCGCTATGATGCGCGCTTTGCAGGGGAATGCCTCGCGGGATGGGCAAGGATCATCGCCTCGACTGGGTCGACGCCGCCAAGGGACTGTCAATCCTCCTGGTGGTGATGATGTATGCCGCCTACAATCTCGGGGAGCACACCGGCGAAATCGGCGTGCTGCACTACGTCATCGGCTTCGCGACACCGTTCCGGATGCCGGAATTCTTCCTCATCTCCGGTCTTTTCCTCTCGCAGGTCATCGAGCGGCCGTGGCGTCGCTACGCCGACCGGCGAGTCGTGCACTACTTCTATTTCTACATCGTGTGGGTGGCTGTCGATTTCGTTCTCAAGGCCGGGATCGCCAATCAGGATGTGCCCGGCATGGCGAAGGGCATAGCGCTCGCCATGATTCAGCCTTACGGCGTGCTGTGGTTCATCTACATGCTGGCGGTGTTCTCCGTGGCCGCGAAGTTGTGTGCGCAGTTGCGGCTGCCGCACTGGCTGGTGATCGCGGTGTCGGCGGCGCTGCATATGGCGCACATCGTCTCGCCAAGCTACGCGGTGACGCAGTTCTTTGCCTATTTCGTATTCTTCTACCTCGGCTATGCCGGATCGGCGTATGTATTCGCCATCGTCGATGCCGCCGCGCGGCATTCGGCCCGGGCATGGATCGCACTGGCGGCGTGGGCTGCGGTCGAGGCATTTCTGGTGTTCTGGCCTGACGGCAGGGTGGAGCCAATGGCCATGCACATGGGATTGGCCGCGTTCGCGCCACTGCGCTTCGCGCTTGGCGTCATCGGCGCGGTCGCGCTCTGCGTCCTGGCCTGCCTGCTGATGAGACAGCCCTACACCGGCTGGCTGCGATGGCTCGGCGCGCATTCCCTTGTCGTCTATCTCGCGTTCACCTTGCCGATGTCGGCGGCTCGCATCGTCGTCATGAAAACCGGAATCCTGACCGATCCAAGCGCGATGGCGATTGTCGTGTTCGTGCTGTCGGTTCTCGCGCCCGTCGCCCTCTACCTTGCGGTCAAGCGATTCGGAATCGGCCAGTTCCTGTTCGAAAGGCCCGCCTGGGCACATCTGCCCGACACCGGGGACAGGCGCGGCAAGCCGCTTTTGGTGGAACCCGCGGAATAATAATCGCATCTCTTTTTCACCACGCGACACAATTGGCTCGCGGGCGAAGGGGCTTTGGGCTAAGGACTGGCTCGTGTTCAACGCCAGCGGTCCGCATCAGCCATGAAATCCGCCGTCGTCCTGCTTCCCGGCCTCAACCGCGACCGCGACATGATCGCGGCGCTGACCAAGATTTCCGGCCATGCGCCGGCTATCGCGTGGCAGACCGACACGGAAATCCCCGATGTCGACCTGATCGCCATTCCGGGCGGCTTCTCCTTCGGCGACTACCTGCGCTGCGGCGCAATCGCGGCGCGGTCGCCGGTGATGCGCGCGGTGGCCGAGAAGGCAGCCAAGGGCGTCATGGTGGTCGGCGTCTGCAACGGCTTCCAGATCCTGGTCGAGGCCGGCCTCCTGCCCGGCGCGCTGATGCGCAACGCCTCGCTGAAATTCGTCTGCCGCGAGATCAAACTCCAGGTGGCCAACGCCAACACCGCCTTCACCCGTGCCTATCGGCAGCACCAGATCATCCGCTGCCCGGTCGCCCACCACGACGGCAATTATTTCGCCGACGGCGAGACGCTTGCGCGCATCGAGGGTGAAGGCCAGGTCGTTTTCCGCTACGCCGAAGGCACCAACCCGAACGGCTCGATCAACGACATTGCCGGCATCGTCAACGAAAAGGGCAATGTGCTCGGCCTCATGCCGCATCCGGAAAACCTGATCGAGGCGGCGCATGGCGGCACGGACGGCCGCGGCCTGTTCGAAGGCGCGCTGGGCGTGGCGGCCTGACCATCGTCGCCCGCGTTGCGCTGGCGCGTTCGCCAAAAGTCTGAAACCCTGCCTGAAGCCACGCCGAATCGACGGGATGACCGCATGACGATCCGCCTCGCCGCCTGCGCCCTCGCCATTTCCGGCCTTGCACTGGCCGGGTGCCAGTCGAAATCCGACGGCAACTCGGCAGGCGGCGGCAAGAGCGCTTCTCTCCAGGCCATGGAACAGGTGGCGATCGCCGCGCACAAATGCTGGATCGCCTCGAAGGACCCGGCCTTCAAATCCTACCAGATGGCCAACGAACTTAACAATTTCGGCGGCACGCCGCGCTTCCTGCTGGTGCCGGCCAAGCACTATGGCGGCAAGCCGCTTCTCGTGGTGCAGGCGAGCGGCGGTTCGCGCCGCGTCGATGTCTACGGGCCGCTGATGGACGGCCCGTTGCGCGAGCGTATCGGCGCCGATGTCGCCCGCTGGCAGACCGGCAGCGGCGACTGCGGCGCGGCCGCCTAAAGCAGGCCTCCCGAAAGTGGGAACCGGTTTCGGGACAAGAACATGCGTAGAAACAAGAGTCTAAAGCGCGGCGAGCGAATCTGAAAGATCGCGACGCGCCTTAGCCGCCGCTCCCATCAAGATCATTCCCAGGCCGGACGGATTCCCTCGCGATAGGCATCGGCGCGGGAAATGCCGATGTCCTTGAGCTGATCGTCGGTCATTTCGAGCAGCGCCATGCGGCTGCGCCGGCGCGCCGCAAGATTATCGAACCAGGCGAGAAGGGAGCGTATGACAAGGGTAATGCGCCGGACGAAGGAGGCGCGCGGCGGCAGGAACTGCAAATCATCAGGATTGGTGATGATTGTATCTATTGTCTTCATCATTGCACCTGTTTGTATAGAACTGAGTCAAGTCATTGGGGTGCAATCTCTATGAATTGACCTTCATGGCGGTGCAATGTAGAAAATTGTCACCATGACAAATTGGCTTCCGGACCTTTCGGGCTCAGGCCCGCTCTATCAGCGGCTGGCTGACCGCATCGAGACGGACATCGACCGCGGCATCATGCCCGCCGGCTTCAAACTGCCACCGCAGCGCGACCTCGCCTACGACATCGGCGCGACGGTCGGCACGGTGGGGCGCGCCTACCAGTTGCTGCGCGAGCGCGGGCTGGTCAGCGGCGAGGTCGGCCGCGGCACCTATGTGCTGAAGCGGCAGGACGGGGCTCTCATCGAAACGGCCCCCCTGCCCTATGAAGGCACGCGCGCCCTTGACCCGCCGCCCGACAAGCTGCGCTTCGACAGCACCGCTGCGCCGGATATCGGCCAGGGCGTCGCCGTCGGTGAATTGCTGGCGCGGATCGCCGCCGAGCATCCTTCCGAGATTTCGAGCTATACGCGCGAATTCCCCGAGCGCTGGTTCGAGGCGGGCAGCCGCTGGCTGGCGCGCAACGACTTCCGCCCTGCCCCGGACACGATCGTGCCGACGCTGGGCACCCATGCAGGCGTCATTTCCGCCATCTCGGCGCTGACGGCGCCCGGCGACACGATCGCCTTCGAGCACCTGACCTATTCGCAGATCGCCCGGAGCGCAGGGTTGATCGGCCGGCGCGTCGTGCTGGTTGCTTCCGACGGCGAAGGCCTCGATCCGGAAGATTTCGCTCATGTCTGCGCGCAGAAGCATCCGAAGATGATCTTCCTGATGCCGACGATGCAGAACCCGACGCTGACCACGCTTTCAGCGATGAGGAGGCAGGAAATCGCCCGCATCGCGCGCGAGCACAACGTGCTTTTGATCGAGGACGACCTCTACGGCGCCATGACCGGCGACACGACGCCCCTGCTGGCCGAATATGCGCCGGAACGCACCATCGTCGCCGGCGGCCTGTCGAAATCGGTGGCGGCCGGCGTGCGCGGCGGCTGGCTGTCCTGCCCGCCCACCTACCGGCACCGCATCCGCGTCGCCCACAAGATGCTGAGCGGCGGCCTGCCCTTCCTGTCGGCGGAACTGTCCTGCCAATTGGTGCTTTCCGGCCGCGCCGCCGAAATCCGCACGCAGATCCTCGCCGAGATCGAGGCGCGCACGGCCATCGTGCGCAGCAGGCTGGGCGGCTTCAAGTTCAACACCCATGAGCGGGTGCCCTTCGTCTGGCTGACCCTGCCGGAACCCTGGCTTTCGGGCACGTTCAAGAACGCCGCCCGGCAGAACGGCGTGCTCATCGACGACGAGGACGAGTTCAAGGCCGGCCGCTCGGAAAAGGTTTTCCACCGCGTGCGCTTCGGCGTGTCTCAGCCGCGTCGGCGCGAGCAGGTCGAAGCCGGCATCGGCGTCATCCGTCGGTTGCTGGACGAAGGCCGCGCCGGCTACGAGAGTTTTGGCTGACAGGCGGCAGCGCCTGTTACTTTCCGCCGATTTCCCGGCTTTCAAGGGGTGTAACATCGCGGCGCTTCGGCTATAGGGGCCTCGACACGCGCTTTCGGAGCCGCTGCCCGCGATGACCATTTCCAATTCCGTGAAAATCACGCCCGAACTCATCGCCGCGCACGGGCTGAAGCCGGACGAATACCAGCGCATCCTCGACCTTGTCGGACGCGAACCGAGTTTCACCGAACTCGGCATCTTCTCGGCCATGTGGAACGAGCACTGTTCCT
>CAZBBT010000199.1:0-4846 GCA_964490065.1 uncultured Mesorhizobium sp. | reverse complement strand
TCCTTGGCCAGCGCCTTGAGGCCGGTGGTGATCTCGGTGATCTCCTGCACGCGATTCTGGCTTGAGGCCTTGGAGGAGCCGCTCATCAACTGCACGTAGTCGATGACGATGACGTCCAGCCCGCGCTGGCGCTTCAGCCGCCGCGCGCGCGCCGAAAGCTGCGCGATGGAGATGCCGCCGGTCTGGTCGATATAGAGCGGCAGCTTCTGCATCATCTGCGAGCAGGCGACCAGCTTCTCGAAATCGGCCTCGCTGATCTCGCCGCGCCGGATTTTGGAGGAGGGGATTTCCGTCTGCTCCGAGATGATGCGGGTGGCGAGCTGCTCCGACGACATTTCCAGCGAGAACAGGCCGACCACGCCGCCATTCGCCGCCTTGAAGGAGCCGTCCGCCTGCGGCGCCGGCTCGTAGGCGTTGGCGATATGGAAGGCGATGTTGGTAGCGAGCGACGATTTGCCCATGCCGGGACGGCCGGCCAGGATGACCAGGTCGGACGGCTGCAAACCGCCCATGCGCCGGTCCAGATCGCGGAAACCGGTCGAAATGCCGGACAGATGCCCGTCGCGCATATAGGCGGCGTTGGCCATGTCGACTGCGGTCTTGACCGCGTCGGTGAAGCTCTCGAAGCCGCCGTCGTAGCGGCCGGTCTCGGCCAGCTCGAACAGCCGCCGCTCGGCGTCCTCGATCTGCTCGGCCGGCGCCATGTCGACCGGCGCGTCATAGGCGATGTTGACCATGTCCTCGCCGACGGTGATGAGCGCGCGGCGCGTGGCGAGGTCGTAGATGGCGCGGCCGTAATCGGCGGCGTTGATGACGGTGACGGCCTCGGCGGCGAGGCGGGCGAGATATTGCGAGACCGTCATGTCGCCGACCTTGTCGTCGGCCGGCAGGAAGGTCTTGATCGTCACCGGGTTGGCCATCTTGCCCATGCGGATGAGCTCGGCCGAAACCTCGAAGATCTTGCGGTGCAGCGGCTCGTAGAAATGCGCGGATTTGAGGAAGTCCGACACCCGATAGAAGGCGTCGTTGTTGACCAGCATGGCGCCGAGCAGCGCCTGTTCCGCCTCGATATTGTTGGGCGCCTCGCGATAAAGCGGCGTTTCCGCCACCGTCCCGAATTTCCTTGCCGCTTCCGCCATGGTCTTTCCAAATCCTGATCCGACCCGTCGATACCAGAAGGGCGGCGATTCGGTGCTAACCTATTTGCATCACGCCCGGTCCGATCCTCCGTGCTTCCCGCGATTCACAGGCGCTATTTTTCCGTGGAAAGAATCACCGTTGACTTGTGAAGTTTTCCGAGTCCGATCCTTAGAACAAAATAGGAACAAAATGCAAGCATCGAACTGCGAAGCACTGGCTGAAAAACGCCCGATCCTAGCCGATAAGCGTGTCGCCCCAATCCACTCGCCGCGCGGCCTTGTAAGCCGCGCCGTCGCGCTTGGAAAAAAGCCGCTCGGCGGCGTCACCATCCGGCAGACAAAGCTTCAGCGAGACTTTTCCGGATCCGGCTTTCGGTGGCGCCAGCACGCGCGCGGCACGGGCTGGTGCGGCATGGCGCGACACCGCGAGATAGATGAACTTCTCGTCCTCCCACGGCACGTCGGCGTCCTTGGCGAGGCGATGCAGGCGCGAACGCGCGACCCGGCGTGCGAAATGGCACCAGTCGGGCGCCGCAAGCGGGCAGGGCGCACGATGCGGGCAGGGCGCCAGCACATGGCCCCCGGCGGCGATGAGTTGCGACCGCACGTCGAGAATGCGCCGCCAGCCGGCCGGCGTTCCCGGCTCGATCACCAGCAGCGTGTCGGTGGCGAGCGCCCATAGCCTCTCGACGAGTTTGGCGATAGAGGCAGGCGCCAGTTCGTCCAGCACATAAGCGACCGTCACCAGGTCGGCGGGCTTCAGGCCGGAAAGGTTGAGCGTGACGTCGCCGGCCAACCATTCGGTTCGCGTCGAGACCAAACTGGCAGCTAGCTTCTGGCCGGCCGAGCGCGCCGCTGCGCTGGCTTCCAGCATTGTCGCCTGTTCGAGACCTGGCCACAGATCGGTCGCGGCCCACAGAACCGTGCCGGGGCCTGATCCTGTGTCGAGCAGACTCTTCGGCGAAAAATCCGGCCTTGCATCGGCCAATGCGTCCAGGCTGGCGCGGATGGCCGTATAGGTCGCCGGCATGCGCTGGGCGAGATAGGCCTTGACCGCGAGATCGTCGGCCATGTGCAGCCGCCCGTCGCGGATCTCGGCGCGATAGCGGTCGGAAAGCGTTTTCGCCGCCTGCCGCAGCGACGAAAGCGGTGTGTTCTCCAGCAGGTGGTCGATGGCCTGGCGAAGCGGCGCGGGGAGTTCCACGGGCTCAAGCTCCGCGCGGCGCGAGAAGGATGATGCCCGCGCCCGCCACACAGACCATGGCGCCGATCAGGTCCCAGCGGTCGGGCCGCGCGCCCTCCGCCAGCCACAGCCAGACCAGCGAAGCGGCGATGTAGATGCCGCCATAGGCCGCGAAAGTCCGCCCGGCGGCGTCGGCGGGCGTCAGCGCCAGCAGCCAGGCGAAGAGGATGAGCGACAATATTCCGGGCAACAGCCAGGCGACGGACTGGTCGAGCCGCCACCAGGCCCAGAAACAGAAGCAGCCGGCGATCTCGGCAACCGCGGCTGCAGCATAAAGAAGATAGGCCATCGCAAACCTTTGGCTGAATGGCCTCTTTTGGTCCGTCTCGCCAGGCAAGACAAGGCCCGTCGGACGGTCGCGACGGGCCTGGCCGGATCGTGTTCCGCCTACTCCTTCCCGGCCACCTTCCTGCGCCGCGCCGGCTTCGTGGCCGGCTTGGCGTCTGCGGTCTCCGGCTTCCCGATGCGGCGGTCGGGCTGGTGGCCCATCTCGTGCATGGCGATGGCCTTTTCGCACTTGCCGATATAGTCGCGCGTCATCGGCAGCACGTCGTTCCTGCGGGCGAGCTGGATCTGGAAGTTGACCAGGTCCTGCCAGCGGAACGACGCCTCGGAGCCGGCGAGGTAGAAATCCCACATGCGGCAGAAGCGCTCGTCGTAGATTTCCTTGACCTGGTCCCACTTGGCCCGGAAGCGCTCGCGCCAGGCCTTCAGCGTTTCCGCGTAGTGCAGGCGCAGGATTTCCACGTCGGTCACCATCAGGCCGGATTTCTCGATATGCGGCATGACCTCGGACAGGGCCGGGATGTAGCCGCCGGGGAAGATGTGCTTGCGGATGAAGGCGTTGGTCGTGGTCGGCGGACCGACGCGGCCGATCGTGTGCAGCAGCATCACCCCGTCGGGCTTCAAAAGCTGCGCGCACTTGTCGAAATAGGTCCGGTAGTGGCTGACGCCGACATGCTCGAACATGCCGACCGAAACGATGCGGTCGAAACGTTCGGAGAGGTCGCGGTAGTCGCGCAGCTCGAAGTGAACATGCCGGTCGAGGCCCTCGGCATGAGCCCGGTCGGTCGAAACCTGATGCTGCTCGGTCGACAGCGTGACGCCCAGCACGTCGGCTTCGAAGGTCCTGGCGATGTAGAGGCCGAGCCCGCCCCAGCCCGAGCCGATGTCGAGCACCGTCTGGCCGGGCTTGATCCTGAGCTTGGCGGCGATGTGGCGCTTCTTGGCGAGTTGCGCCTCGTCCAGCGTCATGTCCGGCCGCTCGTAATAGGCGCAGGAATACTGCATGTCGTCGTCGAGGAAGAGCTTGTAGAGCTCGCCCGACAGGTCGTAGTGGCGCTCGACATTTTTCCGGGAGCGCCGCTCGGTGTTCCATTGCTGCAGCGGGCGCGCTTTCAGCCGCACGGAGTTGAGCAGCTTGCCCCAGGTCGAATCGGTCCAGGAAATCCCCATGTTGCGGTAGACGAGGTGCAGGAAGGACAGCACGTCGCCTTCCACGAAATCGAGATCCTGCTCCATGTAGGCTTCCGGGATCGCAAGCGAGGGATGCAGCGTGATCGCCCGCTCCGCGTGGCGGGTGTGGATGACCATATGCACCTTGTCGCCGCTGCCGTCGCCGAAGTGGCGGGTTGTCCCGCCGGGACCGGTGATCGAGAGGTTTCCGACGCGGACGATGCGTTCGACGATGCGTTGCAGAAAGATGTTCATGGCAATGCCCTCGGGATGAAATGCACTATGGCAGCCCCGCTGCCACAATCCTGCCTCAAAACCTCAGGGCTTGAAAAGTTCCTTATCGACAAAAAAACCCGGGCAGTCAGCCCGGGTTTTTGGTCCAGATGAATGAAGAAGGCAGTAGGGCAATATATGAGTAGGGCGGTATGATATTCGCCTACTGCTCTACTGTCCTGTCGCCTAATTGTCCTTCCTCGTCTCCCTCGAACTCCGCGTTCGGATCGAAGAAGTTGTCCGGCCGGGCGTTGTCGTTGATGTCCTCGCCGTAGATGGCCTCGGCGGTGGTCAGCGTCTCGCCCTGGGCCTGGCGTTCGGCCTCTTCCGTCGAACGGGCGACGTTGAGCGTCACCGTGACCTCGACTTCCGGATGCAGCGCGATGGCGACGTTGGTCAGGCCGATGGCCTTGATCGGCTGGTTGAGCTCGACCTGGTTGCGGGCGACGGAGAAACCCTCGGCGGTCAACAGGTCGGCGATGTCGCGGGTCGATACCGAACCGTAGAGCTGGCCGGTCTCGCCGGCCGAGCGGACGACGACGAAGCTCTTGCCGTCGAGCCGGTCGGCGACCTCCTGGGCTTCCGACCTGCGCTCCAGGTTGCGGGCCTCGAGCTGCGCGCGCTGGCCTTCGAACTTCTTCTTGTTGTCGTCGTTGGACCGCAGCGCCATGACCTAGGGCAGGACGAACTTGCTCGCGTAGCCGTACTTCACCATGACGGTGTCCCCCAACTGGCC
>CAZBBT010000198.1:0-4895 GCA_964490065.1 uncultured Mesorhizobium sp. | reverse complement strand
CACCTGCTGCAGACCTATGTCTGGCAGGACTACGACCTGGCGCCGAAATTCCCGGCCCTGATCCGCTTCATCGAATTCTGGCGGACGAAACTGGAAGGCCCGCTGCATTCCGTCACCTATTCGCACCAGCGGCTGATCGCGCCCAATCAATGGCGCAAGGTCGACGGCGAATTCGTGCTGCACTGACACGCCCGGCCGCGCCGCCACCTGGCTCAAATCAAACGGCGGGCTGTCCGTCCCGTTCGATTGCCATTGCTGCCCCAAAGGGCTATGGCCGATCTTTCCCGCCGGCCGGCAAGGCCGGCCGACAAAGGAGTAGTGCCATGAAGACGAAGCTGCTGGCAGGCGTCGCCATCGCTGCAACCCTGGCCTTCGCGCCTTCCGCCTGGGCGGATATCACCATCGGTCTTGTCGCGCCGCTGACCGGGCCGGTCGCCGCCTATGGCGAGCAGGTCAAGAACGGCGCCGAGGCCGCCGTGGACACGATCAACAAGAACGGCGGCATTCTCGGCGAAAAGGTCGTGCTCGAACTCGCCGACGATGCGGGCGATCCCAAGCAGGGTGTATCGGCCGCCAACAATCTGGTGGGCGACGGCGTTCACTATGTTGTCGGCCCGGTGACCTCGGGCGTCGCCATGCCCGCCTCGGATGTGTTCGCCGAGAACGGCGTGCTGATGGTGACGCCGACCGCGACCGCGCCCGACCTCACCAATCGCGGCCTGACCAACGTGCTGCGCACGTGCGGCCGCGACGACCAGCAGGCCGAGGTCGCCGCCAAATACGTGCTCGACCACATGAAGGACAAGAAGGTCGCCGTCATTCACGACAAGGGCACCTACGGCATGGGCCTCGCCAACGCGTTCAAGGCCGCCATCAACGCGGGAGGCGTGACCGAAGTGATGTACGAGGGCCTGACCCCCGGCGAGAAGGATTATTCCGCCCTGGTCGGCCGGCTGAAGAAGGACGGTGCCGAGGTGATCTATTTTGGCGGCTATCATCCCGAGGGCGGTCTGCTTGCCCGTCAGCTCGCCGATGCCGGCGTGAAGGCGCAGATCATCGGCGGCGAGGGCCTGTCCAACACCGAATTCTGGGCGATCGGAAACCAGGCGGCCGCCGGCACGCTGTTCACCAATGCCTCGGATGCCCTGAAGAACCCGGATTCGGCCGAGGCCGTCGCGGTGCTGAAGGAAAAGAACATCCCGCCGGAAGCCTTCACGCTCAACGCCTACGCCGCCGTGCAGGTCATCAAGGCCGGTATCGAGAAGGCCGGCAAGGCGGACGACGCCACGGCTGTCGCGACGGCGTTGAAGGACGGCCAGCCGGTGCAGACCGCCATCGGCAAGCTGACCTATGGCGAGAACGGCGACCTGTCGTCGCCGAGCTTCTCGCTGTTCAAGTGGGAAGACGGCAAGATCGTTCCGGTGGAATGAACTCTCTCTCCAGCGCGATTTGCGAAAAGGCCGGGGCATCGCCCCGGCCTTTTTTATGCGCCCCCGTCCCGCACCGGAGCCTGTAGAGCCTATCATGCCAACCGGCGCGATCTCGCGCCGGACAGTTGGAAGGTCCGCCGCAATGGACTAGAGTGACCGGACTCGGCGAGGCGGCCATGCCCGACAACTGGTGCCTGATCTTTTCCGACGGAACCGGTCAGCGCGGCGTGCGCGACGACGACGAGAGCGGCGTCAACGACCAGGGCGTCCGCATCAAGAACACCAACATCTTCAACATGTATTCGGCCAGCTACCAGCGGCCATATCTTTACGCCTTCTACGATCCGGGCCTCGGCGCCCCCGAGGAAAAGGGCAACCGTTGGGGCCGGACCCTGCGCAACCTATGGGCCAAGGCGACGGGCTGGGGCATATCGACCAATATCACCGACTGCTACGAGGGCATCCTGCTCAATTGGAAACCGGGGCGGAAGATCGGCTTGTTCGGCTTCAGCCGGGGCGCCTACACGGTCCGCTGCCTTGGCGGTGTGCTGAATGCCTGCGGCATCGCCACCATCGACGACAACGGACACGCGATCTCCACCGCAGGCGAAGTCGGAAGCGATCCGGTCCGCCGCAGGATCGCGGAAGAGGCGGTAGCGGTCTACAAGATCGAGGAAGCGGCAAAACGCAAGGCGGAAGGCGCCGGGTTCGCGGCGCGCCATGCGTCGAGTTCCGTGATGCCTTCGGTGATAGGCGTGTTCGACACGGTGGAATCGATCGGCATTCCCGGCATCTACAACCCCTGGCAGCAGCGCTTCCATGACCAGGTCCTGTCCGAGCGGATACCCATCGGCCTGCATGCCCTTTCGATCGATGAGGACCGCAAGGCCTTCCTGCCGGTCACATGGGACGACCCTTCGCCGCAGGCGGGAGCCCAGGGCCAGGCCGTCGAGCAGGTCTGGTTTCCCGGAGTCCACTCCGACATCGGAGGAGGCTACGACGAGAAGAAGCTATCCGACCTGACACTCGACTGGATGCTGTCGCGGCTGCGGGACGCGGCGCGTCTGCACATTCCGCTCACGGTCGTCATGCACGAAAACCTGCTCGGTCTCCAGCACGACGAGCGCACCGGCTTCGGCATCTTCTGGCTGCCGGCCGTGCGCGCCATCCGCGGTAAAAGCGCCGAGATCGACGCGCTCTGCCGCAGCATCGAGGACCGCTTCGACCGATACCGGCCGCCTTACCGGCCGGCGTCGCTGCGGCGGCATCCGCGGGTCAAACGCTATTATCGTTGAGAGTCCGTTCCAGAAGGAAAGCTCAGCGATGGCCGAAGATGGCCGAGCCGACGCGCACCGAAGTCGCGCCGAAAGCGACCGCCGTCTCGTAGTCCGCCGACATCCCCATGGAGAGTTTTGAGACGCCGGCCTGGCGGGCGAGCTTTTCCAGCAGGGCGAAGTACGGGCCGGGATTCTCGTCCAGCGGCGGGATACACATCAGGCCCTCGATCGTCAGGCCATGGACCTCGCGACAGCGGGCGACGAAGGCGACGGCTTCCTTCGGCGCAATGCCGGCCTTTTGCGGCTCGGAGCCGATATTGACCTGCACGTAGAGTTTTGGCGCCCTGCCCTGCTTCTTCATCTCCCGGGCAAGCTCGGCGACGATCTTGTCGCGGTCCACCGTTTCGATGACGTCGAACAGAGCCACCGCCTCCTTCGCCTTGTTGGACTGCAGTGGCCCGATCAGGTGCAGTTCGATGTCCGGAAAATCCGCCTTCAGCGCCGGCCATTTGGCCATTGCCTCCTGCACGCGGTTCTCGCCGAACACACGCTGGCCGGCTTCGATCACCGGGCGCACAGCTTGGCCATCGAAGGTTTTCGAGACGGCGACCAGCGTGACCGAGTTCGCCGGGCGCTTCGCCTCAGCCCCGGCTTTGCCGATTTTCGACAAGACTTCGGCCAGCCGCTTTGCCGTGTCGATCGGGTTCGAGTCTGTTGCGTTCACATCGATACCTTAGCCGGAATGTCTCACTGAACTTGAATGTCACGTTAAACTTGAAAATGGCCGCAAAGCGTGGTCAAGACCGGACCACGTTATCTTAACCGCCACGCACGCGTGCGCCTTGGCGAAAAGCTTCTAAGTGAATTTCCGGCCATGGCAACCGAACGATACAATCCCCGCGCGTCCGAACCCAAATGGCAGAAGGCCTGGGAAGCGGCGAAGCTGTTTGAGACGAGGAACGACGACCCGCGGCCGAAATACTACGTGCTGGAGATGTTCCCCTATCCCTCCGGCCGCATCCATATGGGCCATGTCCGCAACTATGCGATGGGCGACGTGGTGGCGCGCTGGCGGCGCGCCATGGGCTACAACGTACTCCACCCGATGGGCTGGGACGCCTTCGGCCTGCCGGCCGAGAACGCCGCGCGCGACAACAAGGTGAACCCGCGCGACTGGACCTACAAGAACATCGAGACGATGAAGGGCCAGTTGAAGACGATGGGCCTGTCGCTCGACTGGGCGCGCGAGATCGCCACCTGCGACGCATCCTACTACAAGCACCAGCAGAAGATGTTCCTGGACTTCTGGAAGGCCGGGCTGGTCGAGCGCAAGGCGGCCAAGGTCAACTGGGACCCGGTCGACATGACCGTGCTCGCCAACGAGCAGGTCATCGACGGGCGCGGCTGGCGCTCCGGCGCTCCGGTCGAGCAGCGCGACCTGACGCAATGGTTCTTCAAGATCACGGCGATGAGCGAGGACCTGCTCGACAGCCTGGAGACGCTCGACCGCTGGCCCGACAAGGTCAAGCTGATGCAGGCCAACTGGATTGGCAAGTCGCGCGGCATCGAGATCACGTTCGAAATGCGTGAGCCGGTCCACGGCCATGAGGCCATCGCCTGCTTCTCGACGCGCCCGGACACGATGCACGGCGCGAGCTTCATCGCCATCTCGCCCGACCATCCGCTGTCGCTAGCGCTGGAGAAGGAGAACGCCGCGGTCGCCGCCTTCAACGCCGAGTGCCGGCGCAGCGGGACCTCCGAGGAGGCGCTGGAAAAGGCCGACAAGCTCGGCTTCGACACCGGCCTCAGCGTGCGCCATCCGGCCGAGGATCGCGACCTGCCGGTCTGGATCGGCAATTTCGTGCTGATGGGCTACGGCACGGGGGCCGTCTTCGGATGCCCCGCCCACGATCAGCGCGACCTCGACTTCGCGCGCAAATACGGCCTGCCGGTGCGCAACGCCTTCCACATGCTCGGCGATACGGCCGAAGTCGGCGACGAGGCCCTGGTGCCGTCGAAGGACGAACGGGTGGTCTATGTCGATCACTTCGCCGGGCTCGGCGAGACGACCAGCGAGCAGGCCATCGAGACGACCATTCGATGGTTCGAGGCGAAAGGGCTCGGCAAGGGCGTGACGCGCTTTCGCCTGCGCGACTGGCTGATCTCGCGCCAGCGCTACTGGGGCTGT
>CAZBBT010000197.1:0-4926 GCA_964490065.1 uncultured Mesorhizobium sp. | reverse complement strand
CTGGTCAACTGGCGCGTGGTGACCAACGGCTCGGCCGGCATTTCCAGCATCCCGAAAGTGTCGTTCTTCGGCCTGATCTCGTTCAACGTCTCCGACCCGAACTATATCGCCAAGGTGTTCGGCATCGCCACGTCGGGCGCCTACTACAAGATCTTCCTCTATTACCTCATCCTGCTTTTGTGCCTGCTGACCGCCTTCGTGACGATCAGACTGCGCCGCCTGCCGGTCGGCCGCGCCTGGGAGGCGCTGCGCGAGGACGAGATCGCCTGCCGCTCGCTCGGCATCAACACCACGACGACGAAGCTCACCGCCTTCGCCACCGGCGCCATGTTCGGCGGTTTCGCCGGCTCCTTCTTCGCCGCGCGGCAGGGCTTCGTCTCGCCCGAATCCTTCATCTTCCTGGAATCGGCGATCATCCTTGCCATCGTCGTGCTGGGCGGCATGGGCTCGCTGGGCGGTATCGCGGTGGCGGCGGCGGTGATGATCGGCGGCACCGAGATCCTGCGCGAAATGGATTTCCTCAAGGCGGTCTTCGGTCCCGACTTCACGCCCGAACTTTACCGCATGCTCCTGTTCGGCATGGCCATGGTCATCGTCATGATCTGGAAGCCTCGCGGCTTCGTCGGCTCCCGCGAACCGACCGCCTTCCTGAAAGAGCGCAAGGCAGTGTCCGGCTCCTTCACCAAGGAAGGCCACGGCTGAGATGGATACGACAACCGCAATGAACGAAACCATCCTCAACGTCGAACATCTGTCGATGAAATTCGGCGGCCTCGTCGCCATCGGCGACCTGTCCTTCCAGGCTCGCCGCGGCGAGATCACGGCGCTGATCGGCCCGAACGGCGCCGGCAAGACCACCGTGTTCAACTGCATCACCGGCTTCTACAAGCCGACCGAGGGCATGATCACGCTCAACCGCCGTGACGGCTCGTCCTATCTCCTGGAGCGCCTGCCCAACCACGAAATCCCGGCGCACGCCAAGGTGGCGCGCACCTTCCAGAACATCCGGCTGTTCTCCGGCATGACCGTGCTCGAAAATCTGCTGGTGGCGCAGCACAACAAGCTGATGAAGGCCTCCGGCTATACCTTCCTTGGCCTGTTCGGCTTTTCGTCGTACCGCCAGGTAGCGGCCGAATCGATCGAACTGGCCAAGCATTGGCTGGAAAAGGCCGACCTGGTGGAGCGTGCCGACGACCCCGCCGGCGACCTGCCCTACGGCGCGCAGCGCAGGCTGGAAATCGCCCGGGCCATGTGCACCGGCCCGGAGCTTCTGTGCCTCGACGAGCCGGCCGCCGGTCTCAACCCGAGGGAGTCGCTGGCGCTCAACACGCTTCTGATGGACATCAGGAACAACACCGGCACGTCGATCCTGCTGATCGAGCACGACATGTCGGTGGTGATGCAGATCTCCGACCACGTGGTGGTGCTGGAATACGGCCGCAAGATCTCCGACGGCGATCCCGCTACCGTCCGCACCGACCCGCGCGTCATCGCCGCCTATCTCGGCGTCGACGACGAGGAGGTCGAGACGGTTCTGACCGAGGTCGGCGACGAGGACGTCATCGAACAACTCGACACCGGCCCCGATGCCGACCACGGTCCAGGCAGTTCCGCGTCCATGATGGCGGGGCCGATTTCAGACACGGTCGAGCACGCCGACGAAGGAGAGCGCGTCACCGTCTCCAAGGGCGCCTCGAAAGCCGAACAGGTCGACGCACGTGCGCACAGGGCGGCGGCAAGTCCCGCCTCCGGCGCGGCGAAGGCGGAGCCGGCCAGGACGAAGTCTGCCAAGCCCGCGGCAAAATCCACCAGGGCTCCCGCGAAATCGACCACCGGCGCAACCCGCAGGAGCGCCCCCTCGCAGACCTCCGCCGCAGCCGCCAAATCCGCGGCAAAGGCGGGCACGAAACCGGCAGCGAAGCCGGCAGGCGTCTCAAACCGGCTCAAGGCGCCGCGCGGCGGCAGGGAAGACGATCTGCTCGTCATCAAGGGCATCGGCCCGGTGAACAAGAAGAAGCTCAACGAGCACGGCATCTTCCATTTCGACCAGATCGCCGCGTGGAAGAAGGCCGACATCGAAGCCGTCGAGGCCTATCTCGCCTTCGACGGACGCATCGCCCGCGAAGACTGGATCGGCCAGGCGAAGGCGTTGGCCAGGCAGGCGGCGCGTACCAGCACTACCAAGCCCGTCTCCACCAAAGCCGGCGCTGCCAAGGCCGGTTCGGCCGGGACCGGCGCCGCCAAACCTGCCGCAGGCAAGCGTGGAGGGCGCAAGTAATGGCCAGCCAACCGTTGCTCGACGTCAAGGGCGTCCAGACCTACTACGGCAACATCCGCGCGCTGAACGGCGTCAACGTCCAGGTCAACGAGGGCGAGGTCGTGGCGCTGATCGGCGCCAACGGCGCCGGCAAGTCGACGCTGATGATGACCATCTTCGGCGCGCCCAGGGCGCGGGCCGGCACGATCACCTTCGCCGGCACCGACATAACCGGGCTGCCGACGCACGAGATCGCCCGCCTGCGCATCGCCCAGTCGCCGGAGGGCCGCCGCATCTTCCCGCGCATGACGGTGATGGAAAACCTGCAGATGGGCGCCAGCCTCGACAACCTCAAATATTATGACGAGGACGTCGAGAAGGTGTTCACGCTGTTCCCGAGGCTGAAGGAACGCATCAACCAACGCGGCGGCACGCTGTCGGGCGGCGAGCAGCAGATGCTGTCGATCGGCCGGGCGCTGATGGCGCGGCCGAAGCTTCTGTTGCTCGACGAGCCGTCGCTCGGCCTGGCGCCGCTGATCGTCAAGCAGATCTTCGACGCGATCGGCGAGTTGAACCGCAGCCAGGGCCTGACCGTCTTCCTGGTCGAGCAGAACGCCTTCGGCGCGCTGAAACTCGCCACCCGCGGCTATGTCATGGTCAACGGCAACGTCACCATGAGCGGCACGGGCAAGGAACTCCTCGCCAATCCGGAAGTGCGCGCCGCCTACCTCGAAGGCGGCCACCACTGAACCTTGGAGGTTTCGACATGCAGGGCATTCTCCACGAGGAAGCCTCGATCTGGCAGTTCATCTTCGTCACCTGCCTGCTCGGCGGCTGGGCGGCCTGGATGACGGGCAGGGCCTGCGCCCAGACCTGGCGGTCGTTCACCACGCTGTTCTTCTACATGCTGGGGCTGGGGCTGGCCGTGCGCTTCATCCATCACGCGCTGTTCGACGGCACGATGTTCTCCCTGCACTACTACGTGGTCGACACCATCGTGCTGATGATTTTCGGCTTCCTCGGCTATCAGTACACGCGCACGAACCAGATGGTCAGCCAATATCACTGGCTCTACGAACGGGCTTCGCTGCTCTCCTGGAAGCCGAAGGGTTGACGTTCATGATTAACGTCGTTTCGGGACGAAACGACGTGACAAGGCCCCTAAAATGGGCAAAGTACGCTTTCTGCGATAAGGGTGGGCATCGCATGAAGGCATCATCCACGCCCACCCGGTAAATGGGAGCGTTTCTATGAGAAAATCACTTTTGTCCGCCGTCGCTCTGACCGCGCTGATCGCGTTCGGCAGCAGCGCGTGGGCTGATGTCACCATCGGCGTCGGTGGTCCGGTCACCGGTCCGAACGCAGCCTTCGGCGCGCAATTGCAGAAAGGCGCCGAGCAGGCCGTTGCCGATCTCAACGAAGCCGGCGGCATGAACGGCGAGAAGATCGTGCTTTCGATCGGCGACGACGTGTCCGATCCGAAGCAGGGCATTTCGGTGGCCAACAAGTTCGTCGCCGATGGCGTCAAGTTCGTCGACGGCCACTTCAACTCGGGCGTCACCATTCCCGCCTCCGAGGTCTATGCCGAGAACGGCCTTCTGATGGTCACGCCGGCCGCGACCAATCCGACCGTCACCGAGCGCGGCATGTGGAACGTGTTCCGCATCTGCGGCCGCGACGACCAGCAGGGCGGCATCGCCGGCAAGTACATCGCCGAGAATTTCCCGGACGCCAAGGTCGCCGTCATCCACGACAAGACGCCATATGGACAGGGCCTCGCCGACGAGACCAAGAAGGCACTGGAAGCCGCCGGCCATCCCGAAGTCATGTATGAAGGCGTCAATGTCGGCGACAAGGACTTCTCGGCCCTCATCGCCAAGATGAAGGAAGCCGGCGTCACCATGATCTACTGGGGCGGCCTGCACACCGAAGCCGGCCTGATCATCCGCCAGGCGCACGACCAGGGCCTCAAGGCGCTCCTGTTCTCCGGCGACGGCATCGTCTCCAACGAGCTGGCCTCGATCGCCGGCGACGCCGTCATCGGCACGCTGAACACCTTCGCGCCGGATCCGCGCAACAACCCGAACGCGAAGGAAGTCGTCGAGAAGTTCCGCAGCGCCGGTTTCGAGCCCGAAGCTTACACGCTCTACTCCTACGCCTCCATCCAGTTGATGGTGCAGGCGGCCAACAAGGCCGGCAGCAACGATCCGCAGAAGGTTGCCGAGACCCTCAAGTCGGGCGGCCCGTGGAAGACGGTCATCGGTGACATCAGCTTCGACGAGAAGGGTGACACCACCGGCACCAACTACGTCATCTACGAATGGAGGAAGGGCGACGACGGCAAGATCGGCTACTTCGAGAAGAAGTAAGCTCTACCGTTCCTTTCGGATGCTCGAAGGCCCGGCGCTTGCGCCGGGCCTTTTTCGTGTCGGCCGGCAGGATCGCGGCAGGGGGCGGCTTGCCTCATCGATTCAACCGATTTAATTTCACGGCTGCGATTTTGTTTGCACCGCAGCATTTTCCCGTTATTCATGAACCGCCCTCAGACATTCCCCAACGGGAGCCCGTTTTGGCCATCAAAAAGATTCTTGTTGCCAACCGTTCCGAGATCGCCATCCGCGTCTTCCGCGCCGCCAGCGAGCTCGGCATCAAGACCGTGGCGATCTGGG
>CAZBBT010000196.1:0-4957 GCA_964490065.1 uncultured Mesorhizobium sp. | reverse complement strand
ACCGGGCCGGAAGCCGGCATCACCCGCGATTCCATCTCCGTCGACTGGGACTGGCGCGGGCGGCGCATAAAGCTGTTCGACACCGCCGGCATGCGCCGCAAGGCCAAGGTGCAGGAGAAGCTGGAAAAGCTTTCCGTGGCCGACGGCCTGCGCGCCATCCGCTTCGCCGAGATCGTCATCATCGTGCTCGACGCCACGATCCCCTTCGAGAAGCAGGACCTTCAGATCGCCGACCTGATCGTGCGCGAAGGCAGGGCACCCGTGATCGCCTTCAACAAATGGGATCTGATCGACAATCCGCAGCAGGTGCTGGCGGAACTGCGCGAAAAGACCGAGCGGCTCCTGCCGCAAATACGCGGCATCCAGGCCGTGCCGGTGTCGGCCGAGACCGGCCGCGGCCTCGACAAGCTGATGGAAGCCGTGGTGCGCACGCACAAGGTCTGGAACAGCCGCGTCTCGACCGGGAAACTCAACCGCTGGCTGGAGGGCATCCTGGCGCACCATCCGCCGCCGGCCGTCGCCGGGCGCCGGTTGAAGATAAAATACGTCACCCAGGCCAAGACGCGGCCGCCCGGCTTCGTCGTCTCCTGCTCGCGGCCCGATGCCATGCCGCAGGCCTATGTGCGCTATCTCACCAACAACCTGCGCGAGGCCTTCGACATGCCCGGCGTGCCGATCCGCATGGCGCTGCGCACCTCGGACAATCCGTTCGCGGGAAGGGCGAAGAAGCGGAACTGAGCCTGCCGCCGCTCGTGCATGCCTCCCGGAAGCGAGCCAAGTCAGCGCGCCGAGCTAAGCTGAAGGAGCGCGGCGCGCTTCAGGCGACGCTGCGCAGCGAGGGGCGCTCCCTCACCGGTCCCGGCAAGGCGGCGCGCGCGGCCTCCGTCACTATGTCCGCCAGCCGCGCCGCCACCGGATCGGCCATCTCCTTGCGGTGCAGCTTGAGTCCGAGCTTCGGCAGCGCCGGCAGATTCGTCTCCCCCGCCGACAAGGCCCGTACCGTGCCCGGCAGGCCGATCTCGGTGCGGATCGTCAGGCCGAGCCCGGCGGCGACCGCCGCCCAGATACCGGCAAGGCTGGGGCTGGAAAAAGCCAGCCGCCAGGCACGGCCGGCGCGGTCGAGCTTGTCGGTGGCGATCGTGCGCAACAGGCACGGCGCTTCAAGCGCGACCAGCGGCAGTTGCTCGTCACGCCAGCCGTTCGCGAGGTTGGCCGGGCCGATCCAGCGCAACCGCACGTCGGCGATCGGCTCGCTGTTCGGCACCGGCGCGCCATTGTCCCAGGCCAGCGCGAGGTCGAGACTGCCCGCCGTCACGCGTTCGGCCAGTTCGTGGCTGCGCGCGATCCGGGCTTCGATCCTGATTTTCGGATGGGCGCGCGCGAAGCGGCCGAGCACCTGCGGCAGCACCGTCTCGCCGAAATCCTCCTGCAGGCCGAGGCGCACCCAGCCTTCAAGCTCGACGTCGCGGATCGCCGATGCCGCCTCGTCGTTGAGATCGATCAGCCGGCGTGCGTAGGCCAGCATGGTTTCGCCCGCCTCCGTCAGCGCAAGACCCCGCCCGGCCTTGCGGAAGATCGGCGTGCCCGCCTGTTCTTCCAGCTTCTTCAATTGTGCGCTGACGGCGGAGGTGGAGCGGCCGAGCCGTTCCGACGCCTTGGCGAAACTACCCAGTTCCATGCCGGTGACGAAACTGCGCAGGACATCGAGGCCGAAGGTCACGCGGGT
Source organism: uncultured Mesorhizobium sp. (assembly GCA_964490065.1). Classification (GTDB taxonomy): domain Bacteria; phylum Pseudomonadota; class Alphaproteobacteria; order Rhizobiales; family Rhizobiaceae; genus Mesorhizobium. The sequence goes on along the minus strand of CAZBBT010000196.1, from coordinate 3,231 downwards.
CATATCAAACGTCCATATTTTCAGGATCGATAATCAAAAACTTCCTGATTTTATGGATGATGGTAGGAGCGTAGAACGCCTCGGTCAAGGCGCCTGTCGACAGCGACCCGAACGAGGAGACGCGAAATGAGCGTGGAACCCCTGCCTTCGTCACTTGGTGCGGAATGCCGCCGCTCTTCGGTCGCCGATCCGCATCGTACCTTGCCGGCGAGACACCGCTGGAAGGTGCTGTTCACCGGCCTTGCGGCGAATGCCTGCTTCTCGGCCATCTTCTCCGGCTTGCCGACCACGGCGGTCGTCATGCGCCTCGACTATCACCTGTCCAACGCCGAACTCGGCTTCGTCCTGGGCTTCCTCGGCCTCGGCGTCGCCGTCAGCGAACTGCCCTGGGGCCTGCTTACCGACCGCTGGGGCGACCGGCGCGTGCTTCTGGCCGGGCTCGGCTCGCTTGCGGCCTGGCTGGCGTTGATGGCATTCGCCGTTGCACCCACCCCGGGCGCCGTTCCGAGCGATCTGGCGCTGGCGTCGTGCCTGCTTGCCGTCGGCCTGCTCGGCGGCAGCGTCAACGGGGCCAGCGGCCGCGCCATCATGGCCTGGTTCGCCGAGGGAGAACGCGGCTTTGCCATGAGCCTGCGGCAGACGGCGGTGCCGCTCGGCGGCTGCCTCGGCGCGCTCGGCCTGCCGGCGCTGGCGCTGCATGGGGGCTTTGCCGCCGTCTATGCCGTCCTGGCCGGCCTTACCCTGCTCTGCACGAGTTTCACCTGGCTCTGGCTGCATGAACCGCCGGCAAGGCCAGCGGCCATCGACCGTGATGGCGGTGTGGCTGCCGTCACCGCGCCGAAACCCTTGCGCAACCCGGCGGTATGGCGCCTTGCGCTGGCGATCGGCATCCTGTGCGTCCCCCAGGTCGCGGTCCTCACCTTCGCCACCGTCTTCCTGCACGACTTCGCCGGCGCAGGCACCTTCGTCACCAGCGCGGCGCTCGCCGCCGTGCAGGTCGGCGCCATGGCAATGCGCGTCTGGAGCGGCCGCTGGACCGATCGCCGCCGCAACCGCCCCGCCTATCTGCGTGTCTGCACGGTGCTCGGCATCGTCGCCTTCGCCGCGGTGGCGCTGCTGGTCGTCCTCGTCGGCGAGGCGCCGGCCTGGCCCGGCATGGCGGCGCTCGTCGTCACGCTCGTATTCGCCGGCGTCTGCATCTCGGCCTGGCACGGGGTAGCCTACACCGAGATCGCCACGCTCGCAGGTGCCGGCCGCGTCGGCAGCGTGCTGGGGCTGGCCAACACCGTCGTCTTCGTCGCCTTTTTCGTCGTCCCGCTGTCGATCCCGCATCTGCTGTCGGCGACCTCGTGGAGCGGCATCTGGCTGACGGGCGCCCTGTGCGCGCTCGTGGCACTGCCGCTGCTGCCGCGGCCCGCGCAAGCACGATGAGGTGCGCAGGCCGAATCTTCCACCGGCAGCACCCATAATCTCTGCTGCATTGTGTCGGCATCGTTAACGCTCCATCAAGGTTAACGCTGCATGTTGGCTCACCAGTGGGGTCAGTCTGCGTCCGGAGAGTTTTCGTGCATCGACGTCTTTTGAAGCGGCTCGCCGCGGCGGTCGCCGGTGGAAAGAAGCGTTCCTACCTCTCTCCTTGCATCGTCGGCCTCGGCATCTGGATCGGCTTTCCGACCGTCGCCGCCTATCAGGACATGACCAGCCTCGTTTCCGGCCTCGAGCGTGACGGCACGCGCTGGAATGCCGTGATCGAAAAATCCGTCGCCGGATCGGTGCATGCGGCGGAAATCCCGTTCGTCGACGGCGACACGGTCACCGGCTCCGTCGCCGGCCGGATTTCCGGCTCCGGCGTGGAATTGCCGGGCGTCGGCGCGGTCGCCTTCAAGGGCAAGAGCGGCGTTGCCGGCGAGACGCCCGACGAGGACCGCGTCGTGCGCTCCGACAAACAGGGCCGTATCCTGCAGGTCGCGCCGGTGGCGCCGCCGAAGAACTTTTCCGCCGGCTCTATCTTCGAGCGCACCTCCTCGCTGCTCAGGCCGTCGATGGACAGCGGGTTGAAGCTGGCTTTCGCCAAGCCGGCCATCAAGGGCAAGGAAGTGCAGATCGCTTCCGCCTTCCACCTGCGCGAGGACGAAGCCGGCGATACCGGCGTGCCGGCCATGCTGGCCGCGCTGGTCACCAATGAAAAGGCCGACGTGCTGGCGACCGCCTACGCGCCGGACAAGCCTGACTATGCGACCAAATCGCCCTTCGAGGTGCTGCTCAAGGACGAGGACCCGAATGACGGTCGCTTCATTCCTCCCGTCGGCAAGGGCGACCATGCCTGGATGCAAACCCCGCTGCCGGCCAGCGTCTTCTCCAAGAAGGAGCAGGCCTGCCTCGCCAACGCGATCTATTTCGAGGCGCGTTCCGAATCGCTGCGCGGCCAGGCCGCCGTCGCCCAGGTGGTGCTCAACCGCGTCCGCAACCCGGCCTATCCCGGTTCGATCTGCAGCGTCGTCTATCAGAACTCCCACTGGCGCAATGCCTGCCAGTTCTCCTTCGCCTGCGACGGCAGAAAAGACCGCGTCACCGAGCCGTCGCACTACAAGACCGCCAAGGACATCGCGCTCGCCGTGACCGCCGGCAAGATATTCCTGCCCGAGGTCGGCTCCTCGACCCATTACTACGCCAGCTACGTGCATCCGGGCTGGGCGAGCTCGATGCACAAGATGGTCAAGATCGGTCTGCATATCTTCTACCGCACCTATGGCGGCGGCTGGAGTTGACCGCGGTCTCGACCGGCGCCATTGCGGGTCACGCCGGCGCCCGTCAGCGGGGAACCCAGGCCGATCAATCGCCGGGCACGATGTCGCACCCGGTCAATATATTGATTTCCATATATAATTTACGTGTCCATTGTTCACCCTCCGTGGCTTGACGGGAAAAGGCCCTCTAACTATGTTGCGGCCGACTTGAAAGCGGGCGGACGGCGGCGTCTGACCGGGCATGGAGGTTGCGATGGCCAGGACGGAAGGGCCAGACGGAACCGGAAAAACCGGCCCGGAAAATCAGCGCCGGACGGAAGTCCGCGACGACGATCTTGAGCGCCGCCGGCGTGAGCTTGAAGCATCGCTCGCGACAAGGCTGCCGGAGCGGCTCGAGGGGGAAGACGGAACGAACAGGGGCGGACGCACCACCGGCTACGCCCAGGCTTTCAAGCTGTCCAGCGAGTTCATCGCCGGGATAGCG
>CAZBBT010000195.1:0-4975 GCA_964490065.1 uncultured Mesorhizobium sp. | reverse complement strand
CGACACGCTCCAAAATGTGATTAAGTCCTTGTTTTTCCGACTTCTTATCACATTCTGCAGAAGCGGATCGTCGCATCCCGTCACATTCGACACGCCTTTTGTCACAGGCAGGGCTAATTTTCAACCATCTTCGCTGTTGCGAGAGGGGCCATAGTGACCTCGACATTGACAGAATGATGGCTACATGGGATGGCCGACGACTAAGCGGATGTGGCGGAACTGGTAGACGCCCTGGATTTAGGTTCCAGTGCCGAAAGGCGTGGAGGTTCGAGTCCTCTCATCCGCACCACTTGCCCGGGCAGGACGATGTCTGCTCCCGCTTTGATTTAGAGTCGCTTTTGGCCGGAGAAGAGTGCAAGGTGCGCCATGGCTCGAAAACGGCTCGACGACAAGCTGGACTGCAAGGCTTGCGGGACGGTCCAGATGGATATCCCGGACGACGTCACGGACGAGACGCCAATCCATTGCAGCAATTGCGGCGCCTATCTGGGGACGTGGGGCGAGTTGGTGGACGACTTCGCCAAGCAAACCCATTCCGGCGAAATGTTCGACCTGAACAAGGGGAACATCACCGAAATCGACTGACGCGGGTCGGCAGTCTGTTCAGCCGGATCACGTCGTGTGACGTCTACCGCCCATCATTCTTGCCACTTCGCTTCGCTGCCGAGTTTTCCATTTCGGCTTATGCCGCACTGACATCTTCAAGTAAACCGCCTGACTGAACAATCGCAAGCTACAGACAGGCGGCAAATACGTTGATCAATTTCAATGCGGCGGCGACTGTTGTTACTATAGCGACAGCCATTGAAATCCTTCAAGAACTTCCTTGCCTACGGACAAAAACATAGGCATGGTTGCGCGCCTTCCGAGACGAGCCAATGAATGACAATTGCGACATCGAACATATATCTCGCGCGGCCGACTTGTTGATGGCCATATATGGCTCAATGAACCCACAGGCAGCCATCGACAAGGCACGGGAAGCCGAGGCTAGCGCGACGACAGGACTTTTCGCAAAACTCGTGCGGGAGGAAGTCGAGCGGCGATGTTCAGCCCACGATCTTCGCTCCAACTGACATTACCTGACTCTTGGCGCAGAATGGGCGTTCCTTGCGGATCGTATCGCCGAGTTCAATGTAGGCCAGTTCCAGCAGATAGGAAATGAGGTCCAACCGGCTGCCCATGGCCATGCTGCGTAGCTCGCCGATATGCGTCTGCAAGAAGTCGAGTGTTTCAGCGCGGGAGAATACGTATCTGTCTGTGCGCATGATGTTGCCCCACCAATTGATTCCGTTATGCGACTCAACCCTGCGTTACACACTGCACACTAGTCGACAAGGAACCGGCTGCCAGTCAATCAACGCGCAGTAGCAACAAGTTGCACTATCTACCCGCATCGGGCGTCGCAACCTCTCGCCTGCTCGCGTAGCGACCGGTTGCACTTTCCGTTCGCCCGCCTGGCATCGGATTCGTTTGATGGTACTCCCAGCTTGCAAACGGTGAAGTTGTACAAAAGTGCCAGAACGTAAGGTAAGGCCGACTTAATAGAGCGGCTCCGCGAACAGTGTGCTGTCGCCGTCCATCAGCGCCTTGATCTGTGCCTGGCCGTTCTTCGACACCGCCACCTTCACGCCGAAGGGGCGCACGCGCATGTCCTTTTCAATAGCCCGGCCTTCGCCTTCCGGCAGGTAGAAGCGCTCTATGCCGTAGTCGGGAGACAGCGTCGTCGTGGCGCTGTCGCGCAGATCCCAGCCCGCGCCGATATGGCCGACGATATCGACCTCGTCGGTTCCTGCCGGCACCGGCGCAGCATCCAGCCAGGCGGCTTCCGGATGCCAGTAGCCGTCCGCACCTTTCTTGACCCGGACGACCAGCGGCTGGTCGCCGCTTGAGGTCTTGTCCGGCGAAATGTTGGCGATCAGCTTTACGGGAATGCGCGAGATCTCGTAGCCGAGAGAGACATAGTCGCCGCGCAGCAGGTCGCGCGGATCGACCGGCTCGACCTTGAGCAGCACTTCCTGCCCGTTGCGCAGGATCGCCGCGCGGCCGGCGATGATCCAGCCGAGAAAGCCGGTCTGGAGCAGAGCGACCGCCAGAGCTGCCGCAAGCAGGCGTTTTCCGCTCATGACGCCGCTCCTTCGATCGCATCGGGCCGCATCCGCTTCTCGATACGGATGATGACGACGGCCAGCAGACCGAGGATGATCGCCGCGGCCAGGAAGAAGCCGGCGGTGCCGAGCATGGTCTGCATGGTCACCGCATAGATGATGAAAAGCTCGAAGGCGAAGCCGAGATAGGCGACCCAGCGCAGCCCCCTGCTCTCGCGCCCTGCCAGTACGATGGCGGCGGCGATGCCGGCCAGCGCGACAGCCGAGGCGACGGCGAAGCGCCCACCCGCGTCGTCGGCGGAAGAGAATTGCAGCATCGCCATGCCCGTCAGGAAGCCGATCAGCCCGTGCAGCGGCAGCCGGCCGCCGAGTTGGACGATGCGGTCGACCGGCTCGGATGCAAGTGCGCCGAGCGCGAAGCAGGCAGCGGATATGGCCGCGAGGGCGATGGCCAGTTCGATCCGATCCTGGTCGATGGCGACCAGCGCCGCATAGAGGATCAGCGAAGGCAGGACGAGGTGGCGAGCCGGCTGGCTGCGGGTCCAGTAGGACAGGAGAAACAGCGCCGCGACGATCGCCACGAACAGATGCGGGAATTCGGTCGAGCCGAAAAGATCGAAAGTGCGGAACAGGCTCAGGAACAGCCATGCGTCCGCGATGCCGACCGCGGCCACCGTCAGCGGGTTGGAGCGCAGCAGAACCGCGGCGAGCGCCGTGCCGGCGCACCAAGTCAGCATCGCCGAGGATTCGTCGCCGGACAGATGATACATCTGCCCGACCAGCGCGATGGCGCCGCCGAACGCGGCCGCTGCGACAACCCACAGCGCCTCGCCGATGGCCGGATGGTCGCCGCTCTTCAACACCGCGCCGCCGAGATAGCCGGCGAAGATCACCGCGAACAGCGCACCCACGCGGCCGAGCCGCGGCAGCGCCTCCCAGTTGGCGGCGACGAAGATCAGGATCGCGGCACCGAGCAGAAGCGCGGCCATCATCGCCAGGATCAAGCCGAAGCTCAGCGAGCGGCGCTGATAGGCTTCGACATCTTTCGCAAGCGCGTCCGCCGTGCGGGCATCGATCAGCCCCGCGGCCGCCCAGCGCGCTATGTCCTGCCTGACCCGGGTCGAATAGCTGGCCATCCGGTTTTTCCACTAATTCAGCAGGGTTAACAGCCGTTCCGTCCAAACCGTTGACGCCACGGAACTTTCCGATTCGGGCTTCTTTGCGACGAACGCGCCATGAAGCAACCATGTTGCATTGCACAATTTGCATTGCTGCCATGCACCAACAGCGCTTTTAAATCGATAAAGGCGCACCTATCTTCGCTTCGTACACAGAGACGAAATGATCGCAAGCAAGACGAAACGAGCAAGTACCATGAACCTGATCCGCAACTACCGCAACTGGCGCCGCTACCGGGAGACCGTTTCCGAGCTGAGCCGCCTGAGCAACCGGGAACTGAGCGACCTCGGCATCAACCGTGGCGACATTCCCTACGTGGCCCGCAAGGCCGGCTGAATTTTCTCCGGGTCTTGAATGGACCCGGAGCCAACTACAGGTAAACGACAATGAACCTGATCCGCAATTACCGTAACTGGCGCGCTTACCGCGACACGGTCAACGAACTGGGTCGTCTGTCGAGTCGCCAGCTTCACGATCTCGGCATCGTCCGTGACGAGATCAGGACCGTCGCCCGCAAGGCGACCGCTTAAAGAGCTTCGCCAGGGTCGACCTCCTCCCCGACCCTGACGGAACGGTCAGCCTCCTCCTCCTCCCTGAGGTTGACCACCGAAACGGCGCCCGCCGGACCTCCTCCCCCGGCGGGCGTTGTTGACCTCGAAGTCATGACGCAATTCCGGACGGAAAACCGCTTGGCACTTTTCCTGGGATTGCCTTGAAAGGTTTCGCCCCTTTTCAACAGGCGAAAGGAATTTCGTCAAAGCCGACCTCCTCCCCGGCGATGACGAATAGGTCGGTCTCCTCCTCCTCCCTGAGACCGGCCACCAAAACGACACCCGCCGGACCTCCTCCCCCGGCGGGTGTTGTTGTATCTGGACCTCCCCAAACAGCTCTCGGCCACCAGCGCCGCCGTTGCAAACCACCGCCGCAAGGACTATCTCGGCGCGCATGACCATTGCCCCCATCCACATTATCGGCGGCGGACTGGCCGGCTCGGAGGCCGCCTGGCAGGCGGCCGAGGCCGGCGTGCCGGTGATCCTGCACGAGATGCGCCCGGTGCGCGGCACCGACGCGCACAGGACCGAGGCGCTGGCCGAACTCGTCTGCTCCAACTCCTTCCGTTCCGACGACGCCGAGACCAACGCGGTCGGCTTGCTGCATGCCGAGATGCGGCTCGCCGGCTCGCTCATCATGGCCTCGGGCGACGCCAATCAGGTGCCGGCGGGTGGCGCGCTGGCAGTCGACCGCGACGGATTTTCCGCCGCCGTGACTGCACGGCTGGAAGCGCATCCGCTCATAACAATCGTGCGCGAGGAGGTTGACGGCCTGCCGCCGCCGGAGTGGGACCAGGCGATCATCGCCACCGGCCCGCTGACCGCGCCTTCGCTCGCCCAGGCGATCAGGGCCGAGACCGGCGCCGACGCACTGGCCTTCTTCGACGCCATCGCGCCCATCGTGCATCGCGAGTCCATCGATCTCGATCAGGCCTGGTTCCAGTCGCGCTACGACAAGGTCGGACCGGGAGGGACCGGCAAGGACTACATCAACTGCCCGATGAACCGGGAGCAGTATCTTGCCTTCGTGCAGGCGCTGCTCGACGGGCCGAAAAGCGAATTCAAGGAATGGGAAGGCACGCCCTATTTCGACGGCTGCCTGCCGATCGAGGTGATGGCCGAGCGCGGACCCGAGAC
>CAZBBT010000194.1:0-4986 GCA_964490065.1 uncultured Mesorhizobium sp. | reverse complement strand
CTTGTTCTCCATCGCGCCCATGTTGAAGTCGGACACGGCGACGATGTTGAAGATGTCGAGATCGTATTCGCGGCCGAAGGTCTCCTCGTCCCATTTCATCGAGCGCTTCAGCGCGTCCATGGCGTAGCCGGCGAGCGGCTCCTTGCCGTGCTCGACATAGATTCCGAGCTCGACGCTGCGGCCGCTTGCGGTGACGAAGCGGTCGGCGACCTTGCCGAGGTCGCCGGCAACCAGGGCGAACAGATAGGACGGCTTGGGGAAGGGATCGTGCCAGACGGCGAAATGCCAGCCGTCGGCCAGCGCGCCGCTCTCGACCGGGTTGCCGTTGGACAGGAGAAGCGGCGCCTCGTCGCGTCTTGCCTCGATCCTGACCGTATAGACCGACAAGATGTCGGGCCGGTCGAGGAAATAGGTGATGCGGCGAAAGCCTTCTGCCTCGCATTGCGTGCAGTAGACTCGGTTAGAGCGGTAAAGCCCCATCAGCGCCTGGTTGTCGGACGGATTCACCTCTGTTTCGATCAGCAGCGTGAATCGCCGCGCCGCCGGCGGCATGTGGAGGGTCAGCCGGTCGGGCGCCGCTTCGTAGGCGCTTGGTTGAACCGTCCTGCCATCTATCTCCAGCCGGCGCAGCGTGAGGCCGTCTCCGTCGAGCACGAAAGGTGGGATCGTGGCGCCCTCCCGCCGCTCGATCGTCAGTACCGCGATCACGGAAGTCGCGCGCGGCGACAGGCGGAACACGAGCTCGGTGCGTGGGATGGTGTAGTCGCTCGGGCGATAGTCTTCGAGCCTGAAGACCTGTCCGGTGTCTGTTCGCATTCCGTCGCTTTCCTGCTGTCCTCGCGCTGGTCCAAAAAAGTTTGAACCCGCGCTCTTTACACGAAGCGATCGCTCGACAAAACTGCGGCAACGCCTATTTCAAGGCGTTGCTCCCGGCATCTTTGCGAGGTTGTCATGACGGTTGCCACACCGAAATTCGGGATGGGCGCGGCGGTTCTGCGGGTCGAGGACCACGCCTTCATTACCGGTAAGGGCCGCTACACCGACGACATCCAGCCTCAGGATCTGCTGCACGGCTACGTACTGCGCTCCCCGGTTGCCAAGGCGCGATTCACGATCGGGCCGCTCGAAGCCGCTCGATCCGCCCCTGGCGTGCGTCTGGTGCTGACCGGCGCCGACATCGGCCACATCGCGGACCTCAAGTCCGGCGTGATGCAGAAGCAACCGGACGGCACGCGCGCGCCGACACGCGATATCCCGGTGCTCTGCCGCGACCGCGTGCAATATGTCGGCGATGCGGTAGCTTTCGTCGTCGCCGATACCAGGGCGCAGGCGCAGGACGCCGCCGAACTGATCGAAGTCGATTACGACGCCGAGGACGCAGCCTCCGGTACCGCCGTGGCACTTGACCCCGGCACGCCGCTGGTCTGGCCGGAACTCGGTTCCAACCGCGCCTTCACCTACCACACCGGCGACAAGGGCAAGGCGGATGCTGCCTTCGCCAAGGCCGAACGGGTCACCCGCATCGAGTTCGTCAACAACCGGCTCGTCTGCAATTACATGGAGGCCCGCTCGGCAATCGGCGAATGGAACGAGGCCGAGGACCGCTTCGTCCTGACCAGCGGTTCGCAGGGCGTCCATTCCATGCAGAAGATCATTGCCGACCTGTTCGGCATCGACAAGAAGAAGCTTCGCGTCGTCACGCCCGACGTCGGGGGCGGCTTCGGCCCGAAAACCTTCGTCTATCGCGAATACCCGCTTGTCCTGGAGGCGGCCAAGCGCCTTGGCCGTCCTGTGAAATGGACAGGCGACCGTGGCGAGCATTTCCTCACCGACGCGCAGGGGCGCGACAATGTCGTCGCCGCCGAGATGGCGATGGACAAGGACGGCCGCTTCCTGGCGCTCAGGGTGAACCTCATCGCCAATATGGGCGCCTATATCTCCCAATACGGCCCCTTCATCCCCTATATCGGCGTCACCATGTCGACCGGCGTCTATGACATCCAGGCGCTCGACGTGACGGTGACCGGCGTCTACACCAACACCTGCCCGGTCGATGCCTATCGCGGCGCGGGGCGGCCCGAAGCCGCCTTCCTGCTCGAAAAGCTGGTCGATGCCTGTGCCCGTGATCTCGACCTGCCGCCCGACGAGATCCGTCGCCGCAATTTCATCCGGCCTGAACAGATGCCCTACCGAACGCAGACCGGCCGGCTCTACGACACCGGCGAGTTCGCCGGCCACATGAGCCTCGCCATGCAACGTGCTGAGTGGAATCGCTTTTCCGAACGTATCGAAGAAGCGAAAGCGCGGGGAAAAATCCGTGGCATCGGCATGGCGACCTATATCGAGGCCTGCGCGTTCCCGGGTTCCGAGCCCGCTCATGTCGAGTTGAACGGCGACGGCACGGTGACGCTGAAGATCGGCACCCAGACCAACGGCCAGGGGCACGCCACCGCCTATGCGCAATTCATCTCGGAAAAGCTCAATCTGCCGATCGAGAAGATCCGCGTCCGCCAGGGCGACACCGACGAGTTGAAATCCGGTGGCGGCACCGGCGGGTCGCGCTCGATTCCGCTCGGCGGCGTTTCGGCTTCACGCGCCGGCGAGGATCTGGCCGAGAAGATCAGGCGGATCGCCGCCGACGAACTGGAGGCGGCGGCCGGCGACATAGAACTGGAGGACGGTGTCGCGCGCATCGTCGGCACCGACAGGACGATCGACTTTTCCGCCATCGCCAAGGCGGCGAAGAAGCCGGAGGATCTGCAGGGCTTCGGCGAATTCGTTCAGGACGAGGCGACCTATCCGAACGGCACGCATATCTGCGAGGTCGAGATCGATCCCGAGACCGGACACACCGACGTCGTCGCCTATACGATCGTCGACGATTTCGGCGCCACGGTGAACCCGATCCTGCTCGCCGGCCAGGTGCATGGCGGCGTGGTCCAGGGCATCGGCCAGGCGCTTTCCGAGGAAGCGGTCTACAGCGAGGATGGCCAGCTCCTGGCGGCGAGCTTCATGGACTACACCATGCCGCGGGCCGACGGCCTGCCGTTCTTCCATTTCGAGACGCGCAACGTGCCTTCCACCACCAACGCGCTGGGCATCAAGGGGGCGGGGGAGGCCGGCACGATCGGCGCCACGCCCGCCGCGCTGAACGCCGTGACCGATGCGCTCCACCGCGCCTACGGCATCCGTCACATCGATATGCCGGCGACGCCGGCGCGCATCTGGGCAGCGATCAGCGGCGCAACCGCGAAGTGACCGCGACGACGGTTCTTCCCGGCCACACGCTCACCGGCATTGGCATGAAGGTGATCTCCGTGGCGATCTTCGTCGCCATGCAGACCCTGATCAAGGCGTCGGGCGACGTGCCGGCTGGAGAGATCGTCTTTTTCCGTTCCGTCTTCGCCATCCCGCCGATCCTGCTGTTTCTGGCACGACACAACGAATTGCGCACGGCGCTCACGACAGCGCGGCCGCTGAACCATGTCGCGCGCGGCCTGGTCGGCGTCTCATCCATGGCGCTGGGCTTCTTCGCGCTGACGCGCCTGCCGCTGCCGGAGGCGATCACGCTGAACTATGCTCAGCCTCTGCTGGTGGTGGTGTTCAGCGCGCTGTTCCTTCACGAGACGATCCGGTTCTACCGCTGGTCGGCCGTGGTCGTCGGGCTCATGGGCGTGCTGATAATCTCCTGGCCCAAGCTGACGCTGCTGACCTCGCCGGCAGGGCTCGGCGACCAGGAATTGCTCGGCGTCATCGCTGTTCTTGTCGCGGCTACCCTGTCGGGCGTCGCGGCTATCCTCGTGCGCAATCTCGTTCACACCGAGAGGACGGCGACCATCGTGTTGTGGTTCTCGCTGACGGCCACCGTGGCGTCGCTTTTTTCGCTGCCGTTCGGCTGGCAGTGGCTCACACCCGCGCAATACGCATTGCTGATCGGCGCCGGTATCTGCGGCGGCATCGGCCAGATCCTGATGACGCAGGCCTACCGCTATGCCGAGGCGTCCGTGGTCGCGCCTTTCGAATATACCTCGATGATCCTCGGCGTTGTCATCGGCTACTGGATATTCTCGGAAGTGCCGACGCTGCATACGCTGGGCGGAGGGGCGATCGTCGTCGCGGCCGGCATCTTCATCATTTTGCGCGAACGCCGGCTCGGCCTGCCGCGCGGCGCGGCGCGCAAACTGATGCCGCCGCAAGGTTAGCCGGAACGGTTCCTCGCCAGATGCGTGAGGATCGCCGCGGTCTCCGGATCGGCCGGGAAGAAGGATTCGATCGCCAGTTCCGACAGCGTGACGTCGAGCGCCGTGCCGAACACGGTAATCGTCGAGATGAAGGACAACACGTCCTCGCCGGTCCTGAGCCGCAGCATATGGGCGATGGCCGTGCCCTCGTCGTGAACGATCCGCCCCTGCGAGACGCCACCCGGATAGGCACGCAGTTCTTCTTCCAGTTCCTCCAGCAGCGGGTCCGCGAAGGCTTCGTTCTGCCGTTTCAGCCGCGCAAGCAGGTGCGCTTTCCATTCCGCCAGGTTGGCGATGCGGGGCGCGAGCCCTTTCGGGTGCAGGCAAAGCCGCAGCACGTTGACCGGCGGTTCCAGCAGGGCCGGTTCTTCGACGCCGGCGATGAGCGGCCCCACGGCATCGTTCGCCGTCACCATGTTCCAGCGCGAATCGACAGCGAAGGCCGGGAAGGGCTCATGGCCCTTCAGCACCAGCTTTACCGTGTCCAGCGCCGGAGACAGCGAGGGATCCGCCAGTGGCCGCTCGCTGTAGTGCGGCGCGAAGCCGGCCGCGAGCAGCATGCGGTTGCGGTGGCGCAGCGGAACGTCGAGCCCGTCCGCCAGCCGGATCACCATATCGCGCGACGGTGCGGCGCGGCCGCTTTCGAGGAAGCTCAGATGCCGCTGCGAAATCTCGGTTTCGCTGGCGAGGTCGAGCTGGCTCATGCGGCGGCGGGTGCGCCATTCGCGGATCAGGTCGCCGACGG
>CAZBBT010000193.1:0-5010 GCA_964490065.1 uncultured Mesorhizobium sp. | reverse complement strand
GCGAGGTGACCATCGCCTACGGCATGACCGAGACCAGCCCGGTCTCCTTCCAGTCGAGCACCGACGATCCGCTGGAAAAGCGCGTTTCCACGGTCGGGCGCATCCAGCCGCATGTCGAATGCAAGGTGATCGACGCGGACGGCGCCACCGCCGCTGTCGGCGAACCGGGGGAACTTTGCACGCGTGGCTATTCGGTGATGAAGGGCTACTGGGAGGATGAGGAAAAAACCGCCGAGGCGATCGACGCCGACGGCTGGATGCACACCGGCGACCTCGCAACCATAGACGCCGAAGGCTTCTGCAACATCGTTGGGCGCGTCAAGGACATGGTGATCCGCGGCGGCGAGAACGTCTATCCGCGCGAGGTGGAGGAATTCCTCTACCGCCACCCCAAGGTGCGCGAGGTGCAGGTGTTCGGCGTGCCGGACAAGAAATACGGCGAGGAACTCGCCGCTTGGATCGTGCTCAAGCCCGGCGAAAGTGCCACCGAGGAAGAGATCAGGGAGTTCTGCCAGGGCCAGATCGCCCATTTCAAGATACCGCGCTACGTCCGCTTCAAGGAGACGCTGCCGCTGACGGTGACCGGCAAGGCGCAGAAATTCATCATGCGCGCGGCAATGAGCGAGGAGTTGGGGCTGGCGGAAGAGAAGACGGCGTAGGTCGCGTGGACAGTCGAAGACTGAAGATGGTCCCCTGCGGCCGTCATTCCGGGGCCGCGCAGCGGAATGACGGAAATGAAGGCCGCCGATCCGCCGTCCTGCACAAGTGGGCCATAATTCCCGCAAAACCAGTCCATCGCTTCGCCAGCGAAGGTTCCTATTGCGTCCCTACAACCTAGCCCTTGTCGATCGCGGCGTGGCGAGCAGCAGCGTCGTCTCGCTGCCGGTGATGCCCTGGATCAGCCGCATCTTGCGCAGCACGGCGTCGAACTGCGTCAGCGTGTCGGTGTTCAACTCCACGACGAGGTCCCAGCGGCCGTTGGTGGTGTGGATCGCCGAAATCTCCGGAAAGCCGCCCAGCGCCCGCACCACCCGGTCAGCGGCATGGCCCTCGACCTCGATCATGGTGATGCCGCGCACGCGCTGCTCCAGCGCGTCGGCGCGCAGGATGACCGTGTAGCCCAGTATATCGCCCCGGCGCTCCAGCCGTTCCATGCGCGCGCGGACCGTGGCGCGGGAGACGCCGAGATCGACCGCCAGATCCGATATCGACCGGCGCCCGTCGTGGCGCAGCAGCGTCACCAGCCTTTCATCGAGCACGTCCATGGTTCTGCCATTTCGAGAAACGATCCTGCCATATTGATAAGGCAATCACGAATATTTGCCAATTCAGCCTGTTCATTCCGCCGGCATTCAAGGCTTAACTCGCGCAAAGCTTCGAGGGAGAACCTTCATGCGATGCAGGATCCTGGGTGCGCCGGTGCAGGACGGCGCGGGCCGGCTGGGCTGCGAGATGGGGCCGAGCGCGCTGCGCACCGCCGGGCTGGTCACGACGCTGACCGACCTCGGCCATGAGGTCGAGGACCTGGGCACCGTGCAGCCGGTCGCCATGCGGAACGTGTCGCACGGCAATCTGGCGCTGAAGGCGCTGCCCGAGATCGTCGCCTGGACTTCCGCCATCGCCGAGGCCGCCTACGAAGCCGGCCGCGACGCCATGCCGATCTTCCTCGGCGGCGACCATTCGATCTCGGCCGGCACGCTGTCCGGCGTCGCCCGCCGGGCGCGCGAGACCGGCCGGCCGCTCTTCGTGCTGTGGCTCGACGCGCATCCGGATTTCCATACGCTGGACACCACCGCCAGCGGCAATCTGCATGGCGTGCCGCTGGCCTATGCCAGCGGTCGTCCCGGCTTCGCCGGCGTCTTCCCAGAACTGCCGGTCGCTGTCGATCCGTCGCGCATCTGCACGCTCGGCCTGCGTAGCGTCGATCCGGCGGAGCGCCGGGCGCTCGGCGAGGCGGGCGTCACCGTGCACGACATGCGCGCCATCGACGAGCACGGCATCGCGCCGCTGCTGCGCGCCTTCCTGAAGCGCGTTGCCGACGAGGACGGCCTGCTGCATGTCAGCCTCGACGTCGATTTCCTCGACCCGTCGATCGCGCCGGCCGTCGGCACCACGGTGCCGGGCGGCGCCACCTTCCGCGAGGCGCATCTGACCATGGAGATGCTGTCCGACAGCGGGCTGGTCTCCAGCCTCGACCTGGTTGAGCTCAATCCTTTCCTCGACGAGCGCGGCCGCACCGCCACCCTGATGGTCGATCTGACGGCGAGCCTGATGGGCCGCCGCATCATGGACCGCCCGACCCGCAGCCATTCCGGGAGCCTTTGACCGTGACCCAGCCTTCCCGCCTCGCCATCGTCCCCTTCGTCAGCGTCGATTCCATGATGAAGCTGGTGCTTGCCATCGGCGTCGAGCGCTTCCTCACCGAACTCGCCGGCTACATCGAGGAGGATTTCCGCCGCTGGGAGCTGTTCGACAAGACGCCGCGCATCGCCTCGCACAGCCATGACGGCGTCATCGAGCTGATGCCGACCAGCGACGGCAGCCTGTACGGCTTCAAGTACGTCAACGGCCATCCGAAGAACATGCGCGAGGGCCGGCAGACCGTCACCGCCTTCGGCATGTTGGCGGACGTCGGCAATGGCTATCCGATGCTGCTGACCGAGATGACCATCCTCACCGCGCTGCGCACCGCCGCAACCTCCGCCGTCGCCGCCAAATACCTGGCGCCGAAGGGCGCACGGGCTATGGCCGTCATCGGCAACGGCGCGCAGTCGGAGTTCCAGGCGATCGCCTTCAAGGCGCTGCTCGGAATTGACCGCCTGCGGCTCTACGACCTGGACCGCTCGGCATCGGAAAAGTGCGCGAAGAATCTTGCCGGCATGGGTTTCGACATCACCATCTGTTCGACGGGACAGGACGCCGTGGAAGGCGTCGACATCATCACGACCGTGACCGCCGACAAGCAGTACGCCACCATCCTGACCGACAACATGGTGGGCTCGGGCGTTCATATCAACGCGGTGGGCGGCGACTGTCCCGGCAAGACCGAGTTGCACAAGGACATATTGCTGCGCTCGGACATCTTCGTGGAATTCCCGCCGCAGACGCGTGTCGAAGGCGAGATCCAGCAGCTTGCGCAGGACCATCCGGTGACCGAACTCTGGCAGGTGATGACCGGCAAGGCCGCCGGGCGCACCAACGAAAAACAGATCACGCTGTTCGACTCGGTCGGCTTCGCCACCGAGGATTTTTCGGCGCTGCGCTATGTCCGCGACCGGCTGCCGGAAACCGGCCTCTACGAGGAACTCGACCTGCTCGCCGACCCCGACGAGCCGCGCGACCTGTTCGGCATGCTGCTGCGCGCCGGCGATGACAAGGTTTCGGCTGCGAGCTGAAAACCAGCGCCAAAGGCGACGTCCGATAACAAAAAGGGCCCCCAAGGAGCCCTTTCCGTTTCGGTCGACAGTCCGGCTCAATCCTTTTCGAACACGCCGGTCTTGGCGACCACGCCGGCGATGGCGCCGCCGATCAGCGGAGCGAGGATGTAGAGCCACAACTGGCCGATCGCGACGCTGCCCGAGAACAGGTTCGGACCGATTGAGCGCGCCGGGTTGAGCGAATTGCCCGACACCGGGATGAAGCCGAGATGCAGCGCCGCCAGCGTCAGGCCGATGATCAGGCCGGCAAGCATGTTCATGTGCTTGGCGCTGGTCGAGGCCAGGATGACGATGACGAAGGTGAAGGTGGCGATCACCTCGGTCAGGAACACCGAGGAGGTGCCCCATTTGGTCGCGTCCCACGTCGTCGCGCCGAAATTCGTCACCGGGTCGCCGACCTTGCCGGCAACCATGATCCAGAGCGCCACGGTGGCGAGAATCGCGCCGACGATCTGCGCGATCCAGTAGGGGATGACGTCCTTCGCCGGCAGCCGGCCGGCGAGGAAGAAACCCAGCGTCACCGCCGGATTGAGATGCGCGCCCGAGATCGGGCCGATGGCATAGGCCGCCGCGACGAGACCCAGGCCGAACGCCAGACCGATGCCGATCTGGCCGAGCGGCAGCGCACCGCCAAGGCCGCCCGTCACGATTGCCGCGCAGCCGATGAACACCAACAGGAATGTGCCGAGAACTTCCGCAAGATACGATTTCATTGCCCTCTCCTCGTATCGATCCGCCGGTCCGCCGTTTTCGCGCCGCGAATCACGAACGAGAGAGTATGCCTGCGCCTGAAAGTTGCAAAGCAGGCGTCCTGCGCCAGACAGCGTGCTTGTGAAGTCCAGCCGCGGCGTCTAGAGCAGGCCAATTCAACGACGACGGCAGGGACAATGCGACTGGGCGGACGGCTGGCGGCAGCCATCGAAGTGCTGGAAGACATCTCCCGGCGGCATCGTCCCGTCGCCGATGCTTTGCGCGACTGGGGCCTCTCGCACCGCTTCGCCGGCGGCGGCGACCGGGCGGCGATCGGCAACATCGTCTACGATGCGCTGCGGCGCAGGCGGTCCGCCGGTTGGCTTCTGGGTGACGAGACCCCCCGCGCGCAGGCCTTCGGCGCGCTACTGCTGGAGTGGAACCAGACGCCTGAGGCGCTCAACGCCGCGCTCAATGGCGACAGGTTCGCGCCGCCGCAGCTCGGCGCGGACGAACTGGCGATGGCCTCGGAGCGTCATATTGCCGACGCACCGGATCTCATACGCGCCGATTGCCCCGACTGGTGCGCGCCGCTGCTGGAACAGAGTTTTGGAGACGACTGGGTGACGGAAGGCGTCGCGCTCGCGGCCCGGCCACCGCTCGACCTCAGAGTGAACACGCTCAAGGCAACCCGTGAAAAAGTGCTGGCCGAACTCGACGGCACCGGCGGCCGCACCACCGAAATCGTGCCCGACGGCATCCGCATCGCTCCGATCCAGGGCGACGGCCGGCATCCCAACGTGCAGGCCGAGCCGGCCTTCCAGAAGGGCTGGTTCGAGGTGCAGGACGAAGGCTCGCAGGTCGTCGCCGCCCTTGCCGGCGC
>CAZBBT010000192.1:0-5061 GCA_964490065.1 uncultured Mesorhizobium sp. | reverse complement strand
GGTGCGCCTGGAAGCCGATCCTGATCGGCTCGGAAGACTGCGCCTGCGCATAGCGCACGAAGCCTGGCGCCACCGCCAGGCCGGCGCCGGCGGCCAGCCCCTTCAGCGCCGTGCGGCGGCTGAACGTGGGTTTGGAAAGGTCGAAGAATCCCTTGCGGTCAGTCATCACGGTTCCCCTTTATTGTCGACGTTGACCAACGAAAAAGATCAGTTCCGAGGCTCCGGCGGCGAAGCCGAAAATTGCATGTATACAAACTAAATCATCAAAGCCCGGCGCTGACAAGCGCGCATTCCGCAGGGGTAATTCAGCCGGCCGCCGGCGTCGCCAGCAGCCACAGGCCGAACACGGTATAGGCGATCATGAGTAAGGTCAGCGGTGCCTGGCTGAGCACGGTACGGGTGGCGTCGCCATGCAGTCGCCAGGCGAGCGAATGGGCGACCAGAACGGCCAGTACGTGACCGGCGATAATCGCGCCGGCCTGACAGTTCCAAAGCCACCAGGCGGACTGCGCGCCGGCGACGATGCCCGCCGAAACCTCCATGCCGGCGGTGCCGAACAGATCCCAGCCGCGCGCGAACGGATCCGACAGGGCGGCGGCAGCGTACTGCCCGTCGACCATAAGCGCGGTCAGATAGTGGGCGATGTGGTAGGCGAGCGCGATCGGCACGATCGACCACACCAGCACGCCGGCGGCGCGGCCGAACGGAATATCGCTGCCAGCCAGCACTTGTCCTGCGGCAACAGCGAACAGGAACAGGGCGGCAAGCGCGACGAAAGTTGCGACGAGGCCAAGCGTGCCGATGCCGACCAGCGCCGTGCGGCCGGGATATTCCAGCGGGTTGACGCCGAACAGGCCTAGCCAGAAGAAGGTCTTGGCAAGCCCGTCGAATGAAACGGACGACAGCGCGAGCAGGACGAAGGCGACGCCGCTTGCCGGAAGCGGCGCCCTATCCATGAGTTTCGCGCCCGGCCAGCACAGGAAAAGCTTTCCGTCCTTCCGCTCCAGCGGCGCGAAGCGCGCGACCATGGCGAAGAACACGGACAGGAATTCGCCGCGCCGGCTCCATCGGTCGTAGCCGAAGGCGAGCATGGCGGCGAAACTGAACAGCCAGTAGCCACCCACTGCGAGTGCGAGGCGAGCGGGATCGTCAGGCGCGGGATAGATAAGCTCGAACCAGGCGAAAGCCAGAAAGAGAAAAAAGGCCGGCCAAAGGCTAAGACGAAAGAGCAGGCGGCTTCCGGAATCGGGCCGCTTGCCGAGAAGCGGCGAAACGATCCGCCACGGCCCGTACCAGGGATTGAGCCAGGACCAGAGGTTGCCGAACAGTCCCTGCAGCAGGGTGAAGCCCGCCCAGAGCAGGGTCCAGACGGTCAGCGGCAGCGGGTTGGAGAGCGGATCGCGGCTACCCCAGAAACCTGCGGCGACAAGGATTGCAAGGGTGACAAAGGAAAGCAGCGATACGGCGGTGCGGGGGCCGTCCCCGAAGGAAGCCAGCGACCGCCGGCGTCGCCAGATCCGGTCCAGTGCGTTCGGCGGCAGCAGCGCCAGAGCGAGAAAGGAGACAGCCACGGCGAACGCTCCGCCGACGAGGTAATAGCCGGTCGGCAGGAGCAGGACATGGCCATTGTCGGAGGCATGGGCGAAGGCTGCGGAGGGAACCAATGTGGCGCACGCAACCGCCGCCAGCGCGGGTGCGATGGCCATCCACCGAGATTGCTGATCTCCCTCCTTGGGGGGGAGATGCCCGGCAGGGCAAAGCGGGGTGCCCCGGACAGGCATGTGGCGAGGGGTGACCGGGTTTGCGTGACAGGTGAATTGTCTCGGCCAAGCGTCCCGCAAGCGCGTTACGGCATGGCGGGTCAAGCGGTGAAGGCTTTGCATTTTACGCTCGCACCCCTCTGCCTGCCGGGCATCTCCCCCTCGATTGGCATAAGCCGGAAGGAAGGCTGATCTCCTCCCTTGGAGGGGAGATGTCCGGCAGGACAGAGGGGGATGTGCGCCAGCCATTCATGTCTATGCTTGTAACGGCAGCGCTTCTTCGGCCGTGAAACTACACCTTCACCAACTGTCTCACCCGGTCTTCCTCGCCGAAGACGCGGAGATAGCGCTTGATCTCCTTCGGGTCGCCGGTGGCCTTTTCCGGATTGTCGGAAAGCTTCACCGCGGGGCGGCCATTGGCCTCGGTGACCTTGCAGACCAGCGAGATGGCGTTGAGCCGGTCGGTCGGCGTCGGCGCGCAATCCTCGAAATCATTGGTCAAATTGGTGCCCCAGCCGAAGGCCATGCGCACCTTGCCTTCGAAGTGCCGGTAGGTGTCGATGATGGTATCCACCTCCAACCCGTCGGAGAAGATCAGCAGCTTGCGCCGCGGGTCGCGGCCCATCTTGCGCCACCAGGCGACGATCTTCTCGCCGCCCTCGATCGGCGGGGCGCTATCGGGGCGGAAGCCGGTCCAGTCGGCCACCCATTCGGGTGCGTCGCGCAGGAATGCCGCTGTCCCGAACGCGTCCGGCAGCACGATCAGGAGGTTGCCGCCATAGTAGCGCTGCCAGTCCTGCAGCACCTTGTAAGGTGCTGCCCTCAGTTCCTCTTCCGTATCGGCAAGGGCCGCCAGCACCATGGGCAGTTCGTGGGCGTTGGTGCCCAGCGCCTCGAGGTCGGTATCCATCGCCAGCTTGACGTTGGACGTGCCGGTGAAGGCCGCGCCGATGCCCTCCTTCAGCGCCTCGACGCACCAGCGCTGCCACAGGAAAGAGTGGCGGCGGCGGGTGCCGAAATCGGAGATGTTGATTTCGGGCAGTTTCTTCAGGCGCTCGGTCTTGTCCCACATCTTGGCCTTGGCGCGGGCATAGAGCACGTCGAGCGCGAACGGCCCGAAAGCCTTCATGGCCGAGCGCGAGCGCAATTCGTTGATGATGGCGAGCGCCGGGATTTCCCACAGCGTGGTGTACATCCACGGCCCGGAGAAGGTCAGCTCGTACTGGCCGCCGCGCTTTTCCAGATGGTAGTCGGGCAGGTGAAAATCCTCCAGCCAGGCGAGAAACTCCGGCTCGAATATCTGCTTGCGGCCATAGAAGGTGTTGCCACCCAGCCAGATCATCTCCTTCTTGGAGAAGCGCAGCGTGCGGGCATGGTCGAGCTGCTCGCGCAACTCGCCTTCGTCGATCTCGTCGGCGAGCCGGACCGGGCTGCGGTTGATCAGCGAGAAGGTGGCGTCGACCTTGGGATACATGCCCCAGATCATCTGCAGCATCAGAAGCTTGTAGAAATCCGTATCGAGCAGGCTGCGCACGATCGGATCGAGCTTCCACGTATGGTTATAGACACGCCGTGCGATGTCGGTCTTGGTCATGCGGTCCGGCCCCGGGTCGGAGTGGCTGATCAGGCAATTGCGACAGGCCTTCTAGCATCGAATTGCAAAAAACGCTGCCCGGTTTGGCCCTGGACCAGAAAGAAAACGGCGCGTCGGCGCGGCCAGGTTTTCGCGCCGTTCCGTCACCCGATCGTTGCGGACCGCCGCCTTCGAATCCCGAGGCGACCGCTGGACAGCGCATCGCGGCTCCTGTCGGCTTCGGCCTTTTCGGCGAACAGCCAGTCCATGAACACGCGCACGATCGGCGCCGACTTCATCTCGTTGCGGCATACCACATAGAAATCGTCCACCGCCGGCACCGTGAGGCCGAAAGGCGCGACCAGTTGGCCGCGCGAAAGCAGGCCGCTGGCGGTGACGGTGTCGCCCAGCGCGACGCCATGGCCGTGCAGCGCCGCCTCGATCGAGAGATGCGCATCATCGAAATGGTGCCGACGGCCGCGCTCCAGGTCGAGTGCGTCTGCGGCCGCCAGCCAGGTGTGCCATTCGCGGCCGTCATCGCCATGTAGCAGCACATGGCCGGCGAGATCGCGGACCGAGCGCAAGGGCCGGTTGTTGAGCAGGGTCGGGCTGACGACCGGGAAGAGTTCCAAGCCCGACCATTTGCGTATCCAGCAATCGGTCCAGGAGCCGTCGCCGTAGAGCAGGCAGAGATCGAGTTCGGGCGAGCGGATGTTGGCCGGATCGTTCGAACCGGTCAGCCGCAGGCGGATGTCGGGATATTGCGTGATGAAGGCACCGAGCCGCGGGATCAGCCACAGCGACAGCAGCGCCGGCACGCAGGACAGCGAGAGCACGCCGCTCGAAGCCGGGCGGGTGAGCCGCTGCGTGGCGGCGGCGATGCCGTCGAAGGCCGCCGACACCGCCGGCAGCAACTCGGCGCCGTGCGGTGTCGGCTTCAGCCGCTGCCCCACCCGCTCGAACAGCTTTATCCCGAGCGACTGCTCCAGCGCCTTGATCTGATGGCTGACGGCGCCGTGGGTGACGTTCAGTTCGTCGGCGGCCTTGCTCAACGAGCCATGCCTTGCGGTCGCCTCGAAGGCACGCAGCGGATTGAGCGGTGGCAGGCGCTTGGTCATGGGCAGTCCCCAGCCGGAATGTGAGATTTTCTCACATGGCCAGCTATAACAATATCAATTGATTTTCTATTTGCTCTCTCCGAAAATCCCTGCCCACAAGCATAAAAGACGGGATCACAGGCGCAAAGAGCCCCGCTCGCCCGGCATCGGGCGGCGACGGCCCCGCATGGAGGAGCGAAATGGATTTCAACCAGTCGAAGCTCGACGCCCTGCGCGCCAGATATGGCGAGAGCCATGGCGGCGAATTGTTCGATCCGAAATTCCGCCGCGTCGCCGACAAGATATTCTCGAAGGGCGGCACCCGCGTCGCGCCCTATTCGGGCATCCCGACCTTCCTTGCCGCGCCCTATCGCGAGATCGCCGCGGAGGCCCCGGATTTCGGCGATCTGCAGGTGGCAATGGTCGGCGTGCCGATGGACCTCGGCGTCACCAACCGCACCGGCTCCCGCTTCGGGCCGCGTGCGCTGCGCGCCATCGAGCGCATCGGCCCCTACAACCATGTGCTCGACTGCGCACCGACCTACGAACTCAAGGTGGCCGACATCGGCGACGTGCCGTTCCGCAGCCGCTACCGGCTGGAACTCAGCCATGAGGATATCGAGAAGCGGCT
>CAZBBT010000191.1:0-5132 GCA_964490065.1 uncultured Mesorhizobium sp. | reverse complement strand
ATTGTCGACACCCTGGCCGATGTCGGGCGACTGGCCGTGCAGCAGCACGTCGATCTTGGCGGTCTTCCAGTGGAATCCGTTCTGCTCGTAGCCGATGTCGCGGATCGCCTTGCGCGCCGCCGACTTGAACTTCGAGGGATTGACGACCGGATGCCCCGAGCCGTCCACGATCACTTTACCGGCCTTGTCCTTCTTCAGCAGCGTCTCGGGAACGCGGACCTCGCCGGCGATGACGACGCGGTTGGTGGTTGCCAGCGTTTCGCAGGCGACGCGGACCTTCCAGGGATCCATGCCGGTCTTGCGGGCTTCGCGGTAGACCAGATCGACGATCTCGTCGGAAATGCGGTCACAGACCTTGTCGGGATGACCTTCGGAAACCGATTCCGAGGTGAAGAGATAGTTCTGGCGCGTCACGGGTGTCCCCACTTGAAAGCAGGCCGACAGGTTGCCGACCAAGCGGGCCACGTGTTACCGGCGCCCGACAGGCTTCGTCAAGCCGATTGCGGAGCACGACATGTCAAAGCGCGAAGGATTCCGGGAGAAAATTTCCCCGACACGGACCGTCGCTCGCCCGCAAAAATACGCCCTTGGCGCGAAGGTGAGCTACTCGACGCCGTCGTCGGAAAGCGCCTTCACCAGATCGATGATCTTGCGACGCACCTTCTGGTCGCTGATCCTGACGAAGGCTCGGTTGAGTTGCAGGCCTTCGGTGGTGGAGCAGAATTCGACCGCGAACGAAGCCGACGCATCCTCGGCGAAGCCCCGTCCCGCGCCCGGTTCCTGACCGGGAGCGTCCTCGAAGAAGAAGGCCACCGGAACCCCGAGGATGGAAGCGATCGCCTGCAGACGGCTGGCGCCGACCCGGTTGGTGCCTTTCTCGTATTTCTGGATCTGCTGGAACGTGATCCCCAGATTCTCGCCCAGCTTCTCCTGGCTCATACCCAGCATGTTACGGCGAAGTCGGATGCGGCTGCCGACATGGATGTCTATCGGGTTCGGCTTTTTCTTGTTTTCTTCTACCATTTTTCCCTCGCCGCGTTTTTACGGCCTTTTCTCTTTCATGCCCAAACCGAGCCGAAAGCCATTACCCCAATCGGAATGACCAGCCGTCTCCGAGAAAACCCAGGCGCTACAGTATGAGTTTCTAATATACGCCCTGTCAATTGAGCGGTAGCCGCTGCCTTACGCTCAAGGCCGTCGCCAGCACGGCCATGAGAAACAATATCGCGAATCCGTTAATGCGGCGTTGGCCCGCCGAAATCACGGCCTGCTTCACGATCGGCACCCGCACGTCCATGGCCCCCCGCGCGTCGATCGCCAAAGCGTCGACAATCCTGCCGCGCGGATCGACCACCGCCGAAATCCCGTTGTTGGCCGCACGCACGAGCGGCAACCCGTTCTCCACGGCGCGAACCTGCGCCTGCCTGAAGTGTTGATACGGACCCGGCGTGTCCCCAAACCACGCGTCATTGGTAACGTTCACAATAAGCTCACCTGACGCTACGTCAACTGCCACAAGGTCAGGAAAAATAACCTCATAGCAAATGAAAGGCACGGCGCGCACGCCGCCCGGAACGACGAGGGGATGCCTTTCGCTGCCGGCGGAGAAGGTCATCGGTCCGGCAACGAGCTGCTCGATGCCGAGACGACGCAGAAGGCCCGCCAGCGGCAGATACTCGCCGAAGGGGACAAGATGGACCTTGTCCACGGCGTCGACGATCTGTCCCTGATCGTCGATGGCGACCACCGAATTGTAGTAGCGGTCCCCGGAGACGGATGCGCCTTCCTCTCGCACCGCGCCGGCAAGCAGCATCTGACCGGGCTTCAGCATGTCGCCAAGCGCGGTCAGCGCCTCCGGCCGCTCGGTGAACAGGAAGGGCACCGAGGTCTCCGGCCACAGGATCAGTTGCGGCGCGGCATGGGTCAGGTCCGGCGTCTTGGAAGACAGCGCCAGCATGGTCGAAAAGATGCGGTCGCGCACCGAGGCGTCCCATTTCTCGGAAAGGTCGACCGACGGCTGGACGATGCGCACGTCCAGGCTGCGCTCAGCGGCGGGCTCAGGCGCCGTAAGCCGCAGGTAACCGAAGCCGAGGTCGGCCAGGAGCAGCACGGCGAACAGAGCGATCCCGAGCCGCAAATGCCGCCGCCCGGCCAGAAGAGCCGGCAGTGCGAAGACGAATACGGCAAGCGTGTTCATGCCGTCCATGCCGACGACCGAAACGCTTTGCATCAGGAGCGGCACCGGCATGGCAGCATAGCCGACCGCATTCCACGGAAAGCCGGTAAGCACGAAGCCACGCAGCCATTCGGCAACGGCAAAGCCGAAGGCAAGCGCCGCGATACGGCCGATGTCGCTGCTCCATAAAAGGCGAGCCAAGACGGTCGCGAATCCGTAAAAGAAAGCGAGCATCAGCGGGATGCCGACGACGGCGAAAGGCAACGCCCAGGCGAATTCGTCCGCTTCCACCAGTAGCGCGCCGCCGATCCACCACAGGCCGGCCAGGAAGTAGCCGAAACCGAACCACCAGCCTACGGCGAAGGCCGGTCTCAGCCGGCCGAGCCGCCCCGCGGCGGCGTCGCCGGTCGCGCCGTCGAGCAGCCAGACCAGAACAGGAAACGAGACGAAGCCGACGGCGGGAAAATCGTAAGGGGCCTGCGCCAGCACCAGAAGCGCGCCGGCGAGGAAGGCGACCAATGCCCGTCGCCAGCCCCAAGTGAGAATTATCCGGCCGGCAAGGCGCTCCATGAAGCCGTCCCAGGTTTTGTCGAAAAAGTCCCGCGAATCACGGACAAAGATGTATCAGGCGGCGTCACGCCTTCCAAACCATGACGGGGTCTCGCCGCCGATTTTCCCACGCTTGGCGCATGCCGCAGCGTGTTCCGACATGGCGCGAACGCGCGAATCGATTCACGCGGTATAAGCTCCCCCGAATCCGGAGCGGACAAGAAAATGCGTATCCTCGCCCTGTGCGGAAGCCTCCGCGCCCAATCGTCCAATCTTTCGGCTTTGCAAGCCGCGCGGCGGCTCGCCCCGCCGCCGATGGAGATCGTCATCTTCGGCGGCCTGGCCGACCTGCCGCATTTCAATCCGGACATCGATACGGAAAGCCTGCCGGAGGCGGTGCGCGCGTTGCGCGAGGCGATCGGCGATGCGCAGGGGCTTTTGATCTGCAGCCCGGAATATGCGCGCGGCGTCGCCGGCGTCATGAAGAACGCGCTCGACTGGCTGGTCTCGAGCTTCGAGTTTCCGGGCAAGCCGGTGGCCGTCATCAATGCCTCGCAGCGGGCGACCCATGCGGATGCCGCGCTCAGGCTGACCCTCACCACCATGTCGGCCGAACTGGTGGAGGAAGCTTCGATCACCCTGCCGCTGCTCGGGCGAGGCCTCGACGCGGATGGCATCGTCGCGGATCCGGATCTGTCCGCTCGGCTCAGCAAGGCATTGAATACGTTCGCCGAAGCCACCAGCCGCTGAACGATACAGCCTATGCCTGCTCGGCGCGGACCATGCGGCGGCGGCGGTCGGCCTTGTCGGTCTCGACGATGCGCACGCGCTTGACGCGGCGCGGGTCGGCGTCGAGCACGTGGAACTCGAAGCCTGGTATCGCCTGCACCACCTCGCCGCGCGCCGGCACACGGCCGAGCGTGTTGAAGATCATGCCGCCGATGGTGTCGACCGATTCGCCATGCTCGCCGGCGGCGAAACTGCCGCCGATCATCTTCGCCACCTCGTCGATCTCGGCACGGCCGTCCACGATGTAGACACCGTCGCCGGCCTTGGTGACCATCGGCTCCTCGTCGTCGTGCTCGTCCTCGATGTCGCCGACGACCATCTCGACGATATCCTCCAGCGAGACGAGCCCGTCGGTGCCGCCATATTCGTCGATGACCAGCGCCATCTGCGTGCGGGCCGCCTGCATCCGGCCCATCAGGTCCGAGGCCAGCATCGAGGGCGGCACGAACAGCACCGGCCGGATCAGGCCGAGTTCGCCGATGGTGCGGTTGAGATCGACCTGGGCGAGGTCGAGCGCGGCGGCGGCCGTTGCCTTCCGTCCCCGGCCCTTCCTGGCGCGGGCGGACCGGGTGATGTGGCCGAGCACGTCGCGGATGTGGATCATGCCGCGCGGGTCGTCCAGCGTTTCGGCATAGACGGGCATGCGCGAATGGCCGGACTTTTCGAACAGGCCCATCAGCTCGCCGAGCCTGATGCCGATCTCGACCCCCTCGATGTCCGCGCGCGGCACCATGACGTCCTCGACCCTGACTTCGCGCAGCCGCAGGATGTTGTTGAGCATCGCCCGCTCGCCGGGCGAGAAGGATTCGGCGTCGGCAGCCGTCTCGGCCAAAGCGTCGGCGATTTCCTCACGCAGGCTGCTGCCATTGCGGTGGCGAAAAAGGCCAAGCACGCGATCGATCAGCGACGGACCGGGAGACGCGTGATCGGCGGCCATGCCGCCAGCGATGGTACTCGGACTGGAAGGGTCTTCCGGCTTTTCGGAAGCTTTTGGCGCGCTGCCGGCGTCGGAACGGGCGGCAGTCTCTGATTGTTCGTTCATCGTCGTTCGATTGTTTGTGCTTTAGTTACGCATAAGGGTCGGGAATGGCAAGCCTCGCCAGTATCCGACGTTCCAGCGCTTCCATCTCCTCCGCCTCCGTTTCGGCCTCGTGGTCATAGCCGAGAAGGTGGAGCAGGCCATGCACCACAAGATGGCTGATATGGTTGTCGAGCGGCTTGCCTTCCAGGGCCGCTTCGCTTGCCACCGTCTCGGCAGCCAGCACGATGTCGCCGAGCAAGGGCGGCAGCGGGCCGGATTGCGTTTCCGGAAAGGCCGGGAAGGAGAGTACGTTGGTCGCCTTGTCCTTGCCACGCCAGCCGGCGTTCAGCTCGCGGATGCGGGCGTCGTCGGTGAAGACGACACCGAGTTCGGATTCGCCCGTGCGGGCGGGGCCGAGTTCGGCGAAGGTCGCCGCGATCGCCTGCTCGACCAGGGCGGCAAGAGCGGCCTCCTCGGGCCAGTTTCCGGCCTCGACGGTGAGGTCGAACTCCAGAGGAAGTTTTGGATCAGCGGGCATGGCGGCTCGCCATAAACGAGGTCGGCGCACCCCCACCCCTAACCCCTCCCCACACGGGG
>CAZBBT010000190.1:0-5160 GCA_964490065.1 uncultured Mesorhizobium sp. | reverse complement strand
GGCGAATTCTACCAGCTCGACCTCGAAATGAGCTTCGTCGAGCAGGACGACGTGCTGTCCACCATGGAACCGGTCATGCGCGGCGTGTTCGAGACCTTCGCCGACGGCAAGCCCGTGACCCAAAAGTTTCCGCGCATCGCCTATGACGACGCCATGCGCCGCTTCGGCACTGACAAGCCGGACCTGCGCAACCCGATCGAGATGCAGGACGTGTCCGAGCATTTCCGAGGGTCGGGTTTCAAGGTGTTCGCCAACATCCTGGCCAACGACGCCAAGGCCGAGGTATGGGCCATTCCGGCGAAGACTGGCGGTTCCCGCGCCTTCTGCGACCGCATGAATTCATGGGCGCAGGGCGAGGGTCAGCCGGGGCTGGGTTACATCTTCTGGCGCAAGGAGGGCGAAAAACTCGAAGGCGCGGGGCCGATCGCCAAGAATATCGGCGAGGAGCGCACCGAGGCGGTGCGCCGGCAGCTTGGCCTGGCGGACGGCGACGCCGCCTTCTTCGTGGCGGGCGACCCGAAGAAATTCGTGAAGTTCGCCGGCGACGCGCGCACGCGGGCAGGGGAGGAACTGAACCTCGTCGATCGCGACCGGTTCGAGCTGTGCTGGATCGTCGACTTCCCGTTCTACGAATGGAACGAGGATGAGAAGCGCATCGACTTCGGCCACAATCCGTTCTCCATGCCACAGGGTGGCATCGACGCGCTCACCAACGAGGAGCCACTGGGGATCAAGGCGTTCCAGTACGACATGGTCTGCAACGGCTACGAGATCGCCTCGGGCGGTATCCGCAACCATCTGCCGGAGACGATGGTCAAAGCCTTCGAGATCGTCGGGCTCGACCGGCAAACCGTGGAAGAGCGCTTCGGCGGCCTCTACCGCGCCTTCCAGTACGGCGCGCCGCCGCATGGCGGCATGGCGGCCGGCGTGGACCGTGTGGTGATGCTGCTGGTCGGCGCGAAGAACTTGCGCGAGATCACCATGTTCCCGATGAATCAACAGGCCTATGACCTGCTGATGAACGCGCCCTCGCAAGCGACGCCGCAGCAGTTGCGGGAATTGTCACTTAGGGTCGCCGCGCCGAAGAAGGACGGCTGAGCAAATAGCGGTGCGTAGCGCCGCCGCTCAATGCCGCTGCTGCCGTTTCGGCGCGTAGCGACCGTCCGGCTGCTTGTCGAACATTTCGCGGATTTGAGGATGACGCACCGGCTCATCGGAATCGTCTTCCAGCAGATTCTGCTCGGAGACATAGGCCACGTACTCGGTCTCTGAGTTCTCCGCGAGCAAATGGTAGAACGGTTGATCCTTGCGCGGCCTCACCTCGGCTGGAATGGACTGATACCATTCCTCGCTGTTAGCGAACTGCGGATCGACGTCGAAAATGATGCCGCGAAACGGAAACAGCCGGTGGCGCACCACCTGTCCGATCGAGAATTTGGCTGTTTTCATCGTACCTACCACCTGCAATCACTTGCTTTTATCTGGCGTAGAGCGGCTTTCAATTCAATCCCGTGCCGCTTGACGCCGTGGCAGGCAACGGGTTAGCGCCGGATTTCGTTCATTCCCGTATCGTTGAGGCGCATGTCGGACGTCGTCGGTCTCGTTCTTCCCTTCTTCGGCCTGATCTTCATCGGCTTCGTGGTGGCACGCATCACCCGCCAGCCGCTGGAAGCGCTCGGCTGGATGAACACCTTCATCATCTACGTCGCGCTGCCGGCGCTTTTCTTTCAGCTTCTGGCCAAGACTCCGTTCGAGAAACTGACGGAATGGGGCTTCATCCTCGGTTCCGTCGTCTCCACCTACATCGTCTTTTCGATCATGTTCGTCGGCTCGATTCTGGTCGCGCGCGGCGGCATTGCCGAGGCGACGATCAAGGCGCTGTCCGCTGCCTACGGCAATATCGGCTACATGGGGCCGGGGCTTGCGCTGCTTGCCTTCGGCGAAGAGGCGGCCGTGCCGGTGGCGCTGATCTTCTGTTTCGAAAATATCATCCATTTCGCCGTCGCTCCCATGATGATGGCGATTTCCGGCGACGACAAAAGCGCGCTGCCGCAGCTTGTCCTGGGCGTCGTCAAGCGCATCGTTCTGCATCCCTTCATCATCGCCACGGCCATCGGCGTTGCTGCCGCCTATGCGGAGATCCGGCCGCCGGTGCCGGTCGAGCGGCTGCTCGCCTATCTGTCGAGCGCCGCCGCGCCCTGTGCGCTTTTCGCCATGGGCGTGACACTGGCCCTCAGGCCACTGAAGCGCGTGCCGGCGGAGATGGCGCCGATCGCCATGCTGAAACTCGTGGTCCACCCGCTGCTTTGCTATGTTGTGCTCTCGTGGATCGGCAATTTCTCGCCGGTCTGGACCTTTTCCGCCGTGCTTCTGGCGGCACTGCCGACGGCGACCAACGTGTTCGTCATCGCACAGCAATATGAGGTGTGGGTGCAGCGAGCCTCGGCCAGCGTCCTCATTACCACCTGCCTGTCGGTGGTGACCGTCACCGGGCTGCTCTACATGATCCGCAGCGGTATGCTACCGCCGGACCTGTTCCCTTAGACCGCCGGCAACTGCCGAGAAACCGCTGCCAGGCCGCAGTCCCTCGCGCATGAAGAAGGCGCGCAATGGCGCGAACGTACCGAGCACGCCGAGCCCGGCGCCGCGTGCCAGTTGCGCCGGTAGCATGTCCGACAGCAAGGACCTGTTGAGCAGGTTGACCGCACCGCTGCGCGCCATGATGTCCGGCCGGCGCTTGAAATCATAGGCGGCAAGCGCCTTCGGTGAACCGGGATCCTCTCGATTTTCCGAAGCGATTCGAATGAGATCGTCGATATCCCTTATGCCAAGGTTCAAGCCCTGTGCGCCGATCGGTGGAAAGACATGCGCGGCCTCGCCGACCAGCGCGACGCGGTTCTTCGCGAAGCGGAACGACGATGATGCCGAAAGTGGATAAACCTGCCGTCCGGGCTCCACCGTCACGCGGCCAAGCATGGATTGCATCTGCTCTTCGACGCGCATCGACAGCGTGGCGTCGTCCATCGTGACAAGTTCCTCCGCGGTCTCGGGCTTGAGCACCCAGACGAGGCTTGAGCGATGGCCGCCGGGAAGGGGCACCTGCGTGAACGGCCCGGTCTCGGTATGGAACTCGGTCGAGGTGAATCCGTGATCGCTGCGATGGGAAAAATTGAGCACCAGCGCAGACTGCGGATAGGTATGCACGCGGGCTGAAATCCCCGCCGCTTCCCGCGCCGGGGACAAACGGCCGTCGGCGGCCACGACAAGCGCGGCCGAAGCCGTTTCCCCATCGGCCAGAGTTGCGACGGCTTCGCCGGAGCCCAGCGCCCATGCCAAAACCATCGTCCTGCGCCAGTCGATCTCTACGCGTGTGCGAACCGCATCCACCAAGGTGGGGATCAACACCGCATTCGGGATATTCAGGCCGAACTGCTCCTCGCCGATCTCGCTGGCGCGGAACGTGACCGCCGGGCTGCGGACCAGACGCCGGGTTGCATCGACGATGCGCATCATCCGGAGCGGTGCTGCGTCCTTGCGTATGTCGTCGAGAACGTCGAGTCGGTCCAGCACAGCCAGCGCCGGGTTCATCAACGCTGTCGTGCGGCTGTCGGTATTGGCCGGTTCCGGCCCGACAAGCGTGACTTCGAAGCCGGCAGCGGCAAAGCCGAGAGCAGCGATCAGTCCGGCGGCGCCGCTGCCGGCGACCAGTATCTTCGCGGATATACCGGGCATCTTCACATCCACGTCCGTCTCGTCTTGGATCGTCATTCGACCCTCGTCACCAGAAGGGTATAGTGCGCGATAGAGCGTCCTTCAACGCGACCATTCGGCCCGTCCGTCGTCCTCGCTCCGTTCACGATGAGGAACGCCCGGGATATGGTGTTTCGGCTGGAATGATACCGCTTGTGCGGGCGATGCCGCTGCTATTAGTGTCCTTTTGAATTCGGGGGAAATGCGCATGTCGGATATCAGCTTGGCGGCCATCGGGCTCCTCCGGCCTTCCTGTAACCGCACAAGGGTTTTGATTTGCCCCCGTGCATGGCCGGGCTCACCGGCCCCGTGAGCAGGAACACTATGGCCAAGCCGACCGCGAAGGGAGCGGCGAAGAAGATCGCCAGCCGCATTCCCCGACCGAAGAAGAAGGTGACGTGGCCGCAGGCGCGCGCCTTCTCGGTTCATCTGCTGACGGCCTCCGGATCGTTCCTGGCATTCCTTTCACTGGTCGCGGCTAGCGAGGAGCGCTGGACGGCGATGTTCTGGTGGCTGGGCTTGGCGCTGCTCGTCGATGGCATAGACGGGCCAGTGGCGCGCAAGCTGGAAGTCAAGGAAGTCCTGCCGACATGGTCGGGCGAACTGCTCGACAACATCATCGACTACGTCACCTACGTGATGATTCCCGCCTTCGCGCTCTACCAGCGCGGCTTTATGGGCGAGGGGCTTTCCTTCCTGTCAGCGGCGATCATCGTGGTGTCGAGCGCCATCTATTATGCCGACACCGGCATGAAGACGAAGGAGAACTTCTTCAAGGGCTTCCCGGTGGTGTGGAACATGGTGGTCTTCACCCTGTTCGTCATCGAGCCCGGCCAATGGACGTCGTTCGCCATTGTGGTCATTGCGGGCATCCTCACCTTCGTGCCGATGAACTTCATCCATCCGGTGCGGGTGGTGCGGCTGCGTTCGATCAATCTCGGCATGACGCTGCTCTGGTGCGCCTTCGGCGCGCTGGCGCTGGCGCAATCGGCAATGGCGCAGTTCTACAACCAGATCGGCGTGCTCGGCGAACAGGTCGGCATCTTCACCAAGGTCGGCATCACGGTGACCGGCCTCTACCTGTTCTTCATCGGCGGCGTCATGCAGCTGTTTCCCAAACTCGGCGCGAAGAAAGCCTGATCCATGTCCAAAGCGATCCGTATCCACGCCCATGGCGGTCCCGAAGTCCTGACCTTCGAGGAGGCCGATCCCGGTCGGCCGGGACCGGGGCAGGTGCTGATCCGCCACACCGCCATCGGCCTGAACTTCATCGACGTCTATTTCCGCACCGGTCTCTATCCGGCGCCGAACGGCTTTCCGCTGGTGCCGGGCGGGGAGGGCGCAGGCGTGGTGATCGAGGTGGGCGAGGGCGTCGACTGGCTGAAGCCGGGCGATCGCGTCGCCTACGCC
>CAZBBT010000189.1:0-5164 GCA_964490065.1 uncultured Mesorhizobium sp. | reverse complement strand
GGCGCGGTCGACCAGCAGCGTCTCGGCCGCGCCGCAGATGCCGGTGCGGCGCATCTTGGCGTTGACGACGATTCTTTTCGCCATTTCGAGACCGGCCGATTTGTCGATGTAGACGTGGACGATGCCCTCCAGATGCGCGAACACCGGCACGCGCGCCTCGCTCTGCACCCGCTCGACAAGGCTGCGGCCGCCGCGCGGGATGATGACGTCGAGATTGCCGGCAAGCCCCTTCAGCATCTCGCCGACGGCGGCGCGATCGGTGGTCGGCACAAGCTGGATGGCGTCCTCGGGCAGACCCGCCGCCCTCAACCCCTCGACCATGCAGGCATGGATGGCCGACGACGAATTGATCGAATCCGAGCCGCCGCGCAGGATCACCGGATTGCCGGCCTTGAGGCAGAGCGCCCCGGCGTCGGCCGTCACGTTCGGCCGGCTCTCGTAAATGACGCCGACGACGCCGAGCGGCGTGCGCACGCGCTCGATGGAGAGGCCGTTCGGCCGGTCCCATTGGGCGATCACCGTGCCGACCGGATCCGGCAGCGCGGCGATCTCGCGGATGCCGTCGGCCATGGCGCGGATGCGCGCCGGCGTCAGCTTCAGCCGGTCCATGAAGGCCGGCGACAGTTTTGCCTCTTCGCCGTTGCGGATGTCGATCGCATTGGCGTCCAGGATTTTTGCTTCCTTGCGCTCGATGGCGTCGGCCATGGCCGCCAGCGCCTTGTTCTTCTTTTCCGTCGAGGCGATGGCCAGCGGCCGTGCGGCGGCGCGCGCGCGCCGGCCCAGATCGGCCATCAGCGCCACGGTGTCGTTCGCGGACCCTTCATGCAGCTTCAGCATGGTTCATTCTCCGCTCGCCGCTTCGGCATGGCTCACCACAAGGTCGTCGCGATGGATCATCGCCGAGCGCGCCTCGTAGCCGAGCACAGTCTCGATCTCGGCCGTTTTCAGGCCCGCGATCCTTAACGCGTCGCCGGCATCGTAGGCAACCAGCCCGCGGGCGACCTCGCGCCCTTCCGGCGACAGGATCGCGACCGTATCGCCGCGCGAAAAATTGCCGCTGACCAGCTTTATCCCTGCCGGCAGCAGCGATTTGCCCGATAGCAACGCCTTGACAGCGCCGTCGTCGACGGTCAGCCGGCCGGCCGGCTCGAGTTGGCCGGCGATCCAGGTCTTGTAGCCCTTGACAGGATGCGCGCTCGGCTTGAACAGGGTAAAACGCTCGCCGCGCTCGATGGCCGAGAGCGGGTTCATGCGGCTGCCGGCGGTGATGATCATGGCGGTGCCGGCGGTCACCGCGATCTTGCCGGCGTCGATCTTGGTGCGCATGCCGCCGCGCGAAAGCTCCGACGCGGCACCCCCCGCCATCGCCTCGATCTCGGGCGTGATGCGCTCGACCACCGGCAGGAATTTCGCCCGCGGATCGCGTGCGGGCGGCGCCGTGTAGAGCCCGTCTATGTCGGAGAGCAGGACAAGCAGGTCCGCGCCCATCATGGTGGCGACGCGCGCCGCCAGCCGATCGTTGTCGCCATAGCGGATTTCCGAGGTCGCGACCGTGTCGTTCTCGTTGATGACCGGCACCGCCTTCATCTTGGTAAGCGTCGAGATCGTGGCGCGCGCGTTGAGATAGCGGCGGCGCTCTTCCGTGTCGCCGAGGGTGAGCAGGATCTGCCCCGACTTCAACCCGTTGCGGGAAAGCGCGTCCGACCACGCACCGGCGAGCGCGATCTGGCCGACCGCGGCGGCGGCCTGGCTTTCCTCCAGCTTCAGAGCCCTTTTGCCCAAGCCGAGGATGGTGCGGCCGAGCGCGATGGCTCCGGAGGAGACGACGAGGATTTCAGCGCCATCCTGTGTGAGGCGGCCGATATCGGAAGCGAGCGACTCCAGCCAGTCGCGCTTGAGGCCGGTGGAGCGATCGACCAGCAGCGCCGAGCCGATCTTTACCGTGATGCGGCGGTAATTTTTGAGTGAAAGGGAGGTCATCGACGAATGCCCTCCCGGCCAAGGTAGCGCTCTACGTCGCCTCCCTCTGTCCTGCCGGACATCTCCCCCACACGGGGGGAGATCAACAGTCGAGCCGGCTTTCGCCAATCTCCCAGCTCGCAGAGGAAGCGGAGAGGCCAGAACTGCCAATCTCCCCCCATGTGGGGGAGATGTCCGGCAGGACAGAGGGGGGCGCGACGGAGTAAAAACATCAATCAGTCTACTCGCTAGACTGCCAGCGCGGATCGACGGCGGCAGTCTTTTCCGCGTCGCTCTGCCGCGCTTCCTCCACCACCGAAATCAGCGCGCGCAGCACCGCTTCGACACCCTCGCGGGTAACCGCCGAGAGCAGCAGCGGCACGCGGCCGGCGGCCTTCTTCAGTGCCGCCGCCTTCTTCTTGAGCTGATCGGCGTCGAGCGTATCGACCTGGCTGAGCGCGACGATTTCCGGTTTTTCCGCCAGTCCGTGGCCATAGGCCTCAAGTTCGCCGCGCACGGTCTTGTACGTCTTGCCGGGATTTTCCTCCTGCGCCGAAACCAGGTGCAAAAGCACCCGCGTGCGTTCGACATGGCCGAGGAACCGGTCGCCGATTCCGACCCCCTCTTGCGCGCCCTCGATGTGGCCGGTAATATCGGCGATGACGAACTCGCGCGCAGCGATGCGCGCCACCCCAAGCCCCGGATGCAGCGTGGTGAAGGGATAGTCGGCGATCTTCGGCTTCGCCGCCGTCACCGAGGCCAAAAAGGTCGACTTGCCGGCATTGGGCAGTCCGACAAGGCCGGCGTCGGCGATCAGCTTGAGCCTCAGCCAGATGCTCATTTCCTCGCCCGGCTGGCCGGGGTTGGCGCGGCGCGGCGCCTGATTGGTCGAGGTCTTGAAATGCTGGTTGCCGAAGCCGCCATTGCCCCCTTTCGCGAGAAGGAAGCGCTGGCCAACCTCGGTCAGGTCGCAAATCAGCGTCTCGTTGTCCTCGGCATAGATCTGCGTGCCAGCCGGCACTTTCAAAGTGACGTCGGCGCCCTTGGCGCCGGTCATGTTGCGGCCCATGCCGTGGACGCCGGTCTTGGCCTTGAAATGCTGCTGGTAGCGGTAGTCGATCAGCGTGTTCAACCCGTTCACCGCTTCCGCCCAGACATCGCCGCCACGCCCGCCGTCGCCGCCGTCCGGACCGCCGAACTCGATGAACTTCTCGCGTCGGAACGACACGGAGCCCGCGCCGCCGTCGCCGGAGCGGATATGGACCTTGGCCTGATCGAGAAATTTCATGTGTCTGTTCGCGTTCTGCTGCTAAGGAGCGTCGGATTTGCTCTAACCCATGCCGAGACCAAGGGCGAGAGCGCCGGTCGGTGATTTGACCGGAAGACAAGGAGATATCGCAATGCGGCTGGTGACTTACAACATCCAGTACGGCACCGGGCTCGACAGCCGCTACGACAGCGGCCGCATCGCCGAGGCGGTGCGCGGTGCCGACGTGATCGCGCTGCAGGAGGTCTGCCGCAACAATCCCCGCAATGGCGGGCGCGACATGGTGGCGGAGCTGACCGAGGCGCTGCCCGATTATTTTGCCGTCTACGGCCCGAACTTCGAGGCCAATATCGGCTCTGTCGCGAAGGACGGCCACGCCGAGACAAGGATGTTCCAGTTCGGCAACATGGTGTTGTCGAAAACGCCGATCCATCTGTCGCGCAACCTCCTGCTGCCGCGCAACCGCAGCTACGAGGCCATGAACTTCCAGCGCGGCGCGATCGAAGCGCTTGTCGAGACGCCGCTTGGCTTTATCCGGTTCTATTCCACCCATCTCGATCATCGCGGTCCCACCGAACGGCTTGCCCAGATACGTTTCCTGCGCGAGCGCATCCTCAATTACCCGCTGGAGGGCGGCGGCCTTTCGGGCCTCGCCGAGATCGGCCTGCCGGAGCCGCCCTGTCCCGAGGCCTTCGTCCTGATGGGCGACTTCAACATGCTGGCCGGCTCGCCCGAATATGTCGAGCTGGCCGGCGCCCCCGACCATGAATTCGGCCAGCCGCTGACCGCCAATCTCGCCGTCGATACCGCCGCGCGTCTCGGCGCATCGGGCGACGATCTCGTCACCTGGGTCGATCCGGCGCGGCCGCAGGACAGCAGCCGCCACAAGCGCATCGACTATGTTTTCACCAGCGCCTCGCTGGCCGGCGGCCTCAAGCGTCTCTGGGTCGATCAGGAGGCGGTCGGCTCGGATCACAAGCCGGTGTGGCTGGAATTGGGATAAAGCTGGCTTCTCTCCCCGCGAGGGGAGGGAAGCTCGGCTCAGAAATGCACCCAGTTGCGCAGGCTGGTCCAGGTCTTGCGGTCGAGCCGGTAGCGCTCGACCGGCACCTGGCCGGCGACGATGGAATTCAGCATGCCCTGGCCGGCATACTGGAACCCGCACTTGTGGATGACGCGCCGCGAGGCCGGATTGATGACCCGGCACGAGGCATGCAGCACCTGGATAGTCGAGCGCGTGAAGGCGAGATCCACCAGCGCGTGCGCGGCCTCGGTGGCATAGCCCCGGCGCCAGTAAGGTTCGCCGATCCAGTAGCCGAGTTCGAGGCCGCGATCGGTGGCGTTCAGCCCGGCGCAGCCGACGAAGGCGCCGGTGCCGGCCGTCGTCAGCGCGTAGGCAACGCCCGACTTGGGAGCAGCCGCCATGGCGAGAAACGCCTGCGCCTCCGCCTCGCCATAGGGATGCGGCATGCGGGCCAGCATCTCGGCGACGTGACGGTTGTCGGCCAGCATGACGAGTTGCTCGATGTCGCTTTCCTGCGGCGCGCGCAGCACCAGCCGTTCGGTGGCGAGCACCGGGCACTCGATGACGAAACTTTCGTCTTCGCTGTCTTCCGCTTCGGCAACCATGTCAAAGTCCTCCAGGCAATGAAAAAGGGGAGATGGCGACCCATCTCCCCTGATCCTTTTCTGGCCTGGCCAGACACCGGTTCCCGAGATGGGGCGCCGGTGTTCTTGGTGCGGAACCGGCTACTCCGCGGCTTTGGTAATCGGGTTTACCGACACATAGGTTCGGCCATTGGCTTTTTTCGAAAATGCGACGGCGCCTTGCTCAAGGGCGAAAAGCGTATGGTCCTTGCCCATGCCGACATTGACGCCGGCGTGCCACTTGGTGCCGCGCTGACGAATGATGATGTTGCCGGCCAGAACGGCCTCGCC